>CAZUGI010000077.1:0-13635 GCA_964619855.1 uncultured Geobacter sp. | reverse complement strand
GGCCTCGATCGCCTCGCGTTTCTTCTTGTCTTCATCGGCATGAGCCTCGGCGTCGCGCACCATCTTGTCGATCTCTTCCTTGGAGAGGCCGGAAGATGCGGTAATACGGATCGACTGCTCCTTGCCGGTTCCGAGGTCTTTGGCCGAAACATGCACGATGCCGTTGGCGTCAATGTCAAAAGTCACCTCAACCTGCGGTACGCCGCGCGGTGCCGCAGGTATACCGGTCAGTTCGAAATTGCCCAGTGTCTTGTTGTCACGGGCCATTTCACGCTCACCCTGGAGAACATGAATTGAAACAGCCGGCTGATTGTCCGCAGCTGTGGAGAAAACCTGACTCTTGCGGCAGGGTATGGTGGTGTTTTTCTCGATCAGGCGTGTCATGACACTTCCCAAGGTCTCTATGCCGAGTGAAAGCGGAGTTACATCAAGCAGCAGCACGTCCTTGACATCACCTCGCAGAACGCCGCCCTGAATGCCGGCGCCGATGGCTACGACTTCATCTGGGTTGACACCTTTGCTGGGGGTCTTGCCGAAAATATCCTCCACTTTTTTCTGCACTGCCGGCATACGGGTCATGCCGCCCACCAGAATAACCTCGTCAATATCTTTGGCGGACAGGCCGGCATCCTTGAGCGCGGTGCGGCAGGGGCCGTCCAGTTTAGACAGCAGCTCAGCGCAGATTGATTCAAGCTTGGCTCTCGAAAGCTTCAGAGTCAGGTGCTTTGGACCGGAGGCATCGGCGGTAATGAATGGCAGGTTGATGTCGGTTTCCATGGAGGTCGAGAGCTCGCACTTTGCTTTCTCGGCCGCTTCTTTAAGGCGCTGCAGCGCCATCTTGTCGCCGCGGAGATCGATGCCCTGATCTTTTTTGAATTCGCCGGCGATCCAGTCGATCACAAGCTGGTCAAAATCCTCGCCACCCAGAAAGGTGTCTCCGTTGGTTGATTTAACCTCGAAAACTCCGTCGCCCAGTTCCAGAATCGATACGTCAAAAGTGCCGCCGCCCAGATCGAATACGGCTATCTTTTCATCTTTCTTCTTGTCAAGTCCATAGGCCAGCGCTGCGGCGGTCGGCTCGTTGATGATCCTCAGCACGTTCAGACCGGCAATCTTTCCGGCATCCTTGGTAGCCTGACGCTGTGAGTCGTCAAAATAGGCCGGCACCGTTATGACAGCATCGGTAACTTCAGCCCCCAGATAATCCTCGGCAGTCTTTTTCATCTTCTGGAGAATCATGGCGGATATTTCCGGGGCAGAATAGCGCTTGTCGCGCACTTCGACCCAGGCATCGCCGTTGTCAGCCTTTACAATTTTAAAAGGTGATATGGCGATATCTTTTCTGACGGCGTCCGAATCATACTTACGTCCGATCAGTCGTTTGATGGCATACAGAGTGTTCTCCGGGTTGGTAACAGCCTGTCGCTTGGCCTGCTGTCCCACCAGGCGCTCACCGCTGTCAGAAATGGCAACCATTGAAGGTGTTGTGCGGCTTCCCTCAGAGTTGGCGATAACGACCGGCTCGCCACCCTCCATGATAGAAACGCAGGAGTTGGTTGTTCCGAGGTCGATTCCGATTACTTTACTCATGATGTGTAGTCCTCCTATTTCGATTCTGTTGTTCTGAAGATATTCACTGGTTTGGCAAAAAACAAGGTCTGCAGAAAATTATTTTACAGGTGTTGATACGGTTACCATGGCCGGCCGCAGCAGGCGCTCCTTCAGCTTGTAGCCCTTCTGGTACTCCTCGATGACGGTATTGGGTGCGTGTTCGTCAGTCGGCACCTGGGCCATGGCCTGATGAAAGGCTGGATCGAAGGTAGAACCAGCCGACTCAAGTGGCGATACGCCGAATTTTTTCAGCGAACTGAGCAGCATGCCGTGAGTCATACGGATTCCTTCCACCAGAGCCCCCAAGCCGTCCTCGGATGCGTGCGTCAGGGCCCGTTCAAGATTGTCTATGATTGGCAGTATCTCCTCGATCAAGGATTTATTGCCATAATTAAGCAACTCCTCTTTTTCCCGATTGACCCGCTTTCGGTAGTTTTCCAGATCGGCCCGTTCGCGCAGGAAGCGATCCCAGTTTTCACTGGCCTCCCTGGTCTTGGCGGCCAGTTGATCTTCCAGAGAAAGAGCGGCTTCTGAAGCAGAGACGGTAGAAATGTCTCCGTTTTCCCCTGGCGTTTCATTGCCTGAGATTTCTACGGTATCCTTTGTTTCCATGGCTGATAGTATCCTTTTGAATTTTACAGACTTTATGCTTCGCTTAACAGTCGACTGACCATTCTGGCTGTGTAATCAACAATTGGAATTACACTCGAATATCCCATCCGGGTCGGCCCGATAACACCGAGCATTCCGACCGTATTACTGCTTGTGACAAAGCGTGAAGTGACCAGACTGACGCTGGCTGAGCGACTGAGGGTCGTTTCGGAACCTATATATATCTGTACTCCGTCGGCAGTCATGCAGCGTGACAAGAGCTGCAGTATGATTCCCTTCTGCTCGAACGCTTCGTAGATTTCCTTCATTCTGGCTGCATCACTGAATTCCGGTTGGTCGAGGATGCGGGCCTGCCCCTCAACGAAAATCTCATCGTTCTCAACTGCCACGGCCTGTTCGCTGATTCGTAGAGCCCGGGACATGAGTTGGTCGTAATGGGCCTTTTCACTTTGCATTTCCGATAGAATACGCTCTCTGGCCTGGGTTATTGTCAGGCCCTGCATCATTTCATTCAGATAGTTGCCCATTCTGACCAGCTCTTCAGGGGTGTGATCGTCCTCGGTCTCGATCAGGCGGTTCTGGACAGCTCCCTTACTGGACACAAGAATGGCAAGAACCTTGTGTTGTCCAATGCGGATGAATTCAATATGACGGAATACGTCTGATGTAAAGCTGGGTGCTACCACGATGCCCATATAATTGGAAAGCTGGGAAAGCGTTCGGCTGGTCTCTTTCAAAATTCCGGATAACCCCGCGCCAGACTGCCGGCAATGACTTATGATCTGACGCTTCTCTTCCCGGCTGACCTGGCGTAGCGCCACCAGTGAATCAACATAGAAGCGGTAGGCCTTCTCGGTCGGTATCCTGCCGGCGGAGGTGTGAGGCGATGTCAATAGCCCCATTTCTTCCAGATTGGCCATCACGTTACGTACGGTGGCCGAAGAAAGAGTCATCGCATGCCGACGCGCCACAGCATTGCTACCGACCGGTTCGGCGGTGGCAATGTAATCTTCAACAATCGCCTCGAGTATCTGTCTGCTGCGGGTAGAAAGCTCTACATCCATGATATGGCCTCAAAAAAATAGCACTCGTAACAGGTGAGTGCCAGCTTGGTTCAAGGTAATGAGCGATCCGGATTTTGTCAAGGGGATTTAGGGAAAATTAGTGAAAATGCTCAGCTTTCGGAGAATTGCGGCCGCTGCAGGTATTATTTTTGGATTCCCTGGCCCAGTGGTATCGAAGTACGCGTTCGATGAAATCAGTCCGGATATTCTGATTGGTCAGGCGTTCGGCCTCTTCAACCGGCATGAGCGGAAAGCGGCGTGTAATTTCGCTCGCAAACAGCCCGGTGGCAAATATATGTAGAGTGCTGCAGCCATGGAGCGGAACCGTTGCAAGTCCGCAACTTGGTGAACGCTCTTTTAGAATGAAGCCGCATAGATCCTCGCTCTCCAGCTCCCGGATTCTGGCAGAACAGTAAGCCAGCATCTGAGCGGTTATGTCGGTGCGGGTCCTGCGGGTCATAAGGCGAGGTGACGATGGATCACCCTCAAGTTGCATGGCCTCACGCGGCGTTGACAGTCCGCACTCCACTTCTGGGCATATCGGTAGAAAACTGAAATACGGCCCAAGTGTATCGGTAATGTAGCGATCATGTTTGTGGCCGCCATCATAGCGGACATTTTCTCCCAGCAGGCAGGCGCTGACGCCAAGTTTTATCAAAGTTGTCATGTCGGTTTCCCTTAATTATTGCTACAAACAGTAGCATAACCTGCTATAAATACAAGCGTGGTTGACTATCCGGTAATCCAATCCCCTTGGAGGAATCACTTCATGCGTTTTGGCCTGTGCTGCCTGTTTAAAAATGAAAGGGTTTCATTCCGTACGACAACAGCAAAGGCGCTTTCTGCACTGGCCCGCGACGAACAGTTGATCAAGCTGTCCGGCATATGTCACGACAATGCCCGCAACCTGCTTCTGGCGCTTCAAACCGTCCAGAGGCTTGGAATCGGCTCATTCCGTATAATGTCGCCACTCTTCCCGCGTATGACGCATCCAGCTGTCGGCTACAGGTTGGAAGATTTGCCGGAAGGTGAAGATATTGCGCAGCAGCTTGCTGCCATTCGAGAATTTGCGGTACGGCATGATATCAGACTCAGTTTTCATCCCGATCAGTTTGTCGTGCTTTCTTCGCCTCATACAGAGGTTATCAATAATTCAATCCAGGAGTTGGAATATCATGGATATTTGGCTGAGTCGGTGGGTGCCGATGTTATCAACATTCACGCCGGAGGGATATACGGTGATAAACTGTCCGCGCTTAAGCGGCTCTGTGAGGTGTTTCCCGATCTGTCCGCTTCGGTTACATGCCGATTGACACTGGAAAACGATGATATCAGCTATACGGTCAGGGATCTGCTTCCCGTTTGTGAAAAACTCTCAATACCGCTGGTGTATGATGTTCATCACCATCGCTGCAATCCGGACGGACTGGCGGTTGAAGAGGCTACTGATCTGGCTGGGAAAACCTGGCAAAAGGCGGGGCGGGAACAGTACTGCCACATCTCTTCGCCACGCGCTGGCTGGGATGGCGGCAACCCGAGACCGCATGCCGAATACATAGATCCGTATGACTTTCCGGAGTGCTGGAAGGGGAGTGCAATGACAGTGGATATTGAGGCCAAGGCAAAAGAACTGGCGGTGGTCAGGCTGATGGATGATTTGACCGAAGGTGAAAAAAATGAACAATAGAATTGTGCTGGTTACCGGAGCCAACGGTTTTATCGGGCGCCTGCTGACAAAAGCGCTGCTCAGCGAAGACGTGCATGTGCGCTGTCTGGTGCGGAAAGTGGACGAATCTGCTGACAGAACTATTGAAACAGTTCGCGGAGACCTCTTGGAACCGGCGTCACTGCCGGCGGCCATGGATGGTGTTGACACCGCCTTCTACCTGGTGCATGCCATGGCAGGCGGGCGGGCCGGTTTTGAACGCCGTGATCGCGACGCCGCTCGAAATTTCGTCAGTTCCGCCGAAAAGGCCGGCGTCAGGCGGGTCATTTATCTGGGAGGACTGGGTGAAACCGGCGATGATCTTTCCGAACATTTGAAAAGCCGTCTGGAAGTGGCGGATATTTTGCGATCTGGAAAATTTGCCACAACCTTTCTTCGGGCAGCGATTATAATCGGCGCCGGAGGAGCCTCGTTCGAGATGGTCAAGGCACTGGTCGAACGATTGCCGGTCATGATCACCCCGCGCTGGGTGACTACGCGCTGCCAGCCGATAGCTGTTGAGGATGTCATCAGCTATCTGGTCGGATGTATGAAGGATGAGCGTACGACCGGCGGGACGTTCGATATCGGTGGTCCGGATGTAATGACCTACAAGGAGATGATGGAGCGTTTCGGGCGTATCAGGGGGCGTTCACTCTACATACTGCCGGTACCGGTACTGACACCAAGGCTTTCATCCTACTGGGTCGGGTTCATAACGCCGGTGGCCCCCTCGGTTTCGATGCCGCTGATCGAAGGGCTCAAAAACGAGGTGGTCTGTCGTGAAAACGCCATCTGTGACCTCATCCCCCTGCAGTTGACGCCCTACGATGAAGCTGTCCGGCGGTCACTTGGAGTATTACGCTGAAAGTGACCCCGCCTCACTTGTCCTTGCGCGGCACCACCACGATCCCTGATTCTGTCACCGTATAGCCATTGCGCTGGTCTTCCTCAGGATCATATCCGATTGTGGATCTGTCCGGGATAACAACGCCTTTGTCAATGATGGCACGTTTAATCCTGGCATGGCGTCCGACCGTGACATTTTCAAACAGGATCGAATCTTCAATCAGGCTGTAGCTGTTAACCTTGCAGAGCGGGCCGAGGATGGAGCGCTTGACCGTACTGCCGCTGGTGATGCAGCCAGCGCAGACGTAGGAGTCGATATTCTGCCCGCGTCGGTCATCATCATCGAAAACCGTCTTGGCGGGCGGCAGATTGCCCTGATTGGTAAGGATCGGCCATTTATAGTTGTACAGATTCAGCTGCGGAGAAACATTAATCAGATCCATGTTAGCTTCGTAATAGGAATCGAGCGTTCCGACATCCTTCCAGTAGCCGCGCTCCTCGGCCTTCATGCCGGGGATTACGTTATCATTGAAGTTGTATGCAAACACCCGGTCACCGCTCTGTAGCATCATCGGAATCACGTGCTTGCCGAAATCAAGATCCTCAAACTGCTTCTTCCCCTCCAGTAAGACTTCAATCAGTTTTTTTGTCGAAAAGATATAATTACCCATGGATGCAAAGCAGGTATCACGTCCCGGGATAGTCTCCGGTACGGCAGGTTTTTCAGTAAAGGCGACCACCCTGGCATCATCATCAACGGAAAAAACGCCAAAACGACTGGCTTCCTCAACAGGAACCTCAAGGGCGGCGATGGTGATATCAGCCCGGTTCATGCGGTGGAAATTAATCATCTGGGTGATGTCCATCTTGTAGATATGATCCCCACCGAAAATCGCCACATAATCTGCATCCGATGATTCGACGAAACGCAGATACTGCAGGATGGCGTCAGCAGTGCCCTTGAACCACTCTTCACTTTCGCTGCTGGTTTCGGGTGAGATGGCCACATAGAACTCGCCCAGTCCGGTCCACTTGCCCCATGATTCACGGATATGCTTGTTGAGCGAATAGGCCCGGTACTGGGTAAGTATATAGACCTTCTTGATGCCGGAGTTAAAAAGGTTCGAAAGGACAAAGTCTATGATCTTGTATTTTCCGCCAAAGGCGACGCTGGGCTTTGCCCGACGCAGGGTGAGAGGACTCAGCCGTTCTCCCTTGCCGCCTGCCAGCACCATTGCGATCGTGTTTCTGCCGACATTGTCCATGGAATACACAGCGGCACCTCCGTAAGAAATTCATATCGTTGAAAATCAAGGCTCTGAAACTAAGCAATTTTAAATGATACGTCAAGCGCTTTAATGCGCTTAATCTCTGGCAATGGTAGGGCTTCAGAAAATAGTAAATGGCTTGCATTATTGATAAAAACGGGTATATAGTCCTCCAGTTTACATCAAGCTAATTACGGGGAACAACCGAAAGTGACCTGGCAGGCAATAGGCATATTTGATTCAGGCGTTGGGGGACTGACGGTCCTGCGCGAAATTGTGCGGACTCTGCCGCAGGAGGACACGGTCTATTTCGGAGATACGGCCCGGGTGCCGTACGGCACCAAATCCCCCGAGACGGTAACGCGCTACGCCGGTGAAATTGCCGGATTCCTGCTTAAGCGCGACATCAAGCTGCTGGTGGTGGCCTGTAATACCGCCTCTGCCGTGGCACTTCCGACCCTCAAGCGGCAGCTCTCGATCCCGGTGGTCGGTGTTATCGAACCGGGCGCCCGTCGGGCCGTAGAAGTCAGCCGTTCCGGACGTATAGGTGTGATCGGAACTGCCGGCACCATCCGCAGCAGCGCCTAGACCCGCGCCATCAAGCGCCTGAAACCCGAGGCCGAAGTTCTGACACGAGCCTGCCCGCTCTTTGTCCCATTGGCTGAAGAAGGGTGGACTGACAATCAGGTGGCGCGCCTGACCGCCCAGAGCTACCTGCAGGAATTGAAGGAAGCGGCTGTTGATACTCTGGTGCTGGGATGTACCCATTACCCGTTACTGAAACCGCTGATTGCCGAAGTGATGGGGGCGGGCGTAACCCTGGTGGACTCTGCCGAAGAAACCGCCCGCACGGTTGCAGCTATCCTTGCCGACAAGAAGCTGCTCAGGCCCCAGGCCGAAAAAGGGAATCACCATTATTATGTCAGTGACATACCGGCCGGTTTTATCCGGGTCGGCAACCGCTTTCTGGGAGGCCGTCTTGGAGATGTCTACCAGGTCAGCCTGGATGACGAAAACGGGGAATATTGAAAATGGCGCCAACATCCCGCAAACGGATAAATGTTAATCTGCTGATTCCATTTATTTTCATCGCTCTGGTTTTCGGTTTTACAATCTGGCAAAAGTATCGTGCCAGCCGCGAATTGCCGGTTGCTCCACAGGTCCAGCAGCCGGCCGGCAAGCGTACGGCCGTTTTGTTTTTTGTGCTGGATGGAACCCGTCTGGCGCGGGAGGCCCGCGAACTGGAGCCGTGCGATGGGGTGACCGCCTGCGCGAAAAGCGTACTTGAGGAGTTGGTGAACGGTCCGGTGGGTGAATTTGATGAATCTCTGCCGGAGGGCACCGTCATCAACAGTGTTGTTGTAGAAGGAGATCTGGCCGGCATAGATCTCAACAAAGCTTTCGCCGAAGCCCTGCCATCCGGAAGTTCCGCCGAAATGCTGGCGGTCTATTCGATAGTCAACAGCATAGCGACTAATTTCCCGCAGATTGCCAAAGTCAAAATCAGTATTGAAGGTGAAGTGAAATCGGTTCTGCGTCACCTTGACCTGTCTGATCCATTGGTTCCGGATTATACTCTGGAACTTCCGCCTGCTCCTGCCGCCCCGAAAGCGGCTCCGCCCGGCGCATCAAAATCAAAAAAAGGACAACCATGAAACCATTTCGTGATGCCATTCGGGAACAGGTACTCATCCTCGACGGCGCCATGGGCACCATGCTGCAGGAGCGAGGCCTGAAAGCCGGACAGTCTCCTGAAGAGCTCAATCTGACCATGCCGGAGGTAGTCGCCTCTGTGCACCGTGACTACATAGAGGCCGGCGCCGATATCATCATAACCAACACTTTTGGCGGCACCCGCTTCAAACTGGCACATTACGGACTGGAAAGCCGTCTGGCCGAAATCAACATTCGCGCCGTGGAGATTGCCCGCCGCGAGGCCGGAGATAAAGCCTACGTGGGGGCATCGATCGGGCCGACCGGCCAGTTCGTCGAGCCGCTAGGCGAAGTATCTTTCGACGACATGAAGAGTGCTTTCCGGGAGCAGGCCCGGGCCCTTGTTACGGCCGGTGCCGATCTGATCAGTCTGGAAACATTTCTGGATATCAAAGAGTGTCGTGCTGCTGTGATTGGCATCCGCGAAGTCTCCGCCGATATTCCGGTCATCGCCATGCTGACGTTTGATGACAACGGCCGCTCTGTGCTGGGAACATCCCCCGAGGCGGCTGCAATCACCCTGACGGCGGCCGGTGCCGATATAGTCGGCTCCAACTGCGGGCTGGGGGTGGACGGTATTTACGATATTCTCTGCGGTATGCGCGCCGTGACACATCTGCCCATGATCTCGCAGGCCAACGCCGGTCTGCCGGTACTGGTCGGAGAGCGGACGGTGTTCCCGGGTACGCCGGAAGAGATGACCGCCTATCACCAGAGAATGATTGCTCTGGGAGTGAGGATAATCGGCGGCTGCTGCGGAACCACTCCCGCTCATATCAGCGCCATGAAGAAGGCCCTTTTCGCGCTGCAGCAACCGTGGAAACCGGCGGAGCACAACGGAAAGACATTTCTTTCCAGCCGCTCGGGCTGGACCTCAGTCGGGGGGGGGACAAAGACCGCCATCATCGGTGAACGGATCAATCCGACCGGCAAGAAGATCTATTCTCAGGAATTGCTGGAAGGTAAGGTGGCCTACATCCGCCGCGAAGCGATCGAACAGGTACAGGCAGGAGCCACGCTTCTGGATGTTAATGTCGGTGCACCCGGAATAGACGAAGTGTCAGCCATGGAGCGGGCCATATTCTGTGTCTGCGGAGCAGCCAGTGTGCCGCTGGTGCTGGATTCATCGAGTCCGGCTGCCCTTGAGGCCGGGCTAAAGGCCGCCGATGGCAAAGTTCTGATCAACTCCGTATCAGGAGAAAGTAAAAGCCTCAGGAAAATCCTTCCACTGGCAAAGAAATACGGTGCCGCAGTTATTGGATTGGTTCTTGACAGGAAAGGTATTCCGGATACCGCCGAGGGGCGTCTGGCCATTGCCCGCCGTATTCGTAATGCAGCACGCAGAATTGGCATTCCGGATTCCGATATCATCATCGACTGTCTGACCCTGACCGTCAGCGCCGAACAGAAACGGGCCGCCGAAACCCTGCGGGCCATCCGAATGGTAAAGCAGAAACTTGGGCTTTCCACTGTTCTGGGGGTCAGTAATATTTCCTTTGGTCTGCCGCAGCGCCCGCTGATCTCGTCCGCATTTTTTGCCATGGCAATCGAGGCCGGTCTGGACGCCGCCATCATAAATCCCAAAGACAAGCCGATGATGGACGCCTGGCGCTCGGCCATGGTGCTGCTCAATCGTGACCATCAGGCCGCCGGATATATTGAAGCTTATCGCGCCGAGCAGTCTCCCGGCGCGACACAGGTGCCGGTCAGCGACAAACCGCTCTCCATCCGTGAGCGCCTTTCTCAAACGATAATCAGCGGTGATAAGGATGGTATTGTTGCTCTGGTGGAGGAGGCGTTGAAAGACGGGCTGGCTCCCCTGCAGATCAGTAACGAAGGATTCCTGCCAGGATTGGAAGAGGTCGGGCGTCGTTTTGAAAAAAATATTTTCTTCCTGCCACAGGTCCTGCAGTCGGCAGATACCATGCAGGCCGGATTTGCCCGTCTCAAAGAGGAGATGAAAGGCGAAAAATTCAAGAGCCTCGGCAGGATATTGATGGCAACCGTTGAAGGCGATATTCATGACATCGGAAAGAACATCGTCTGCACCCTGCTTGAGAATCATGGTTTTGAAGTCTTTGATATCGGCAAAAATGTATCGGCCGCTACAATTATTTCAAAAGCACGGGAACACACCGTCACGGCTGTCGGCCTGTCAGCGCTTATGACCACCACCATGTCCGAAATGGACAATGTTATAAAGAGGCTCCGCGCCGCCGGAATTAAAACCTTTACCATGGTGGGCGGGGCGGTCGTTACTCAGGAGTATGCCGATCGTATCGGCGCCGACCTGTATGCCCGCGATGCGATGGAGGCGGTTGCCAAGATCAAGCGACTGCTGGGAGTGGAAGGGTAACCGAAATCAATCTTGAACCAACAGTTCGAATAACACAGAGCAACGGAGCAACAGAGAAATCCGGATAAATGGCAGTCACAACAAAGATTGTTATATAAGGTTATTTCAAACAGATTTTCTTTGTTTTTACTCCGTTGCTCCGTTGCTCAGTGTTTCAAATGGTTTATGGTGTTTTAACCGTTTGCCTTTTTTGGAATAAATGTGATACCGTCAAATAACGTAACTTAAATTTCAGGGTGTTTCCATGGTTCTCGGGTTCAATCACAATCTGCAGTACAAAGGAGAGGTATTCCACGTCCAGACCGAGGACAGCGGTGTTGCCAATCCACATATCATAACTCTGCTATATCGCGGTGGAGTAATTCTCTGCTCCCAAAAAACCAGTTATTCCGACATCCTCAAGATGGAGAACCTTGAGGAGGTTGTTGAAGAGCTGATGAAGGAACAGCATAAAAATATGATGCGCCGGCTTAAAACCGGCGAGTTCGATGAGAAGGCATTCTCGATAAAACCTCAGCTGATCGAAAACTATGAAATTCCAACCCTCGCTCCGGAAAGTGATCCGGTTGCCGACCTGTTCGGTTCCTCATCTCGTCAGGCACCGAAAGGTGACATCTCGATGCTTTTTGAAATGCCCACTCAGGCTGCCGCCAAGGCTCCTCCAACAGCCCCTGCCGCGCCAAAGCCGGATACCTCCCAAAAAGTTGTAAATCTTGATGATGCAATATTGTCCTTCTTCGGAAGCCATGAAAAATAGCGGGCTCCATAGTTTCAACTGTAAAGGGTTCACCTACCTAACAGCTCTGCTTCTGATAATGATCATGGGTGTCATGCTGGGTGCGATCGGACAATCCTGGAAAACTATCATGCAGCGGGAGCGTGAAGAAGAGCTTATTTTCAGAGGAACGCAATACAAGGATGCTATCACCCGCTGGAAAAAACCGCGTCCGGGGCAGCATGTCGCCACTCCGCTGCGGGATCTGAAGGACCTGCTGCAGGACCCTCGTTCATTGACCACGGTTCGCTATCTTCGACGACTCTACAACGATCCTGTCACCGGCAAGGAGTGGAAGGTCATTTCGGATCCTGTAAATGGAATAGTAGGTGTTGCCAGTAGCAGTGAAGACAAACCTTTCAAGACGGATGGATTTACTGACGACCTTGCAGGTCTGAACGGCAAGAGTTCTTACAGTGACTGGCAGTTTGCATATCTAAAGCCTGGAGCGCCCGGAATTTCACCGACAGCTGCCGGTACGCCGGGGTCAAGCCCTCACGGCTCTTTTGGAGTTTCGGGGACTTCTGCTACGCCAGGCAGTTCCGGGTCCACCTCCGGCGGGTCCGGCGGATCATTTGGCAGGCCGCGTTGAATGAGGGTAACGAGCGAGAACATGAATGTTTAGAAGTCTGACGACGCGCATTATTGTCACCACCATCACACTGTTGGTGGCCGGTATATTTACCTATGCCTTTTTCAATGTGCGCCATCAGCAGGATATGTTGATCGACACTGCCCGTGAAAGCACGGAGTTGCTCCTGCATACGGTCGAGAGCAGCATCTATAACACGATGCATCTTGGCAACGTTCAGGATGTCGGCTCTATTCTGTCCATGGTCGGACAGCACAACCAGCTGCTGGGAGTCCGGATCTTCCATCCGCACGGGCTCATCTTACGCTCCTCAATTCCCAATGAGGTCGGTCGTTCCGTCAGCGCCAATGATTACAATCTCTATCAGAACCCCAAACATTCCGGTATCTTCAGCCTACCGCCCCACGGTGATGTTCTGGCAATGGTCAAGCCGATTTATAACGAAGCGGCCTGTCATCCCTGTCATGGCACCAAGGCGAGAGTGATCGGAATACTTAATATAAATTACTCGCTGCAACGCACTAAAATGCAGATGCTGGACGCTTCCCGCAATTTCATTATTTCATCGATTGCCATCACCTCTTTTCTCGCGGTTGCAATCTCTTTGATACTGCTCAAGTCCGTCAAAAAACCGCTTGATAGCATGATAGAGACCATGTCGAAAGTTGAAAACGGTGATTTTGATGTCCGCATTGATTATAAGGGTAAGGATGAAATCGGCCGGCTGATTGGAAGTTTTAATTCGATGGTTGATCGTCTGGATGTTGCCAAAAGAGAGCTGGAACAGCTCCATTTTCAGCAGTTGGAACGAGCTGACCGCCTGGCTTCTATCGGTGAAATGGCGGCCGGCATTGCCCACGAGATCAAGAACCCGCTGGCCGGAATATCAGCCGCAGTTTCAATTATCAAGGATGACATGGCCCCGGATGACCCGCGTGAGTCAATCCTGGGGGAGGTGCTTCAGCAGGTGCAGAGGCTTGACAAAACAGTCAACGATCTGCTCTTTTTCGACAAACCCTCGCTGCCGGACTTCAACTGTGTGGATATTAATGCTACTCTGACGACTACACTCAAGTTTGCCTCGCAGCAC
>CAZUGI010000076.1:4317-13781 GCA_964619855.1 uncultured Geobacter sp. | reverse complement strand
TTACAGGCAGCAGCCTAAAACGGAGCGAGTGTCAGATCAAGTCTTGACAACTACAGATTATGCCAGTTTCATTTCCAGCGGATCTGTGCCCCCTGCCTCAGACTTTCTGATCGCCTTGTTCTGATACATTTTCATATCGGCCCGTTTTAGCGCACCATGAAGTTTTTCGTTACTCTCCGCAATTGCTGTCCCAAGTGAAAATTTAACAAAAAAACCATCTTCTACTCTGTTTGCATCGCTGAGACAGGACTCTATTCGTTTCACAGATGCTTCAAGCACCTCACCACCAGATTCTGGAAGAAGAACGGTAAACTCGTCTCCTCCTGTTCTTGCCACTAAATCATCAGCCCTAAATGCACCCTTTAATACGTTAGCAGCCTTGCGAATCATTTTGTCACCCGCGGCATGACCGTAGGAATCATTGGTGGTTTTCAGGCCATCGAGGTCAATAATAATGATGCTTACGGGATAGCGCCTGCTTGATGCCAATCGGTCCAGCTCTGCTTCGTAGAAAGCCCTGTTGTAAAGACCTGTTAAAGCGTCGTGGGAGCTCACATGTTTCAGCTGTTCTTCGTATAATTTGCGCCGAGTAATGTCTCTGATAAAAACTGTTACTTCATTTTCAGCGGATTTGACAAAGTTGAATACATGATAACAAACTTCAGCCCCTTCTTGTCTGAACATAAGATCAATTTGCTGATTGGCCCCATCTTTTAAAGTGGCGTTCATGCTGTTCAGGAAGCTCAGAATAATATCAGGTGGCAGGAAGTCACTGACATTTGCGCCTATCTTAAAGGTAAGATGAGAGGACTTCTTAGGCTGGTATTCGGTAACTGTTCCATCAGCGATCACTCTTAAAACTGCATCAGGCATGGCTTCAATTATTTTTCTATTTTTCAGCTCACTCTGTTCGAGTTGCTGCTCTGACAGCTTTCTTAATTCTATTTCCTTCAATATCGGATTGGCTACGAACTTTGCCATGAAGAGAAGCATGAGACTTACTAGAATACCGTGCTCAAGCAGCTCAAATATCAGAACACTTGATGAGAAATGCGGCTGTATAACTATCTCTGCAATCTCAGCAATGCCACACGACACGGCAAAAATTATAATGAAGCGCAGCGCAAGGATTGATTTTTTCAGAATGTTGGGACTGGAGTTTTCCATTACATTTTTCCTCAGCAAATGCAGCATTTCGTCAAAAACATATCAGCTTTTGCGATTATAAATATGCTGTTTACCCTGAGAGACAATATCACCGGAAATGAGCCCCCGTCAAACTGATTTAAGCTATTTGAGCTGCGCAGCACCGAAGTTAATATGGACAAGAATCCACTACATCCTTTTGTGGTGTATCATTATAGTCACCTGTGGGCATTAATTTCCCTTGTGGATCACGGAAATACATCCAGCCAGTATACTCCGTCTCTTTGACATTCACGGTGATTTCCCGGTGGGTGTAGTAACGCGGATGCCCTTCAATTTTATCCAGTACAAGCAGCGTGTCATCATCAACAGCGTACAGTTCACCGGTTAGTCAAAGATGGGCCGGCATGGGGAGCAGTGGAGGGAGGCGTGTGTGCGGGCAGGAGATTCAGTAGTAACCAATCCTCGACAGCAATGCCCAAAAAGTGTAGGTTGACTGATCCAAATCAGCGAGGTGTCATTTGAACAACAGTTCATTCAAAACGATCATTACGGATCGCTACTTTGAGGATTATGTGCCAGGCTCCGTACACGAATTTGGTTCTGTCACCGCTACTCAGGATGAAATAATATCCTTTGCGCATAAATTTGATCCTCAGGATTTTCATACCGATCCGGAAGCAGCCAAGCAAACCATCTTTGGTGGCTTAATAGCGAGTGGGTTTCATACAGCCGGATTAATGATGCGCCTCTACGCTGACTATTATTTGTCGAGAGTTGCAAGCCTCAGTTCTCCTGGTGTTGATGAATTAAGATGGAAGCAGCCTGTGCGTCCTGGTGATGAATTGTCTATACGGGTTACGGTGCTCGAAGCCCGCCGATCAAACTCCAAGCCGGATCGTGGCATTGTCAAATCTTTCATTGAAGTGCTGAACCAGAATCATGAAGTTGTCATGACAATGGAGGCTCTAAATTTGCTGCGCTGCAGAGATAGCGGGTAGGCCGGCTTCGCAACTTGTAAACCTGAAAGGCGGGATGCCATGAACCCAAAAAAACTCCGAAAGTCAGAAACACCTTTTAGGTCACTGCATCTGCTTGTGCTGCTGGCTCTGCTGATACTTACCGGCTGCACAAAGTCCTATCATTTTAATACCCCGGACTATGTCCCCGCCTATCCGAAGCTCATGTCTCCGATTCCCCTCAAGGCAGCTTTGTTGATTCCGGAAGAGACCCGCGGGTTCAACTATTCGTTCGTCTATAAACGCTGGGCCCTGGGTGAGGCTCTTGAAAGCCATATGCTCAGCGGGATGAAGGCTGCA
Source organism: uncultured Geobacter sp. (assembly GCA_964619855.1). Lineage (GTDB taxonomy): Bacteria > Desulfobacterota > Desulfuromonadia > Geobacterales > Pseudopelobacteraceae > JACRCG01. The sequence goes on along the minus strand of CAZUGI010000076.1, from coordinate 11,316 downwards.
TTCTCGGAAGCCGTTGTTTCACCGGACGGCAGTATGCCTGCCGGCTGCGACAGGATTGTGATCTGCTCGCTTGACAAGAAAACCGATATTAAAATCGGAACAGTCGGCTCTGACAAAATCGCCACTATAGGGCTGGACTGCCAAGTTCAGGACGCCGCAAAGTTAGTACTGTGGACTGGCTCCGTTCAACGCTCGGAGACATTCAACGCCGGTATTGTCGGAACGATGCTCCGTCTGACGGCAGCTGCATCCGTTTTTGTCAGGGGCATTGATGTGGGTGGTGCGGAAGAAATGTATGATGCCATGATCACCAGCGGATCAAACAATACACTCATCCTTGCCGTTGACGAAATGATGAGCAAAATGATTGGGGAGGGTGCTGCGAAGATCTGTGCAGGATGTCCCGGGAAACCTGACTGGCGAAAGACTGCAGCCAAACCGGAAACGGACTTGACAATATTGCCGGATTGAAGAGTTTTTTGAGCCAAAATAATCTGATTTTTAAGTGCGCAAATTTAACGGGTACCCAAAAACCCCGCCTGTATTTGTCCGATAACCTCATACTCAGTCACATCATCCACATCAGCGTCAAAGCCTATTCGATATCTGCGAATAATGTCCTCATCCCCAACCCACTTTTTTGCATTCCAATCCCAGAAATCGCTGCAGATTCCGTATCGCCCCGCCTTTTCAAGATACCTGTAAATTCTATAAATCGCAGCATGGATGCTATTCGGATGAGGCTTGATAAAATACCGGATTTCAGTTGACCCGAACGGGCGATCAATGATTGCAGCGTCCGCCCACCATTTTTCTGCGACTCCAGGGCCCTGATATTTAGTAAGATGAGCATGCTCCGGTTCCAGATTGAAATCATCCGGATTGAATACGATTTTCTCAAGTTCGATAAGGTGATTAAGGAGATCGCCCAGGTTGCCGGAAAATACTTCGCGCCCCTGTGACCAGACAGTTCCCCAGTCCTTGGCCAATCCGGCGGCGCTGAAATATACCACAGCCGATTTTTTTGACGACAATGCTCCCCAGGATGAGATAGTGTTCTCCGGCATCAGATTCATTAATTCAATGGAGATAGCAGTCGTAAGAGGCACCATGCCTAACTCGCCGCTGAGATGGAACACTACGGTGGATGGCAGGAACTGCTTCCATAAACGCAATTCGTCGGTTTTACCAAGGTAGGCATTAAGCCAAAGCCAGCTAACTTCCATGACGCTCTCAGTTTGGGACGGAGATTTTTATGCGCTGAGCTGACAGTCTTCTATTCCACCATCAAATATTGCCATCAGAGGTTCCTTCCGGCTTTGACAGCACACTTTTCAGAGCATCCTCCAGCTCCATCAGGCTATATGGTTTGCGGATAAATCCGGAGGGGGGCTGATTATGAAAACGTTTGCACAGTTCCTCTTCATTGAAGCCGCTGGCAAGGATCACTTTTGTACCCGGCCGGATCCTGAAAATTTCTTCCATGGCTTCTATGCCACCTCTGTTCGGCATGGTTAAATCCATCAGAACGACTTCAATCTCTTCGCCATGTTCACGGAATTTCAGTACCGCCTCATCTCCGTCGCGGGCTGTTATAACCATGAAACCGCAGGTTTGCAGCATTTTCGCACAGACATTCAGCACGGATTTTTCATCGTCTACCAGCAGGACCAGGCCGGAAGGCGTTTTTTCAGACAGACTGGACGTAATGGATGGTATGGTGGCAGGTTCTGGCGTTGTAGGTGCAAGCTCATTTTCCGGAGCCGGCAACAGGACCCTGACGGTTGTGCCCAAGGCTGGCTGGCTCTCGACAAAAAGTGCCCCGCCGTGTACTTTTATTATCCCCATTACGGCAGACATTCCAAGCCCGCGCCCGGTAAACTTGGTTGTGAAGAAGGGATCCAGAAGCCGATTCAGGGTTTCCTGACTCATGCCGCACCCGTTATCGCTAACTTCCAGAAATACAAAACGTCCAGGGTCCGGTTTTTTGTCCAGCAGGCTTTTTACGAGATACTTTTGTTCGAATTTCTGAATACCGGTAGTCAGCTTGATACATCCAGGCTGGTTCTCTCCCATTGCCTCCGCTGCATTTATGATCAGATTCATGACTACCTGCTGTATCCCGGCTTCATCGGCCATTATCACAGGCAGTTCCGGAGAGAGGTACAGCTCCGTGGAAACAGCCGTCAAGGTTGAAGCCTTAAGGATTTGCACGTTTTCACTGATAAGTTCATTCAAGTTGAATTTCTTTTTTAGAATTACGCCGCTGCCCGTATAGGTCAGCATCAAATTGGTAAGGTGGGCTGCATGTTTGCAGGATATCATCGAGTTTGTAATGAAGATTTTTATCTTCGAGTCAGGAGCCAGAGACCTGGAAGCCATTTCCATGTTGCCTTGAATTGATTGCAGCAGGTTGTTAAAATCGTGTGCAATACCGCCTGCCATAATACCAAGACTTTCGAGTTTGCTCGCTTGATGCTTCTGTCGTTCAAGGCTCTGCCGTTCCTGCTCCCGTTCCCGCAGCCAGGTAATATCCTCCAGCATGGAATACACCATGTAAGGCTTTGTCTCATTCTTGCGGAACATCGGGATTGAACTGATTCTCAGCCAGGTGCAGACATCATCAGGTGAGCGAAAGATACCCATGATCCGGTTTTGCACGGTCGTTCCGCTCGAAAGCGCTTCCATGGCGGGATGCGTTTCCGCCGGGTATGCTGTTCCGTCTTCATGAATAAATTTCGGATATTCAGCGGAAGATGCGATTATATCAATATTCCTCTGCACATCAGGGAAAAGCTTTTCGGCAAAACGGTTGGCGGATACGGTTATTCCTTCCGCATCCTGATAGATGATTCCATGCGGGGAAGATTCAAAAAGAGCACGATGTTGCTGCTCACTTTCGTCAACCTTGTCAAGCATGAAACGTTTTGAAATTCTGTACGCGATAAAGAGAGAAAGCAGCATCGAAGTCAGCAAAACCGCCAAGTTTGACTGAAAGTAACGGTTAGGCCCCTGCAGCAGCAGACTTCTGTCAGTTTCCACCAGAACGTACATGTATGGCGATTTTTCGGCCGGCAGACTCAGTTTTTTGTAGGCCACAATTCTTCTGGAAGTTCCTTGTCCTCGCTCAACTTCAAAGGTTGCTTCTTCTGGTCCCAGCAGCAGATTTTTTAAAACGTCATCCTGTTCCTGCGTGCCTTCGAGTTCCGAACGGTCCGAGTGGATAAGGATTTTACCTTTGTGATCCAAAACAGTTATCGATTTGCTGTTTTTGATTTTGCTCTTCAGCATCAGGTCTTTTAAGCCTGAAAGCTCAATGGTGGCGACAGCAACACCGGTGATCTCGCCATCGCGGTTTCTTACAGGCAGGCCAAAACTGAATACCGGTTTTTTCTTGACCTTGCCGATGGCGAATTCGCCGGAAGAAAACTTCCCCGTGGCAAGGGCATTTGCAAAATATTTCCGGTCACTGTATGACACCGAGCCTGATAAAATATTTGTTGTGGCCCAGCGCTGCCCGGATCTGTCAACTAGAAATATGCTTGAAAACTGAGGATATTCGCTGACCATATCAAGCAACAGGTTGTTGACGATTTTCTCTTCGCCGGTCTGCACTACCGGAAGCCTGCATAGCATATTCAGAAGCAGTTCAGAACTCTCGGTAACCTGGTTGATCAGTTTGGCGGTCTGTTCGGCATGAAGGGCGGACTCATGGATTGCATCCTCTATTTGATGTTTGCGTTCAATCAATAGCGAATACATCATGAAACTAAAAGGGATGACCGTCATCACAAAAATCAGCCCCATTAAGCTGTTACGAATTGAAATGGATTTAAACCGGGTCACTGCTTCTCCTCACAAACCGGCAGATCGCCTGCTATCTCCCCAGCAACGGACTCAAAACTTGGTAGGTAACATATGACACCAGCGCAGAAGCCGGTATGGTAAGCACCCAGGCAACTACGATGCGCTGTGCCACCTTCCAGTTGACCGCAGTCACCCGTTTCGAGAGTCCCACACCAAGAATAGACGAAGTTATTACATGGGTGGTCGATACAGGCATGCCAATGGAGGAAGCTCCGAGAATAACGCCGGCAGAAGCGGTTTCGACGCAGAATCCGTGGACCGGCTGGAGTTTGACGAAATCGCGGCCGATGGTCTTGATGATCCGCCAGCCACCGGCGGCAGTTCCCAGACCCATTGCTATTGCGCAGGCGAGCTTGACCCAGGTGGGTACCTCGAAAGTGCTGATTGAGCCGCCGGCAAGCAGGGCCATGGTGATGATACCCATCGATTTCTGTGCATCAGCGGTCCCGTGGGAGAAGGCCATGAATGCGGCTGAAACAACCTGCAGATGACGGAATCCTTTGTTAAGCGGTCCGGGTGCCTTTTTTGCGAAGAGGCGCATGACCAGGATCATACAGAGAAATCCGATAATTGTACCTACGATTGGAGATATGATGAAAGAGAGGACGATTTTTTTCAGTCCGGCCCACTTGAGGGCAGAAACCCCGGTATGGGCGATTACCGAACCTACTATTCCACCGATGATGGCATGAGAGGATGATGAAGGAAGTCCGTAGTACCAAGTGATTAAATTCCAGATAATGGCACCGGTGACACCTGCCAGAATAACCATCTGGGTAACATTGTCCTTGTCAACAATCCCTTTGCCGATTGTTGCGGCAACCTTGGTGGATACCATAGCCCCGGCAAAATTGAGAAAGGCTGCCATGATGATCGCCGATTTTACCGAAAGAGCCCGGGTCGATACGCAGGTGGCAATTGCATTGGCGGTATCGTGAAACCCGTTGATATAATCGAAGACCAGTGCTGTTGTGATTACGAGAATGAGAAGTATCAGTGTTGTATCAAGCATTTTTTACTACCACTCCTTCCAGGATGTTTCCAGCATCTTCACATTTGTCGGTAGTCCTCTCCAGAATCTCATAAATTTCCTTCCATTTGATCAACTGTATCGGGTCCTTTTCTTCATCGAACAAACGGCTTATGACTTCTCTGCAGACCCTGTCAGCCTCGTTCTCCAGCGAATTGAGCTCTACCAGGCATTCGTGAATATCGTCATGCCGTTTGCCCAGGTGTTTCAGTGCCTTCTCTATGACATGGCAGCAGCGGACAATAATGAAGGCCAGTTCCTTGGCCTCCTCCGAGGGCTTGTCTACCCGGTACATTATGAAGCGCTGGGCCGAAGCGTCTATCAGGTCCAGGATGTCGTCCAGGGCGTTGGCCAGGGCATATATATCCTCACGGTCGAAGGGGGTTATAAATGTAGAGTTGAGCTTGAGGATGGTTTCATGCGTATGTGCATCGCCCTGATGTTCGATATCCTTTATTTCCCGCTGGGATTTCAGCGGATCGTCATAGTTGTCCAGCATGTGCTTCAAGCGTTCCGCGGCTTTTGTTACAGTGCTTCCCATTTCACAAAACAACTGGAAAAACTTCTCTTCCTTCGGTATCAGCCCGAACATCTGAATCTCCTAACGCTTTAGAGTTGAAAGGTATGTAGCATAACGGAGCCAACACGTAAACTGATGTTGAATCAGTCCGCGTAAGCCCTGACTGCTCTTTGGATATTTATCCCTGATTTTGACTTTTGATGGGTGGATAATACGTAGCTTATGAAGGTATTACAATAAGGATTTTTGAGGGTTTGTGTTTTGTCACCGGATGTCTTGTATTTTGCGGCAATCATTGCTGCTTCCGCCGCACCCGGCAATAAAAAAGGCAGCCTCCGCAGAGACTGCCTCCATGGTTCTTGTGCAGTTTATTTCATTTTTCCTTATGCAATGGTGTGCCTTATGTCTTTCCCCTTGACCATGAAAATCACCATCTCGGCCACATTGGTGGCGTGATCGGCGATGCGCTCCAGAGATTTTGAGATATAGTTCAGTTTCATGGCACGTGAAATTGTGGTTGGGTCCTCAATCATGAAACTCAGCAGTTCCCGCTGTATCTGGATGTTGAGATCATCCACAAAACTGTCGTCCTTGCATACTTTGACCGCCAACTCCGAGTCGCCACGCACAAAGGCGTCCAGGGCTTCCTTGACCATCACCTCGGCCCAATGGGCCATTCGTGGAATATCGATATAGGGTTTCAGAGGAGGCTCTTCGTTCAGCTCACGGGCACGCTTGGCAATATTGGCGCACTGATCGCCCATACGCTCCAGATCGGTAACTATTTTAAGAGCAATCGTTATAAAGCGCAGATCTCGTGCGGCCGGCTGGCGCAGTGCCAGCAGTTCCAGGCAGCGCTCGTCAATCGACACCTCTGCGGTATTGACCTCATGATCAAGCGCAATAGTACGCTCGGCCAAAGCGGTGTCCCTGTCCACAAGTGATCTGACTGAGTTGGCAATCATCAACTCGACTTTGCCACCCATAACGAGAATGCTCTGCCGCAATTCATTCAACTCGATGTCGAATGCTGTACTTATGTGTTCACGTTCCATTTTCTCTCCCTCGGAGGACCGTCCGTTAACCGAATCTTCCGGTGATGTAGTCTTCTGTCTGCTTCTTCTCCGGATTGGTGAAAATCTTGCGGGTTCCCCCGGCTTCGATCAGCTCTCCCAGATAAAAGAAGGCGGTAACATCCGACACTCGCGCGGCCTGCTGCATATTATGAGTGACGATGACGATAGTATACTTGCTTTTAAGCTCTTCAATCAACTCTTCTATCTTGAGGGTCGAGATAGGATCGAGTGCCGAACAGGGTTCGTCCATCAGGATGATCTCCGGGTTGACCGCTATGGCCCGGGCGATACAGATGCGCTGGGCCTGGCCACCGGACAGCCCCAGCGCCGAATCATTCAGCCGGTCTTTCACTTCATTCCAGATGGCTGCGCTTTTCAGGCTGCGCTCGACCGCTTCGTCCAGAGTTGCCTTGTCATTGACACCGGAAATTCTGAGCCCATAGACGATGTTCTCGTAGATCGACTTGGGAAAGGGATTGGATTGCTGAAAGACCATGCCGATCCTG
>CAZUGI010000076.1:0-4307 GCA_964619855.1 uncultured Geobacter sp. | reverse complement strand
GCGCAAGAGCGTTGACTTGCCGCAACCGGACGGTCCGATGAAGGCGGTGACCTGATGGCGAACCATGTCTAAATTAATGTTCTTTAGGGCCTGAGCATCACCATAGTGAAGGTTAAGATCGGTGACTGAAAGGATTGGAGCGATTTCTGCCTGTTCTTGTGTTTGTAGCATATTGATTCCTTGTCGTATCGGTTAAAAGGTCGAAGTCGTATATTTGCTTCTCATCCGGTTTCGCAGATAAATTGCGGTGCTGCTGGCCAAAATGACAATTGCCAACAGCAGCATGGTGGTGACAAAAACCATCGGCTTGGCAGCCTCCACATTGGGTGACTGAAACCCGACATCATAGATATGGAAGCCTAGATGCATGAATTTTCGATCCATATGGAAAAACGGGAAATTGGTGTCAAACGGCAAGGTCGGGGCTAACTTGACCACCCCGACTATCATCAGCGGGGCCACCTCGCCTGCGGCTCGTGCCATGGAGAGAATCAGCCCGGTCATGATGCCCGGGGTTGCCATAGGCAGCAGGATTTTGGTGAGCGTCTGGAACTTTGTGGCCCCCAGTGCCAGCGAACCCTCGCGAATACCCTTGGGAATGGATGCCAGCGACTCTTCAGTCGCAACGATCACCACCGGCACGGTCAGGAGTGCCAGAGTCAGACTTGACCAGAGGATTCCACCGGTACCAAAGGTCGGTGTCGGCAAACGCTCCGGAAAGAACAGGCTGTCAAGAGTCCCGCCGATGCCGTAGACAAAAAAACCTAAACCAAATACACCGTAGACAATTGAAGGCACACCGGCCAGATTGTTAACGGCAATCCGCACCATGCGTGTCATCAGGCCGTCCCTGGCATATTCACGAAGATAAATGGCGGCGATCACGCCAAAAGGCAGCGAGAAAACACTCATCAGTAGCACCATCATGACAGTACCGAAAATGGCCGGGAAAAGACCACCCTCGGTATTCGATTCCCGTGGATCATCCAGCAGCAGCTCGCGGACCCGTTCAAGATAGGCTCCGCATTTGGAGAAAAATGACATGCTGTTTGGACTCTGCATGGCAATGATCTCTACCAGAGAGATGTCTTTGCTGCCACCGGCTGCATCACTGAATTGCGCGGTTATCCGCCCGATTTCGGATTGGGTTGCAGTAGCTTGCTCGTTAAGCCGGGTAAAATCGGCTAATACCTTTTCACGGGTAGCGGTCAGTTCGCTTATTTCGGCGGAGTTTTTTCCTTTGGTGCCATATTCAAGTTTCTGCAGCTTCAGCCTGAGACGCTCGGCAGTATGGTTCAAGTTCGACATCTGTTTCTTGATCTTCTGGGTGTCGTCCAGCTTGCCCGATACCAGCTTCCGCGCCTGCTGCAAAGTCTCATACGGAGATGCTTCAGTCAGCGAAAACCCTTCAGCCGTGACACCCTTCAAAAAACCGAAATAATTGCCATGCTCCCGTCGTTCCAGCAGGACCGCATCAGCAGGCCGGGCCTGAGAAACAATGTCCTTTTCATCGATCCAGCGAAAATCCTGGCCGAATACATCACGATTGCCGACTTTAAGCTGGATGCGGCGATCTCCGCTGATCGGATTTTTCTCCTGCTGCATGACCTGACCGAGTGTGGAAGTCCCGTCTTTCAATTCATACTTGACCAACTCTCGCGGCCAGAAGTACCCCAAGCCGTTCGACATGACAGTCACAACCAGAGCAAAGGTCATTACCAGTATGATGGCCAGGGCGGCACCGGTCGCCAGAACATAGGGCTCGCCTGTTTTCCAGAATTTATTCATCGAGATAAGCCTTTCAAGCTTGAAAAAATTGAAACACAGAGCAACGAAGCAACAGAGGAAAATCTGAGAATGTAATGTTCAAAAAGCGTTTCTTATTCACGTCATTATTTTTGATTTCTCTGTTGCTCTGTTGCTCTGTGTTATTCGCACTTCAGTTTAATACCGGCCGTATTTTTTCCTGAACCTTTGGCGTAGCGCTTCAGCAACCGTGTTGATAATGAACGTGAAGATGAACAACAGTACTGCCGAGAGGAACAGAGTCCGGTAAAGCGAGCTGTTCAGGGGAGCCTCCGGTATCTCGACCGCGATATTGGCCGAGAGGGAGCGTAACCCGTTGAACAGACTCCAGCTCGTGATAGGAGTATTGCCGGTCGCCATCAGTACGATCATGGTCTCGCCGATGGCACGGCCGAAACCGATCATGACCGCCGAAAACACGCCTGGCAGAGCTGAGGGAAGCACCACCCTCCAGGCGGTCTGCCAGCGGCTGGCACCCAGCGCCAGCGAGGCTGCTGTCAGATTGCGCGGCACATTGGAGATGGCGTCTTCTGCTATGGTAAAAATGATCGGGATCACGGCAAAACCGAGCGCGATGGCAATAATGATACTGTTGCGCTGGTCGTAGCGCACCCCCAGTGAACTGAAAAGCCACTGTTTGAAATCACCGCCGAACAGGCTCAGTTCAGCCAATCCGCTTAGCAGGAAAGCCAGATAGATTCCCAGAATAACCACAGGTATCATGGCAATAAACTCATGCCCTCTGACCACTCTCTGGAGCAGGGAAGCGGTCTTGATCCGTTTCCAGAAGAAGATCGTAACCAGCAGCATAGCCGGTACGATTACAATGCTTAAGAATACCGTCAGAACACTTTTGTCAATTAATGGCGCAAGCCATAATCCGGCCAGAAAACCGATCACCACCGATGGAATGGCTGCCATGATCTCCACAACCGGTTTGACGCGCCCTTTCAACTTCGGCGACATGAACTGGCTGGTATAGAGTGCGGCCAGAAGTGCCAGCGGCACGGCGAACAGCATGGCAAACATGGTCGCCTTGATCGTCCCGAAAACCAGCGGCACCAGACTCAGCTTGGGCTCGAAATCGTCATTGGCGGCCGAAGATTGCCAGGCATATTCAGGTTTGTCATAACCTTCGTACCAGACCCTGCCGAACAGGGTGCTGAACGAGATCTCCGGGTGAGGAATATCCATTTTCCAGACAGTTAACGTGCCGCTGCCGTCAAGGGCGGCCAAGCTGTTGCCCTTGGGCGAAAGAGCGGCGTGAGTAATCGCTGCGGCAGGTTTTATGGTCAGCAGATTGCGCTCCGAGGTCATATGATCAACATGTATTGTTGTTGAATCAACAGAGAAAAGGGTTTTGTCACGCGGTGAAGGGATAATGGAGCGTACCGGTCCATTATTGGGCCGCAAGGTGTGAATTCTGCTCAAACGCCTGTCTTCGCCGCTGCCGGCCACTTTAACCGGGAACCATGTCGTGAGCGTACCCTTTGCATCTCCGACCGCCAGCGAGACATCACCCAGAACCAGGGCCAGAGATGTAATCGCCTGGCCGTCGGCAGAGGCCGGCATGCTTTCCAGAAGACGAATCTGCCCCGGTTCGGAGATATCCCAGCGCAGCAGCCAGCCGTTGTCGGTACCGGCGTATAGATAGTGTCCCTTGGCATCTACTGCCAGAGCTGAGAGGCGCCCCGGCAGCGGTTCGGTATTGTCGGTACTGGTGTTGATCCGCTTTTCATCGCCCATCAGATTCTTTTCAACAAGCTGGTGAGTTATCCGTAAACGGTCTCCGGCCAGACGGTCAATCCGCACTGCCCCCTTGCCTTCGATCGAGCGGGCAAAGGACTGGACAACACCACTCGAAGCGGCAAAAGAAAGGTCATCCAGTGCGGCGACATTATGAGTCAGGGAAAATGTGCCATCTGCATCCTTAACAGATGCAAGTGCAACCGTGACCGAAGTGATTGCGCCAGTATCCCAAAACAGATTGTAGACTGATTTGCCGACATATTCGGCAGAAGCAACACGAACGGCTCCGGCTGGTGTTACGGGTGTCTTGATGCTGGCAGAAACGGAGCCGTCTGCAACCCTAAGGAAATGAAAGGTGCCGCTTTCATCCAGGATGAAAGCGGCCTGCTGGTTTTCTTCAGATCCGACCGCCAGAACTTTGCCGTTGGCCTTGACGTTGTCGGGCATCTTGAGTGTGGCGGCGATTTTTGCGGAAGCCGGATAGAAGAGCGGCAGGGCTACCCGCGAGATCATGACCAGAATCCAGACCACTGAAACGATGACCGCCACTCCGCCTACGCGGATCAGCAGTTCGGCTATACGGTCGTTACGCCGGGATTTATCGACAAAATTTGTTGCCATGGCCACCTGAGAGGTTACAAAAAAATCCCCTCCCCGGAGGGAGGGGGCAGAGACAGAAAGACAAGAGGTAAATTATTATTTCAGCGCTTTTAGCTGATCATCAACCAGCTTGGCCGGTAGCGGGTCAAAGC
>CAZUGI010000075.1:0-14054 GCA_964619855.1 uncultured Geobacter sp. | reverse complement strand
GGAATCAGGTAATTTAACTGGGCGTTATCGTTCCAAGGGATGCTGGTGCCGTCATTGCCATGGTAAATATAACGGATGCGGCCGTCACGCCTGTCAAAATGCCTGAACACCACGGCGGCATCATGCTTGCTCCAGTAGCCGTCCTCCAGTTGCAGGCAGATGTTGCCGTCGTGCGAGAGATCTTCACCGTTGAACTGGTAGGTCGGAAAGGGGGGATAATCGGTCTGGACAAACCAGTCCGGATGCTGGATAACCCAGCGGGAATAGATACCGGTATGATTGGGAACCATGTCGCTGGCAAGGCGGATTCCGCGTCTGAGAGCTCGTTCCCGCAGGCTGGCCAGTGCTTCCCAGCCGCCCAGATCAGCAGCGACTTCATAATCGTAGAGGGAATAGGCCGAAGCAATCGCGTCCGGGTTGCCGCAGATCTGTTTGATCCGCTGGCTGGCCGGTGAACGCTCCCACAGCCCGATCAACCAGAGACCTGTGAAGCCCCCGGCCGCCAGACGGTCCAGTTCCACATCCGGAACCTGGTCAAGACGGGTAATCGGATAATTATGACTGCGGCTCAACTGATCGAGCCAGATATAGACCATCTTGGCCATCAGAACGACATTGGACATCCAGTCGGCGTCAGGAGAAAAATGTTCATATTCCGGATAATCGAATCCGGCAAAGATCGAATCGCCTCTTCCGGGCCCCAATCCATCTGCATGTTGTCCGGCAGCCCTGAATTCCAGCACTGGTGGGGGACCGGGCTCTCCGTCTCCGCCCCAACCCCGCTCGCGCTCTTCCTCCAGCAGATAATCAAACGCAATTACCAACTCTTCAAACAGCTCCGGAGGGAGGAAAGTGCGCCATTTGTCCTGCAAAAAACGGATCTGGGCCGCCAGAGAATCCGGGGCAGCCTCTATCGGCGCCCTGAGAGCCTCACCCAGAGAGCAGCCCAGAAGCGGTAATATTGGAGCCTCGCTAAGGGCGGCACCGATCCCGGAAATAATCGACTTATAGCGGGAGGTTTTCGAGAGATCCTGATCGTCAAGTATATCCCGGAAGCTCTCTACAGCAGGGTTTATTGAAGCATTATGCAGAAGGAGCATCTCCCGCAGCACCATATGCCTGCGCTTGTCCGCTGCACCGGCCATATCAAGCCATTCTGCGGCGCTGACATGGCCGGATAACACCTGATGTGGCGGAAACAGTTCAACAAAACGAACCATCGCTCCGGCGGTTTCCTTCCCGGCCGGGTCATAACCACTGCGCCGCAAAGCCTGTTCAAGCACTCCCGGCTGTTCATCCTCTGCCAGTATGTCGATTACATAGCGAAAGACTGTTTGCAGGGTTGCAAACAGATTAAGATGGGAAGCAAATACGGTCGGCGCATCCGGAGCGTGGACCCTGTTGAGACTGAAAGCCAGCTGACGGTAGAAGACAATGGCGGGAAGACGTCGTTCAGAGATTGTAAGCGAAAGCGCTCCCAAGCCGAGGGAGCGCCACTTTTGAATGTAAATCGGTATGCTGTGCTGAAAATAGTCTGTTGGACTGCTCTGTACGGTCATTATTAATCCAGTCCTGGCCTGAGGATACGAAACTGTCCGAGGCGGCTGAAGTCCTTACAAGAGCCGGATCAGTGGCAGTATCTATTGTTTCTTGGGTGCAGGTTTACTTGCGGCGGCTTTGTCGGCCCCGGATTTGGCTGTTTTGCCGCTCTTACCGGTTTTAGAAACTTTCTTGCCCTTCTTGGATTTCCCTTTTTTGCCTTTGCTGATCTTGCGAGGTTCCGGGTTGAACTCGTCGCGGATATTATTCAACAGGATCGATGTCTCCTCCATGGCGGGGTCTGCCTTCTTGGCGGCTTCCAACGCATCTCTGGCTTCACTGAGACGACCGGTCTTCATATAGAGACGCCCCAGGGCGTTCAGCGATCGGGCGTGATCGGCCTTGATTTCGATGGCTTTTTTGTAGTTTGCCATGGCATTTTCGTAATCTTTTTTAAAATCGTAGATCAATCCCAGCTTGTAGTGGTTATTGGGATCATCGGGTGTCAGTTCGGTAGCTTCCTTGAGCAGCAGTGTGATCTCGTCATACTGTTTGTTTTTGACATAAATCGAAACCAGCTCAGAGCGCGTTTCAGTATCATCTTTATGCATTGTAAGCACTTTCCTGAAGTGCTCGATAGCTTTTTCATTAAGGCCTTTCCTCTTGTACAGGGCGGCTATTTCACGGTTTGCATCGGCATCATCCGGGCTGTACTTCAGAACATGGCTGTATGATTCTATGGCCAGATTAACCTCTTTGCTCTTTGCAAAGATCCGGGCCAGTTTAAGATGAATATCTGGGCTCGCGGGACGGAGCTTCAGAAACTCGGAATACTGATCAACCGCCTCCTGGAAAAAGCCATGGGACAGGCGGATATCGCCAAGCCTGAGTCGTGCATCGTGGTTGTCCGGCTTAGCCTTGATGGCCTGCTTGTAGGCCACGACCGCCTCGTCTATCTGAGAACGCTTCTCATACAGGATGCCCAGGTTGAGATATACGTCACTGCTGCTGCTGTTTCGGTGTGCAGCCTCCCGATAGGCCTCAATGGCTTCCGTATCCTTTCCGGTCGTGCGATAGAGATGGCCCAGCTTTTCATAGGAGAGAACATCGTCAGGACGATCCTTTATGGCTGTCTTGAGGGCTTCTATCTCCTTGGATGAATCGCCGGCAACAACCGGTCCGGAAGGCTGAGGCAGCGCCACCGGAGCAACCTTCCCTTTGCCGCCCAGCAGATAGTGATATTCCGCCAGCTTGACATCGCCTTTTTTTTCATAGATGCCGGCCAGCATCAGGTGGATGTCCCGGTTCTGGGGGTTGGCCACCTCGGCCTTCTTCAGCTGCTCTATCGCCTTATTCAGGTCATTGCGCTCAAGGCTGATTGCCGCAATACCGATATTGGCTTTTTCAGAGTTCGGATCAGCCGACAATGCCCGGCGATACTCTTCAAGAGCCTTATCCTGTTGTCCGGAAGAACGGTAGATATCGGCCAGCCCCAGAAATATTGAGGCATCACGCTGCAATTCCCGGCCGGCCTCGTTGTAATGATAGATGGCCAAAGGGTACACTTTACGTTCGGCCAGAATACGGGCCATCGCCTTGTGATATTTAGGGTTTGGAACTGAAGAGAGTCCTCGGGCCAGCTCCACCGAAGCCTCATCATTCATCCCTTTCTGCGCATACAACAGTCCCAGGTTCCCACTGGCGATTGAAAAGGAACGCTCCTTCAGCAGCGCCTTACGATATTCACTTATCGCCCCGTCTACATTACCGACCCGTTCCAGCTGAAGCGCCGTGACAAAACTGGCTGCCGCACCATCCGGACAGTCGGCCAGAATCCGTGCCTCTTCCTGACGAGCCTGTGCTTCGTCGGAAATATCCGCCAGTTTACCGGCCGCATCAATCGTTTCCTTGCAGGAGTCGCCCCCGAAACGCAGGCTGCCCCAGCTGAACCCGGTAAGCAGGGATGACGCGCACAGCAGCATAAGTGCAGAAACAATCCTTCTGTTTGTTTTCCTGAGCGGGAACACTTGTGACAACGTGCTTATCCTGTGCATCAGTTTCAGGTATGTACGCAGTATCTGCATGTCAGGTACTTCCTCAAAAATCAGAAATTGGTTGCGCTCTTCTCTGGCAGAAAAGCCTCTCACAAAGCACGTTTGAGATCGGCTCTGCGGGTCGAGAAGCGTGATTATACACATCATTCGACAACATTTCAATTATTTAGGCTAAATACTTGTTTTTTTACCGCAGTATGGCATAATGGCGAACCTGAAAATTCACATCAATTTTCGCACGCTTTTTTCCTGAGGTTGTCGATGAACAAAGAACTCGAAGTTATGATCATGAATGCCGGTGACCTGCCGACTATTCCGATAGTCGCCACCAAGGTCATGCAGCTGATTGAGAGCGAGAGGGCCTCCGCTGACGAAATCGCCAAAGTTGTGGCATCTGATCCGGCTGTTGCCGCCCGCGTTCTCAAAATTTCCAACTCATCCTTTTACGGTTGTCAGCGTCAAATTCAAACCTTGTCACATGCCATTATGGTGCTGGGATTCAGCACTCTTAAGAGCCTGGTCGTAGCCGCTTCTGTAAAACAGGTATACAAACCGTATGGGCTTACAGAGAAAATGCTGTGGGAGCATTCCTTCGGCGCGGGACTGGCGGCACGCATCATCGCCAAAGAGACCCGACAGGTAAACGAAGAGGAGGCCTTTCTGGGCGGATTGTTCCACGACATCGGCAAGAATATCATGAACTTTCTGGATAACCAGCAATTTCAGACGGCCATGCAGATCTGCTACAACGATGAGGTGTCTTTTACAGAAGCCGAGCGTCAGGTATACCCCTACACACATTCCGAGGTCGGTTCACTGGTGATAAAAAAGTGGAACTTCCCTGAGAATCTTATGAACGCCGTACTGAAGCATCATACCTTTGATTTTGACGAGGACGAAGATCCCTATCAGGTCAGCCTGACCTGCGTTGTCGGGCTGGCAAATCTGTTCTGCCACAAGGTTGGAATAGGCATGCGCGAACCGGATGAAGGGCTGGATCTGCTGCAAACCTTTCCGGCGCAGCTTCTGGCTCTGGATCAGGGAATGGTTGACTCTGCTCTGGGGCGCTTTAACGAGGCCTTCGAGAAGGATAAAAGCTTCTTCGGCTGAAGCACTCCGGATTCACTCCAGAAGCTCTCTCAGATATTCGAGAATACTCCTGCGCTTTTTACCGCTGGAACGGTCCCTGGCATCCTGGGATATTTCTACCAGATCAGCTTCCTGCACGTCCGCTTTTTTCTTCTTTCGTTCCTCGGTGAAACCACCCCCGCTGAAAGTGCCGCCTGAAGTGGTTCCTCGTGTCCCGCTGACACTGTTGACCGGATCTGTCATCTCCACCGCCTCTGCGAAGATATTCTAACGCTAACAGAATAAGTACAAATTGATTTTATTGTTGTGAAATAGTATCATCAGCGATTAATAATCTCAATCAAGGAAGCGTATGATCAGAACCATTCTTACATATCCCAACCCGGAACTAAAAAAGAAATCCGTTCCGGTTACCGTGATTAACGATCCGGTACGAGAGCTGGTTCGGGACCTGGCGGAAACAATGTATGACGCTCCGGGAGTCGGACTGGCAGCCCCGCAAATCGGAGTCCACCAGCGCGTTATCGTGATTGACATTTCTGCGAAGGATGAACCGCCCGATCTGATCGTTGCCATAAATCCGGTTATCGTCCACGCCGAAGGTGAAGCCTATGAAGAAGAGGGCTGCCTGTCGGTTCCCAAATATGCCGCCAATGTTCGCCGGCATGCCCGCGTCATCATCAAGGCGCTTGACCTTGAAGGTGCAGAGCGGACATGGAAGGCCGAAGACCTGCTGGCGATCGCCTTCCAGCACGAAATTGATCACCTTGACGGCATTCTTTTCGTTGATCACCTTTCGGTGTTGAAGCGTGAACTGTTTCAGCGCAAAGCCCGCAAAGCCGCCGAGGAGAACAAGTGACCGGCTGGCGGATAATTTTCATGGGAACCCCCGATTTTGCCTGTCCCACTCTTCAGAAACTTATCGATCAGGGTGAAAATCTGCTGGCGGTTGTAACCCAGCCCGACCGCCCCAAAGGGCGTGGACAGCACCTGATGTCGACTCCGGTCAAAGAATTGGCTGTAAAGCAAGGCATCCCCGTTCTCCAGCCTCAAAAAGTGCGTGATCCGGATTTTATCGGAATCATCCGGGAACTGAGGCCGGATGTTATCATAGTCGTGGCTTTTGGGCAGATTCTTCCAAAACCACTGCTTGACATTCCGCCGTACGGATGCATCAATGTCCACGCTTCTCTGTTGCCGCGCTACCGGGGGGCCGCTCCGCTCAACTGGTGCATTATCAACGGCGAGGCAGAAACCGGAGTCACCACCATGCTGATGGATCCAGGCCTGGACACCGGGCCGATGCTGCTCCGTCAGAGCACCCCTCTGGATGGGGACGAAGATATATCCTCACTGCACGACCGCATGGCTGAAATGGGTGCACTCCTGCTGGTTGAAACATTGAAAAGCGTAAAAGACGGGACTGTCAGGCCGCAGCCGCAGGACGACAAGGACAGCTGCTATGCCGCCATGCTCAGGAAAGAGGATGGCATCATCAATTGGCATAAGGACGCCAGGTCCATACACAACCAGGTCCGCGGTATGTCGATCTGGCCCGGAGCTTATACAGCTTTCGACAATCAGGTTTTGAAAATTTTCCGGACCCGTGTCGGAGATGGGACCGGGCAACCGGGCACAGTGTTGAGGGCATCAAAGGGCGAGCTGGAAGTGGCCTGCCTGAATGGAAGTCTGTATCTGCTGGAGCTGCAGTTGGCCGGAAAAAAACGACTTGATACAGTCAGCTTTCTGTCAGGCTGTAAGATAGAACCGGGTACGCATTTACAACAGGGAGTGACCTGAGAGTGGCAAATATCGAGGAGAAAACCAATCCGCCGCGCAAACGGCTGTTTGTGACCCTGATGGGGGTTACCTGCCTGATTGTGGTAGCGGTGATTTTTCTGGCCTGGTGGATTCCAAACCGCGGCCTGGCCAATATTCACCCCAACCTGCCTCATATTGTCGGCATCATCATGGTTGTGCTTTCCGGCATGGCCATACTGGGTACCGGCCTGCTGGTGCTTACCACCGCTCTGGGCAAGGACATTTTCTTCACCCGCTTCATGCGACTGGTGGTAATCAAGTTTCTGCTGCCGGTTATCGAATTTGTCGGACGGCTGATGGGGCTCAACAAGGACAGCATCCGTCAGTCGTTTATCGCCATGAATAACAGCCTGGTGATTTCCCAGCGCCAGAAGGTCAGGCCCGACCGTGTACTGGTGCTCCTTCCGCACTGCATCCAGCTGTTCGACTGCGAAATCAAGGTTACCGGCGACATCCACAAATGCGTGCAGTGCGGCCGCTGCGACATCAAAGGCCTGGTCGATATCGGCCGCAAGTACAAAATTGACATCTCGGTTGCCGCCGGCGGAACTCTGGCCCGCAAGGTCATCGTTGAAAAGAGGCCAAAGCTGGTGCTGGCCGTCGCCTGTGAACGCGATCTTACCTCCGGCATCAAGGACTGCTACCCCCTGCCGGTAATCGGCATCCTCAACGAGCGTCCTTTCGGACCATGTTTTAATACCGTTGTGGATGTTGCCAAGATAGATGCTGCCTTGAGTCAGGTACTCCTGCTGGAGGAACCGGCAGCAACATCAGCCTGATTCGCCAACCTCATTAAGCATGTCCAGCGCAAAATTCTTGGCTCTTCCTCCCGGTGCAATCATGCCGTAGGCGATCGCCTCCCGCAGTTCCGTTTCCGTTGCTCCTTCTGACTTCGCGGCCGCGAAGTGTTTCTTCAGTCAGGTCGGGCATCCCACCGCTATGGCACACCCCACCCTGATCAGCTCACGGACCCGGCCGTCCAGCACCTCTTCATACTCATAATCGAGGAATTTTTTCCTGATGTTCATGTTTCCCCTCCGTGTCAAAGATTTCGTTGTTCACCCTAGAGAACCATCGCCCGCCCGGCGCCGCGATCCGTTCCATCTCCGCCCGATGCGGCGTTTACCACCCGATACAGCCGTTCCATCTCAGTCACTATCCCGGCATAGGCGCGCTGAAATGCCGCTCGCGGAGCCTGCTGCATGAGGTAGTGAATCGGCACGACCCACTCCGGAATCATCAGAAACGGCCCTTGCACCTTATCCAGAATAATATTCATGGCCTCAACATTATCGGCATCGTAAAAGGGGCGCTTTTTGAGTACATGATTCAGATCGTCGTATCGCTTATATGCATCAACCGGACGACCGATCATGACATTACAGGGATTAAAGGGGGTGCCGGCCTCGAAGAGTGAGTCCTTCAATTCCGGCGCCAGCAACGCCCAGACCTGCGGGGGATAGGTCGCATCACAGGGAAACCACTCCCCCCCGATCCGGATAACGGCCATATAGTGCTTGACAGTCGGCTCCATGGTGACAACGTGATGATAGCCCTCCGGAATGATCGGTTTTGTCATCTCTGAAGGAAACTCTATCTCTCCGAAAGCCGCTTCAATGTCGCAGGCTCGCAGCAGAGCGACATGCAGACTGGTTTTGGTGGTACACATACCGTACCCCATCTGCAGCACCTGAGAAGCCAGCACGTTCCAGAATCCGAACCGGTAGGGGAGATGATAGACGTAATCCCAGATATTCTGAGCCGTCTCCCAGGAGTCCATCCCGACCAGAAACTCAGCCATATGCTGGATGGCAGGGTGATCATGGTCGCAGTGCTGCTCGAGAATTTTGGCAGAATGGCCATAGCTTCCGGTCAGCTTGGCATACCTTACCCTGACATAGGGCGCCATGCCGATGAACAGGCGGGTCAAGACCTCCATCAGCTCTGCATCCATGCGGGAGGATATGACCCGGCGATCCAGTCGCCAAAGTGTACAGCCGTCCATTCCGGCCCGGGCCGTAGTCGTGCGGGGGGTGCGCAGAATGAATCCGATCTCTCCCAGGATATCTCCGGTTCCAAGCCACACCACCGGCAGATTCTGCCCATCCTTGTAGAGGTTGATATCGCCCTGCACAATTACATGCATTTCTCCGGAAGATGAGTAGGCGTCAAAAAGGGTCTCTCCGGGGGCCAGCGATACTGTCGTACCGATCTGTTGCAATCGTTCAAGATACTCAGCCTTCAGGGCAACAGATAATTTGGTGGATGATAACATATGAACCCCGTCGCTCAGTTATACTGACTTCACAGCTTGGAAACCACGAAAAGCCGGTCAAAAACATCCCTGATTTTGCCTGTCAATTCCTCGTAATCACAAATCAATGCAGCGCCTGGATTTTTTAACCGGGAGTCGTATCCCAGGCGCCGAGCCAGCTTGTTCAGATATATTTTTGTTCCGGAAAGGTCATTGACAGAATAGTCGTGGATGATTCGCAGGCGGTTTTCAAGCTTGCGCAGGAATTTATAGCCGTTCAAAAGGATTTCGGCACTCCCGGCCGGCAGCAGTTCCAGGGAGCTGATTTCTTTAAGAGCCGTGATCGTGCTGGTGGTGCGGAGCTCCGGAAAACGGCAGCCATCGCGCAGCTGCAGGTATTGAACCGCAAATTCCACATCCACCATGCCGCCCCGACCGGTCTTGATGTTGTAGGTGCCGTCCTTCTCCTTAGCCAGTTCGTTTTCCATCCGCATTCTCAGACGGTGGATCTCGGCGCGACCTTCACCATCAATCGTGCTGCCGTAAATCGTGTGACGGATCACGTCGCGAAGCTGAATTGCCAGCACTTCATCCCCCAGAACCACGCGAGCCTTCGTCAGAGCCTGACGCTCCCAGATCTGGGCCTCTTTGCGGTGGTAGTCCAGAAAGGAATCGAGCGAAGTCACCAGCGGGCCGGCATTGCCGGAGGGGCGCAGCCTGGTGTCGATCTTGTAGACGTAGCCTTCACGGGTCTGCGTGGTCAGGATGGCGATGATTTTCTGGGCCAGCTTGGCAAAATATTCATGATTAGAAATCTGTTTTTCGCCGTTCGTGTATCCCTGATGATCATAGACGAATATAATGTCGAGGTCTGAATGGTAATTAAGCTCCTCGCCCCCCAGTTTTCCCATGGCGATGATCGCCAGGTTCGCCTCGACTGCTACTTCGTTCCGCTGGCAGACAGGCCGGCCGAACCGGGACAGCTCTCCAACTCCCAGGCGAAAGGCGGCATCCAGACAAACCTCGGCCAGCAGGCTCAGCTGCGCAGTAATCTCCCCCTGCATCATCCTGCCATGGATATCATTCAGGCCTATGCGCAGAAACTCCTCGTTACGGTAACGACGCAGTATGTTCAGATGGTCCTCGAAATAATCACTCTGCTCCAACAGAGAGTCCAGTTCGGACACCATAATCTGCCTGCTTTTGGAACCGGAGGCGCCGCTTCCGGTGATGAGGCTTTCGAGCAGTTCCGGATGGCTGATCAATATCTTGGAGAGAAATTCGGACATGCCGAACAGTGAAACCAGCAGCTTGGTGGTGGCGCGGTTTTCCGCCATCAGGGCGTAACAGGAAGGGCGGTTGGCGATAACCGCCATGAAGCGCTCCAGATTGGTCAATGCCAGGTCGGGATCCGGCGATTCGAAGAGCTCCTGAATCAGCAGCGGAGTGATTTTACCGAGAATGCGCCGGCCCCGTTCCGTCAGGTTGGCCTTTACCGGCCCTCTCCGCAGAGACGTCAGGTTGTCATAAGCCCGCTCAACATCCTCAAAATGGCGCTCTGCCAGCATATCTTTCACCAGATCGGAATCGGCCTTGGGATCCAGCAGGTACAAAACCTGGGGATGGACATCCTGCTCCAGCTTTTCATCACGCGAGTGAAAAAGGGTACTGTAGATGACGGAAACGTTGCCACGATGTTCTTCAAGGACCTCGCGGAAACGTGCCAGTCCGTTGGCCCGCAGATAACCGCTGCGCCGGGCCAGCGCCAGCATCTCCTCTTCCCTGATCGGCAGGTTGTGCGTCTGGCGCTCCTGCACCACCTGGATCCGGTGTTCGACCGAGCGCAGAAAGCAATAAGCCTCCCTCAACCTGCGATGATCGTCCTCTCCCAGCAGATTCGCTCCCATCAGGGTATCAAGAGCACGCAGCGAATTGCGCTCTCGCAGCTTCGGATTTTTACCGGCATACACCAGCTGCAGGGCCTGTATAAAAAATTCTATCTCGCGGATGCCGCCGCGCCCCAGCTTGAGGTTGATCTCCCCCTCTCTGGAGCGGGCCAGCGAGGCATCTATTTTCTGCTTCATCTGCTTCATATCCTCGATCAGGTTGTAATCGAGATATTTGCGGTAGATAAACGGCTGCAGGGTTTTGAGCAGATGCTCGCCCAATGCCAGCGAACCGGCCACCGGCCTGGCTTTCATCATGGCGGTCCGCTCCCAGGACTGCCCCCAGGATTCGTAGTAGATCTCGGCCGAACGGAGTGAGACCGCCATGTCACCCGATTTTCCCTCCGGCCGGAGGCCGACATCCACCCGGAACACGAAACCGTCCTCAGTCACCTGTGACAGCGCCTTGCTGATCATCTCTCCCAGCTTGTTGAAAAAGGCATGCAGAGAGATAGCCCCTTTTCTTCCGCCCGAGGCTGTCTCCACGCCGGCCGTCTCCCCCTTATCCGACTCGTAGAAATAAATGATGTCAATATCGGAAGAAAAGTTCAGTTCGCGGCCGCCCAGCTTGCCCATTCCGATTACGGTCATTTCGGCTTCCCGGCCGGCGGCGGAGTCTCCGGCCAGCAGGGGAACTCCATGATCACGAATCAGACAACTGCGGCAAACCTGATAGGCGACCTGCAGGGTCGATGAAGCCAGATCGGCAAGCTCGGCCATAACCTCTTCAAGCGGCGCAAGTCCATTCAGGTCACGAGCGGCTATGCGAACAATTTCTCTGCGCTTGAAACAGCGCAGCCTCTTCTGCAGTTCAATAAAATCGGTCTTGTCATCCACTATACTCTGAACAGACTCCTGCATCTCTTCGGCCGAACGGGCAAGATCGATACCGTTCTCCAGAAACAGCCAGACCAGAATATCCGGGGATTTGTACATCAGGTTTACCAGAAAAGGAGATGAACCGCAGAGCAGGATACACTGGGCCAGTCGCTTCTTGCGCTCCGCAAGATCGGTCAGATTTTGAGGGGGGATAACTCCTGACAACCGCTCGAATGAGTTGAGCGCCTGGTCCGGTGAAGGTGTTTTGAGGGCATTAATGACAATCCGGTGCAGAGACTCAACAGCAAACAGAGGTCGCAGGAGCAGGATGTTTTCAGCAGTACGGACGCCGTATTGGAAACCGTGCGTTTCAAGAAATGACGACAGCTCCTGCGACTGCAGTGCCGGGTCGGATATTGAAATGATTCTGCTGAACTCCTGAGAGAAACGTTCGACGTGCATCCTAACCGACCGCCACCTTGCGCAATCCGCTGCGGTAGTCGCCGCTGACTATTCCGTTCTCGGTGATAATGGCGGATATATAGCGGGCCGGAGTGACATCGAAAGCAGGATTACGGACCCGGACGCCTTCCGGGGCAATCGCAATGCCCTTGATGTGGGTCACTTCAGTCGACGGGCGCTCTTCGATCGGAATTTTACTGCCGTCAGAGAGGCTCAGGTCAAGGGTCGACACCGGAGCGGCGACATAGAAAGGGATGTTGTTCTCTTTGGCCAGCACCGCAACAGAGTAGGTGCCGATCTTGTTGGCGGTGTCTCCGTTGGCTGCGATCCGGTCGGCTCCGACTACGCAGCAGGTAATTTCTCCGCGACTCATGAAAAATCCGGCCATATTGTCGGAAATCAGAGTTGTGGGGATACCTTCCTTCATCAGCTCCCAGGCGGTCAGACGCGCTCCCTGCAGCCAGGGACGGGTCTCATCGGCAAAAACCTGGATCTTCCTGCCGGCCTCGTGGGCGGCACGGATAACACCCAAGGCGGTGCCGTAACCGGCTGTGGCCAGTCCCCCGGCATTGCAGTGGGTCAACACCGTCGCTCCCTCCGGAATCAGGGTTGCTCCCCACTTGCCTATATTTTTACAGATGGTCAGATCCTCCTGCTCGATCCGGATCGCCTCCTTTTTCAGAGCTTCACGGATTTTATCAAGACTTTTGCTCCGGTTGGACTCCGCGATCCCCTTCATCCGCTCCAGTCCCCAGAAGAGATTGACCGCCGTCGGCCTTGTCCGCCCCAACACATCGCACACGTTATCCAGCTGACGGAAAAAAGATTCATGTGTATCGGCAATAATGGCCCGGGCCCCCAGAGCGACTCCCATGGCAGCCGCTACTCCGATGGCGGGCGCACCGCGGATGATCATCCCTTTGATAGCTTCCGCCACCGATTGAAAATCGGTATAGGTGTTATAGACCTCTTCTCCGGGCAAAAGGGTCTGATCAATCATGATCACGGCATCATCGCGCCATTCAATGGTACGGAAGGACATGTTCGCTCCTTGACAGAAGATCCACCGCTTTCAGGTCCGCCTGTGTTCCCTCGGGGAAAGGATGGCTCAGGTGTGGTGGTCAGGGTACCATATGTACCACGGAGCATCATCCAAGGCAATTTTTTCCGCCCCTTTTCCCTTGCCGCTTTTGAAAGCTTCCTGTTATAACTCCGCTATGAACGAGACTGTCCTCCCCCATGAATAAATACTTCAGCGACGATGCGCTGATGCTGATGCGTCATGAAATTTCTGCCGCCGGCGGCAACGAGGTCTTCTTCATCGGCCGCACCAACATCGACGGCATTGTCTTCGAAGTCGAGACCATCGCCCGTGGCAGCAAAGTGGCAGTGCCGGCCATCATCTCCCGTGCAGCCGGCGGCGACGTCGTTGTTCATAACCACCCCTCCGGTGACCTGACCCCTTCACACGCCGATATGGATATCGCTTCGGTGGCCGGCAATCAGGGCATCGGCTTCGCCATCGTCAACAATGACTGCACCCGCTGCTATCAGGTTGTTGCCCCTTTTACGGAGAAAAAAGGGGAGCTGCTCTCTCTTGATGAAATCGGCCGGGTCTTTGCCGCAGACGGCATGATGTCCCATCTCAAGGGTTACGAACAGCGTGATGAACAGCTGCGCATGGCTTTTGCCGCAGCCGAGGCTTTTAACGGCGACAGGATAGTGCTGGTGGAGGCCGGCACCGGCACCGGAAAATCACTGGCCTACCTGGTGCCGGCCATCCTCTGGGCAACCCGCAACAACCAGCGGATCGTGGTATCAACCAACACCATCAACCTGCAGGAGCAGCTGATCAAAAAAGATCTCCCCTTTCTGGCCCGCCACTCACAGGTTGAGTTCAAGGCGGTTCTTGTCAAGGGTCGCAGCAACTACGCCTGCCTCCGCAAACTGGAGCACGCCGAGGCGGAACCGTCTCTTTTTCCTGATGAATCCTCCGCTGAACTGACAACTATCATCGAGTGGAGTCACAGCAGTCAGGACGGCTGCCGCAGCGATCTGGCCTTCACCCCG
>CAZUGI010000074.1:0-14107 GCA_964619855.1 uncultured Geobacter sp. | reverse complement strand
GGTGTGGAGACCCCCTTTCCGGGCGAAGAGCGCGCCCTGATCCCCTCGCCGAAAGAGGTGGCCACCTACGACCAGAAGCCGGAGATGAGCGCTTTTCTGGTGGCGGATGAACTGCTGAGGCGGATTGACGGCGACATTTACGATGTGATCATCCTCAACTTTGCCAACTGCGACATGGTCGGACACACCGGTATCGAAGCTGCGGCCATCAAAGCGGTCGAAGCTGTGGATGCCTGCGCCGGAAAAGTTGTAACGAAGGTGCTGGAAAAGGGGGGGGCGGTGCTGATCACCGCCGACCACGGCAATGCCGAACAGATGCAGGATGAAAACGGCGAGCCGTTTACGGCCCACACCACTAATCCGGTCTGGCTGGTGTTGGTGGATGACAGCCGCACAGATACGACCCTCCGTGAAGGGGGCCGTCTGGCTGATATTGCCCCGACCATGCTGAAGATGCTGGGGATTGCCCAGCCGAAAGAGATGACCGGGGAGAGCCTGCTGTAATGGCGGGTCAGCTAATACGTTGGTGAAGTTCACAGCCGTCCGGTTCAGCATCAGTCTGATCGGGCGGTTATTTTGTTTATAATTGCGCCAACGCAGATGCTGAAATATTACGTTGCAATCAATAGGGTCATATGTTATTTAAAGACATATAGTCAGTGAGGTGGCAGTGGGTACAGCTTGGGAAATAATCAGATACAAAAAGGAGCGCGGAGGCAGGATTGTTGAGGTCGTGGTCTGGCATCTTTCAGAGCCGCTGCCCGGCAGCTCTCATATCTATAAATACCGCCTGTTCTACGGCAAGGCCGATGGAAGCTGCATTGTCCGCTACGATAATGAACGTGGTAAGGGCGATCATCGGCATACTGGAGTCCGTGAAGAAGAGTATCTATTTACAACACTGCGCAAGCTTATTGAAGACTTTGAAGCTGATATTGAAAGGATGTGACCGGCATGAAGGAAAAACGGGATATTAAAATAGGGATCAAAAGCGATAAAGAATTTTTTGACGAGTTGAAGGATTTGGCGGGGCGGATTGACGGTGGGTGGCTACCGGAAAAGCCGGTTGAACGCCTCTATTTCGATGATCTGCCATCGCTTCTTAAGCACCTCACCCCCAAGCGGTTCGAACTGCTGGCTGAGCTGCGAAATATGGGGCATAGCAGTATAAATGCCCTGGCAAAGCATCTGCGCCGCCAATACCGCAATGTTTTTGACGATGTAAAAACCATGGAGCGGCTAGGGCTGGTGGAAAAGGATACCAGCGGGCATTTTTATGTGCCGTGGGATGAGATAGATGCGACCTTCAAGCTGGCGGCAATACAGAGTTAGGCGCCTTATGGAAACTGCCATCGCATTTACCATTCTGATCTCGCCCATTTTGGTCATCCTTTTATTCCACAGCGTTCGGGATGCTCGTGGCAAGTCCAGAAACGCGAGTGGTGCGTGTTATTCGTGCGGCGCAACTCTGGCTATTGCTGGAATTAAGGTTCTTCATCATCACAAGGGCGGCACTTACGTCTATTGCCAACGCTGCGGAGATCGTCATGAGCTGTGGAAGGGTATTGCCGTGTCTATCCTCGCTCTAGTAGGTGCAGCCGCTTTAGGCACGGCTGCGGTTTCAACTTATGAAAGAGACGTCCAGCAATCATTATTACTCGCTGGTGGTGCTTTGACAATAGTAGCGGTTGTTGTGGCTGTAGCGAGAAGGCATGTCACCAAAAAGTCGTAGCCAGTCGCCTAACCCTACGGTCAAGCGGAGCTGCGCAAAAAGCCGCGCAGCCCGCTTGCCTCCACGTTGGAATAACATCGAATAACATCATAAAAACATTCCACAAGGACGTACTATGAAAACCGCAAAGATACCTGCAACCAACCAGGAATTCACCATCGGCAAGATCGTCTGCCTGGCGCGTAACTACTCCGAGCATGCCAAAGAGCTTGGCAACGAAACCCCGGTTGCGCCGGTGCTGTTCATGAAACCGGCCTCGTCAGTGATTAGTGACGGTCAGGCGGTGCGGATACCCTCCTATTCGCAGGAGTGTCATTACGAGATCGAACTGGCTCTGCTGATCGGGAAGCAGTGCCGGTCAGTTTCTGTTGAAAATGCTCTGGAGTATGTTGCCGGTTACGGTGTGTCGATTGACATGACGCTGAGGGATGTGCAGAATCAGCTTAAGGCCAAAGGCCTGCCCTGGGAAATCGCAAAGGGATTCGATACTTCCTGTCCTCTATCCGATTTTGTTCCGGCAGCGGCAGTTTCAGATCCGCAAGCCCTGAATCTTAAGCTCTCGGTTAATGGCGAGCTTCGCCAGAATGGCAGTTCCGCCGATATGATCAACCGCATACCGCAGATTCTCGCCCATATCTCGGCCATCTTCACTCTCGAACCGGGCGATGTGATTCTGACCGGAACACCGGCCGGAGTCGGTCGGGTTCAGGCCGGTGATATTATGGCTGCCGAGATCGAATCGGTCGGTCGCCTGACGATTCCGGTTGCGTAATACGCTTTAAACGCCATGTTAAAAAATCACTTCAAGCATAAGAAACGGCCATCAAGGTTTGCCCGTCTGATGCGACGTTTACGCCCTTTGGAGTTGCCGGTAACCCACCGGCACAATAACGTTGAACTATTTCACGGCGGGAGGCAGTTTTTTGAGGCCCTTTTTGCCGCGATCCGCTCTGCTGAAGACACCATCCTGCTGGAATACTATCTCATTCACGATGACCATATCGGCACCGGACTGGCAAACGAGCTTGCCGCTGCTGTTCAACGCGGTGTCACGGTCAAGCTGATTTATGATTATATTGGCTGCATTGACACTCCCGCCTCCTTTTTTAAAAACCTTTCCAAACAGGGAATCAGCCTGTTTCCTTTCAATGTCCCTTCGTTCAAGCGCGGTGTGTACTGGTTTGATAAAAGAGATCATCGCAAGATGACCATAGTCGATGGTCGACTGGCTTTTCTTGGGGGCTTCAACATCGGCGATGAATACGCCGGCTGCGTGGTTGACAAGCAGAGCTTCCGGGATCTGGGATTCAGCATTCAGGGCGAGGCGGTTTGCGAGCTGGAGACCATCTTTCATGAAACCTGGAGCGTTGAACAGGATGTTTACACACCGGCGGCTTTAGTCCGAGCGCGACAGCCGGCCGGAAAAAATGGCGCGGCTGCCGTTAATATAATCAGCGGAGGGCCTCGCCAGCGACGCTCCTACATCCGCGAGGCCTTTCAGGTGAATATCGCCTCCTCCGCAGAAGAGATCCTGATAGCTACACCCTACTTTGTACCCGGTCCGCGTATTATACGCTCACTGTTGCGCGCTGTGCGGCGGGGCGTGCATGTGCGGCTGCTGTTGCCGGCCCGCAGCGATGTCCCGCTGGTGCTGCTGCTTGGCCGCAGTTCCTACACAACACTGCTGCGGGGCGGAGTTGAAATATTTGAACTGGAGCGTGAGATCCTGCATGCCAAGGTTATGCTGATCGATGCCGAGCGGACGGTCATCGGTTCGGCCAATCTCGATCAACGCAGCTTTCATCGCAATTTTGAGATCAACTGCCTGGTGGATAGCGTCGAATTCGGCGGCCAGATCCGCTCGCTGCTGCTGGAAGAGATGACCGGAGCGCGGCAGGTGGAGCTTGACATCCATGAGCGGCGCGGTCCGCTGATTCGCCTGATGGAGCGGGTGGTCAGCCTGTTCGGCTGGTTTCTGTAATTCCATTCCGCATTCAAGCGGCACCTTTAGTTGGCTTCGTTGACAGCTCCTCAACGTACTAATACTGTACGTTTGCGTCGCGTTCTCCTTGCCTCCTTGGTGTCATCTCGAATGTTAACATCCAGCGCAGCCAGAGTTTAACCAGAAATTGCGCCAGAAAGGCGGCCGGGCGGCTGATAAAGATCTGCGCTAACCAGCGTAGATAGAAGTCGAGGAAATCTGAAGCAACCTCGTCGGCCCCTTTCCCGGCCCGGAAAGCGCTCCGGGCATCCAGCCAGAAAAAGATCTGCCAGGCGTTCCCGGTTACATGCCGACCGGTGGCTTTCCAGAAGCTGCGCTGCCAGGACCGGTCATGGCAGTCAATCAGTGCCTTGATGCCACGCAACAGATGACGTAGCTGCAGTCGGCCGGTTTCGGCATGGCAGCGATAGATGCCGGGCAGGGCCTGAAAAAACTCGGTCCAGCCGGTGGCGATACTGTTGACGATGATGGCATTCAGCACCTGCCGCTCCAGCATCCCTTCCTTTTCGAAACGCCGGGCGGAGGTGCTGATGACGGCCGGCAGCAGCAGCCACTCCACCTTTGAAAAGGTGGCTTCAACCAGGCGGATATCCTCCAGAAACGGGAGCGATTCATCAAAGCCACCTGCCTCTGAAAACGCCTGCCTGTTCATCAGGAAACCCTGGTCGCCGCGGATGCAGTCGCTCCGCGACAGGCGGGCCTTGGCTTCATAGTAGAACCAGGCCAGTGAAGGGGATTGTTCCGAACGGCGAAATTGCAGGCCGAAGCGGGCCGCAAAAGGTTGTCCGCCGGATGCATTCCGGAGTCGATAAAATGCAGCAGCCCGGTTGAGAGCTGTGCAATCCTCAAAGCGGGAATCGGCATGCAGGAAGAGCAGCAGATCAGAAGTTGCGACAGCTGCCCCGGCATTCATCTGCCGCCCTCTGCCGCTTCCGGTTTGAATCAGACGGATCGGAAATGGGCATTTTGCAGCATATTCAGATACGATCTGCAGCGAACCATCCCCCGATCCTCCGTCACACAGCAGCAGATCAAGCGAGATCTTCTGTTGTGCTGACAGTGAGATCAAAAGTCCGGGCAGTTCTGCCGCCTCGTTCAGGATCGGCACAATGACCGTTATGTCTGACTTTACACCGGTATGATTCATGGGCGGTGACAGTGTATCTCAAACGGCCATATTTGCAATCTGAAGATAACCGCGGCATGATCGATACTCATTGCCATCTCGATCTGGAACCGCTGGTTCTGCATCTTCCAAAGATTCTGCAGGAGGCTGCTGAAGCGGGCATAAGCAGCTTTGTTATCCCGGGTGTGCACCCCGGTGGCTGGCAGCGGATGTACGAACTTGCGAATGAGTATTCCTGCATTTTGCCGGCCTATGGAATTCATCCGATGCATGCCGCCTCTGCCGAAGAGCAATGTATGGCGCAGCTGGCGGAGCGGGCGCCGTGTGGCGTTGCAATCGGTGAAATCGGCCTGGATCCGTCCTACGCCATATCAATGGCGCTGCAGGAAGCCGCTTTCCGCGGCCAGTTGCGACTGGCGGTAAAGCTGGGGCTGCCGGTGCTGGTTCACTGCCGGCAGGTTTTTCAGAGAACAGTTCAGATCATGCGTGAGGAGAGGGCTGGCCGGACAGGCGGGATCATGCATGCTTTCTCCGGTTCACCGGAAATGGCCAACGAATTCATTCGCCTAGGATTTGCGATTTCCATTTCCGGAACCATCACCTGGACAAATGCCGTCAAGCCCCTGCGACTAGCCAGTGAGATCGCCCTGGAACATCTGGTGCTGGAAACTGACGCACCGGATATGCCCCCGCAACGCTATCACGGCCGCTTTAACCGTCCGGTCTGGATGGTGGAAACGGCCGCCCGCCTGGCGGAGATTCGCGGTCTATCGTTAGAAACAGTAGTCGCTGCCACGACTGCCAATGCCGTACGGGTATTGCGCCTGTCTGCCGGAAAAGCATGAAGCTGTACTTTCCGGAATTCTGTGTTAGTATTTGCCTGAACTATGAATTCTTTCAGGAGATCTGCGATGAACTATCTTCTTTTGGTTTTGGCGGCCATGGTTTTTACGATCAGCGGCTGTGCCATGTTTACTTCCTGGAAAAGCATCCCTCCGCCCGGCGGCTGCGATCAGTGCCATACCCTGGCGATCAGCACCAACTGGCAGGTGTACTATCAGGTTGCCAATGTGGCGGATGAACGTGGCCGGCTTACTTTCCAGACACCTGAGTACAATCTGCCGGTTGCGGGCAGACAGGAAAATCCGCTGGAAGCCAAGAAGGTCGAGGAAAAGGCCTGCTTTGATTGCCATAGGTCTCCTACTCCGGCCCACCGGGAACGCAAGGGGCGCTTCCATCACTAACCACTCAGGATTTTTGAGGATTTCCCCGCCGTGCAGCGCTATGTTGCACGGCGCTTTCATTGAAGGACGGAGAAACGCGTGACGGTGCATCATGAAAAAAGGATCGTCGGTCCTGAAACTGTCAGGATGCTGGAGCTGGGGCACCCCTGGGTTATAGCCGATGCATATACAAAAAAATGGCCGATGGGCAAAAGCGGCCAGATTGTATCGCTTGGCGATGCGCACGGGCGTTTTTTGGCCACGGCTCTGCTTGACCCGGAAGATCGAATTGTGGCGCGGGTGCTTTCCCGCGAGCAGATTCAGCTGGATCGGTCATGGCTGCTGAAACGGATACAATCCGCTATTGATCTGCGCAGCCGGCATGCCAATCTGGTTGACACTAATGCCTACCGGCTGGTTAACGGCGAAGGGGACGGCTTGCCCGGCCTGACCGTGGATTGTTACGCCGGTTACCTGATGCTGCAGCTCTACAGCTCCGCTTGGCGACCTCACCTGGTGCTGCTCACCGGGGTTTTGCATGATCTGCTGTCGCCGGCCGGCATTTACGAAAAGGTCCGTCCCCGCGAGACGCGCGAGCTGGAGGCGGTCAGCGAGTCTAAGAGTTTCGGTCGTCTGCTGACAGGTGAACCGGCGCCGGAGCGTCTGGATGTGCGCGAAAATGGCCTGACTTTCCTGGTGAGTCTGGCACAGGGACTTAACAGCGGACTGTTTCTTGACCAGCGTAAAAACCGCCTAGATCTTTTGAACCGGGTGAAAGGCAAGCGGGTGCTGAACCTGTTCGCGTATACCGGTGCTTTCTCGGTGGTCGCTGCTGCCGGTGGCGCTTCGGTCGTTATAGGTGTGGATGCCTCGCCCGGCTACAGTGACTGGGCCAAGGCCAATTTCGGAGCCAACCGGCTCAATCCGAAGCGGCATGAATTCATCGTCGGCGACTGCCTGAAAGTTCTTGGCGACCTGGCGCAGGGAGGCAAAAAATATGACATTATCCTGATGGATCCCCCCTCTTTTTCCACTACGGCTAAAAGCCGCTTCACCACTCGCGGCGGCACATCTGATATAGCTTCAGCGGCTCTGCCGCTGTTGACGGACGGCGGGCTTCTGATTGCCTCATCCAATCACCGCAAGGTTGATGTGGCTGATTATCTCAAAGAATTACGGCGAGGGGCGCTGCAGACAGGGTGCGGGCTGCAGGTGATCTCCCTTTTCGGCCAACCGGAGGATTTTCCCTACCCGGTCACGTTCCCGGAGGGGCGTTACCTGAAGTATGCGGTATGTGTGAAGAGCTGAGGCTGGTATGACAATAGAAATAATGGAAACCGACATAAAGATCGACTATTACCGGGCCTCAGGGCCGGGTGGCCAGCACCGTAACACGACCGATTCGGCGGTCCGCATCCGCCATCTGCCGACCGGCATAGTGGCGCAGGCTTCCGAAAATCGCTCTCAGCTGCAGAATCGCGAGGTCGCCATGCAGCGGTTGCGGATCGCGCTCGAAAAGCGTGAGCGCAAGGCCAAAAAACGCATTGCCACCCGAGTGCCGAAGCGGGCAAAAGAGGCCCGTCTGGGCGGTAAGCGGATCGTGTCGGAAAAAAAGCGTCTGCGCACCACACTGGAATAGCCAGGAGGCCGCCAACCGTCCAGAATTCGTTTGACTCACTACGGCGAACACAGTAATTTAGCCTGCTTCTGTCCTGAAACGGGCTCGCTTATTTTGTGGAGTTATTGAATGCTGCGCGCATACCTCTATCTGGCATTTTTTATACCGCTGACGTTTCTGTTCTCGTTAAGTGCCTTTGTCTCGACCCTGTTTGACGGTACCGGCCGGCTCTATGCCCGGCACGCCCGGCTCTGGGCGCGTCTTTCTCTCGGATTGGCCGGGGTTCGGGTAACGGTCATCGGGGCCGGGCATATCCCGGATGAGCCGGTCATATTCATGAGCAACCACCAGAGCAGCTTCGATATTCTGGCACTTCTGGCGGCTATGCCGCGCCAACTCCACTGGATTGCCAAGAAGGAGCTTTTTGACATCCCGGTGTTCGGGCCATCCATGCGGCGCGGCGGCTACATACCGCTGGATCGGGGCGACGGCCGTAAGGCGCTGCAGAGCATGGATGAGGCCGCTGCAGTTATACGTCAGGGGAAATGCGTGGTCATGTTTCCGGAAGGGACCAGAACTCAGGACGGCCATCTGCTCCCTTTCAAGCGGGGCGGATTCATACTGGCCCGCAAGGCGGGTGTGCCGGTGATTCCGGTCACCATCAACGGCAGCGGCAGAATTAACCCGGCTGGCAAAATCAGGCTGTATAGCGGTGATATCGAAATTATTCTGCACTCGGCGATACTTGCACCAGACGACCTGCGCAAGAGCGAAGCTGAAAGCTGGATGATGGAAAACGTGCGGATGAATATTGAGTCCGCCCTGGAGCATTGAATGGCTATTGGCTACCAATATATCGGATTGATTGTAGTCGGTTTGGCGGCAATCTGCTGGGGGCTGCCAGCTGCGCACCGCCTGAAGCCCCCTTATGATATCGGAGCGGCTCTGGCGGTGCTGATCGGTGTGATTGCCGTTGTGATGGGTGTTCTTTTAACGGCTATTCCGAATTTTTTCAGGTGAACCAATGACTGATAAGATGAAAAGTATTTTTGTAAACGGAGCGGCCATAGCAGTCATCTGCCTGTTTCTGTTTTTAGCCGGTACCTGGTGGAGGATGAGCGCGCAGTTCAGCTTGGGTGAAGAAGCTCTTCGCAAGGGGGATTTTCCAAATGCGGTGGCTGGATTTGAGTCGGCTATCCATATGTATATTCCGTTCCACCCTGCCATCGAAAAGGCGGCGGCCCAGCTTTGGATGATCGGTGAGCAGAATGAGAGGCTGGGTGATATCGCACGCGCCCTGATCGCGTATCGCGCCCTGCGGAGTTCGTTCTACGCAACTCATTGGCTGATGACCCCGGGCGAAGCGTGGATCGCTCGCTGCGACAAAAAGATTTCTGCTCTTGTACCGCTGCAGAGGGAAAGGTGAGTATGGATTTGCTGGAATCAAGCTCGGCCCTGCAGATCGTTGCTTTGGGCGGATTAGGCGAAATAGGCATGAACATGATGGCCTACCAGCATGGTGGGGACATCGTGATCGTTGATTGCGGCCTCATGTTTCCAAGTCCGGACATGCTCGGCATCGACTATGTCATCCCAGACATCTCCTGGCTGCGAGAGCGCATTGAAAATGTTCGGGCCATCTGCCTGACCCACGGACATGAGGATCATATCGGGGCACTCCCGTTTGTACTGCAGGAGCTGAATGTCCCGGTGTACGGAACGGCCCTGACCTTGGGGTTCGTCAACGAAAAGCTGAAAGAATACAAGCTGGATGACAGTGTGGAGATGATAGTTGTCAAGCCGCGTGATACGGTCACGATCGGCTGCTTCAGGATCGAATTCCTGAGGGTGGCCCATTCGGTGGTTGATGGCTGCGCGTTGGCTATTTCCACCCCAGAAGGGGTTGTAATTCACACCGGCGATTTCAAGATTGATCACACCCCGGTGGATGGACAACTGACCGATCTGGCCAGCCTTTCCCGTTACGGCGAGGCCGGTGTTCTGGCGCTGCTGTCCGACTCCACCAATGTGGAGCGCGAAGGCTACACTCTGTCCGAGAGGTACGTCGGCGAAGTTTTTGCGGATATATTCCCCAAGTGTTCCGGCCGGATTATCGTGGCTGCTTTCTCCAGCAGCATCCACCGTGTGCAGCAGGTGGCCGATGTTGCCGCCCGCTGCGGTCGCAAGATTCTGTTGAATGGCCGCTCCATGGTGAAAAACGTGCAGATCGCCCGGCAACTGGGTTATCTAAAGATCTCCGATGACCTGCTGATGGATTTAAAGGAACTCCCTCACCTGCCTCCGGAACAGGTCTGCATTATCTCCACCGGCAGCCAGGGAGAGCCTATGAGCGCCCTGACCCGCATCGCCATGGACGACCACAAGCAGATAAAGCTGGAGAAGGGTGATACGGTCATCCTCTCGTCGCGAGTCATCCCCGGCAATGAACGTACTATTTCGGAGCTGATCAACCATCTCTACCGGCGTGGCGCCGAAGTCTTCCACGAAAAGGTTTCCGAGGTCCATGTCTCCGGCCACGCCAGCCAGGAAGAGCTGAAGTTGATGCTCAACACCGTTCAGCCCCGTTTTTTCATACCGATTCATGGTGAGTACCGGCACCTGGTCAAGCATATCGAACTGGCCGGCAAGGTTGGCATTCCCGAGGAACGCTGCCTTCTGGTTACCAACGGCGATGTGGTCTCGTTCTACTCCGACACGGCTGCGATTGTGGAGAAGGTGGAAACGGGAAGGGTCTTTGTAGATGGCAAGGGGGTCGGCGATGTCGGCACGGTTGTCCTGAAAGACCGCAAGCATCTGTCAGAGGATGGCATGATTGTCGTCATAATCGGAATGAACCAGTCCACCGGCGCCATCATTTACGGCCCGGACCTGGTCTCGCGCGGTTTTGTCTTCGAGGACGAAAGCCAGGAGTATCTTGAAAATGCTCGTGGTGTGGTGGTTGCTGCTCTGGATGAACTGAATACCGAGATGCGCTGCGACAATGAAGAGGTAAAGACGGCGGTGCGGCAGGCCCTCAGGCGTTTCTGCAAAAAGACCATCGAACGTCGGCCGGTTATTCTGCCGGTGATTATGGAGATGTAACACCGATGCCATGTCAAAGCGATCTCAGAGCGTACATTGATCGCGACAAGTCAAAAGGGAATATTCATGAATGTGGTCGTAAAACTGGTCGGTATATTTCGAATCGGTCGTTTTAACGAAGAGGTTCGCGAGTATTCCTCAGGCACCTGCGTTCGGGAAGTAGTTGATCAACTCCGGATTCCCGATCCTCTGCTAGGGATCGTGCTGATCAATGACGTACACGCCAGCATCGAAGATGTTCTCGGTGATGGTGATACGTTGTGCATATTACCTTTAATAGATGGCGGCTAGAAAGCGGAGTGTTTTTGCCCTGCATAGCCGGCCTGCCTAAAAAGGAGTAATTGTATGAAATACTTCACTTCTGATCCCGCCGCTGAACCAGCCTCCGTTTTATATTCACGCTGTACCGTCAATCTGAAGAACGGTGAAATGCGCCTGGAAGACGTTCCCTGCCGTAATCTGGAGGATGTTCTGGGGGGATTCGGCCGCTCATTCCAGATCTTGGCCGAACGGAACATCAGCGGGGCCTACTGCGAGGAGAATCCGCTGATCGTCAATACCGGCCTTTTGACCGGTAGCAGCGCCATGACCGGTCTGCGCACGTACTTTTCCGGATACAGCCCGATCAAGGAGTCCAAAAAGGGTTTGCCGGCCGCCATGTGGTCGGCCGGCAGCGGAAACTTCGGCGCCAAACTCAAGTGGACCGGCCTTGACGAGCTGATCTTCGAAGGGTGTGCCCCCAATCCGGTCTATGCAGTCATCAGAGAAACTGCGGAGGGACCGATGGTGGAGCTGAAACCTGCCGTTCACCTGCTTGGCCTTTCCACTCACGATAAGATCATGGTCCTGCAGAAGGAATATTCCAACGCCCACTTCGCAGCCATCGGGCAGGCCGGTGAACAGTGGCAGAATGTCTACTTTGGCGCGGTGGCACTCTCAACTGACAACCAGCTCAAATTTGGAAAGGACAAGGTCCGTTTTGCCGGTCGCGGAGGTATGGGCAGTCTGATGGGCTATAAGAATCTGATCGCCCTCGTTGCTCAAAGCAGCGACAAGCTCAAGCCGCTTACACCCGAGGTCAGGAGCGTCAATATCAACGTTGTCAAAGGGGGCGGGGCGGCACGCCTGCAGCCGATCAGCCGCGGCGGCGGCGGCGGTACCTGGGCTGCCTACGATGTCCTGCAGGCCTTTCATGCCGTGCCGGTCAACAATTTCAGGCCGCAGGGGAGCGACCTGCCGGAGAAGCTTTTTCGTGAAAACGTGGAAAAACATTTCGTGATCAAATCGGAAGCCTGTTATCGCTGCGGAATAACCTGCCATAACAATGTACATGAAATGAAGGAAGACGGGAGCCCGGGTGAATTTCTGGCCAAGTTTGACTACGAGCCGCTTAATCTTCTCAGCACTAATCTGGGTATCCATGATGCCGGTCTGGCGGCTGAGTTGATCCATTTGTCTGATAATTACGGAATGGACTCCATTTCCCTGGGAGTGACCATCTCCTACCTGCTGTCATACAACGAGCGGCACCCTGAGCAGCCGCTGCTTAACGGTGCCACCTTCGGAGACTTTACAAAGATCAAGGAGCTTGTCGAGCAAACCGCACTGGGAAAACTGCCGGAGATCGGCCGGGGTTCCAAGCGTTTCTCAGAGTGTAACGGTGAGACATCCTATGCCTACCATGTCAAGGGCCTCGAACTGCCGGCCTATCAGCCCGAAACCAATCCGGGCTATGCCTGGGCCATTGCCGGCGGGCATATGTCGATGGGAACATACGGTCTCTTAACCCGTGAGGGAAAGTCCGACCTGGAATCCTGGGTTCAGGGGATCACACAGACAAAACTGCAGATTGTCGGTTTTGACATGATCGGCCTCTGCAAATTTTTCGACATCACCAAAGGCATCTGCACCCAGATGGTGGTGGATTGTCTCAAGAGCGAGTGTAACCTGGAAGTCACGACCGAAGAGCTGGCCGCCGCTGTGCGAAGGGCTTTCCTGCGCGGGTTGGCGCTTGAGTTACGGCAAGGATATGAAAAAAGCGAATACACTCTTCCGGCCGAGGTCTGGCAACATCCTAACCAGAATATCAAACTGCCTAATATTACCAATCCTGAATTTATGGCAGAGCTTCAGAAAAGGGTCTGGGAGGTTTTTGAGCCTGAATTGGAAGGATTATTGTCCTAGCAGTTGCTCGACGTACTAAAAGAAAGCGGGGCCAGATATTTTCCGGCCCCGCTTTTGTGCATACGATTTAAATCCTGCCTACGAAATAACAATCCTGGCAAAGCGGCGCTTGCCGATCTGGACTATGTATTCGCCGACGGTGGTCAATTCCAGATTGGTGTCGCTGACCTTTTCGTTATTCAGCTTGACCCCGCCACCATCTATGGCGCGGCGCCCCTCGCCGTTGGATTTGGTCAGGCCGGCCTCTGTCATGGCCTTTGCCAGGAGTAAGCTGCCGTCACCCAAGGAGTAACTCATCTGCGGCATATCATCCGGAATCTCATTCTCCTTGAAGCGTTTTACAAAGTTCTCCTCAGCGATCTCGCCGGCCCCGGCACCGTGGAAACGGGATACGAGCTCTCGTCCCAGCCGTTTCTTGGCCGCCATCGGGTGCAGAGAATGATCTTTCAAATCGCCCTTCAATTTTTCCAGCTCAGCCAGCGTCATGTCGGAGAGCAGCTCAAAGTAGCGCAGCATCAGTTCATCCGAGATGGACATGACCTTGCCGAAAATCTCATCAGCAGGATCACTAACGCCGATGTAGTTTCCAAGCGACTTGGACATCTTGTTGACCCCGTCCAGACCCTCTAATAGCGGCATGGTCAGGATACACTGGGGTGATTGTCCCCACTCGCGCTGCAGTTCACGACCCATCAGCAGATTAAACTTCTGGTCGGTGCCTCCCAGCTCGACATCGGACTTAAGTGCCACCGAGTCATAGCCTTGCACCAGCGGGTAGAGGAACTCATGGATAGCAATCGGCTGCTGTGAATTGTAGCGCTTGTGGAAATCGTCCCGCTCCAGCATGCGGGCTACGGTGCTCTTTGAGGCAAGGCCTATCATACCGCCTGCTCCCAGTTCATTCAGCCAGCTTGAGTTGAAAACCACTTTTGTTTTGTCCGGATCAAGGATTTTGAAGACCTGTTCCTTGTAGGTTTCGGCATTCCTTAGTACATCCTCGCGGGTCAGAACCTTGCGGGTCTCGGACTTGCCGGAGGGGTCTCCGATCATGCCGGTGAAATCGCCTATCAGAAAGTTGACTTCATGCCCCAGCTGCTGAAACTGCCGCAGTTTCTGGATC
>CAZUGI010000073.1:0-14803 GCA_964619855.1 uncultured Geobacter sp. | reverse complement strand
CACTTGTTGGGCGCGGGGCTTATGGGACGGTCGCTCTGCGGGGTTCTGGACGGAACCCCGTTCAGAATTCATCTGGTGGAGGGGCGGCCGAAATGGATTGATTCACCCGCCGTACCGGCCAGCGTGATACGTCACCACTGCCGCTGGAGTGACTTTATACAGCAGGCCAACTGGTGTGACAGGCGTACCTTTGCGGCCATTATGACCTATAGCGGCACAGTTGATCAGCAGGTGCTGGAAGAGGTTCTGCCGCATCCGGCGCGCTATATCGGCATGATCGGCAGCAAGGGGAAATGGGCCGGTGTGCGTAAAAATCTTGAGGACAAAGGGCTGGATCTGAAACGGGTTATCTGTCCAATCGGCCATAAGAATGGCGGTGATTCGCCGCAGGAGATTGCCATCAGCATCGCCAGCCAGCTGTTGGCCACCTACTACGGTCGCGAATAGGATGCCGCGAATAAATCTGAAAGACCTGGTCATCCTGATCAGGGGGGCAGGGGAGATGGCCACGGGAGTGGCCGTTCGCTTGTACCGCTCAAACTTCAGGCGCATTCTGATGCTCGAAACCGCGTCTCCCCTGGCTGTCAGGAGGCGCGTCTCTTTTTGCGAAGCGCTGTATGAAGGTAGCGTGACGGTGGAAGGGATCGAAGCGCTCAAGGTTGCAGGAGAGGATGAACTTCAGGCTGCCTGGGGTTCCGGCCGGATCGCCGTACGGGTGGACCCGACTGCGGAAAGTGTACGTAGCTGCAGGCCGGATGTGCTGATCGATGCCATTATTGCCAAGCGCAACCTGAAAACCGCCATCACGGATGCTGCACTGGTTATTGGTCTTGGCCCCGGTTTTGAGGCGGGCAGAGATTGTCACGTCGTGATTGAAACCAACCGCGGTCACGCTCTCGGACGGTTGATCGGTTCCGGCTCGGCCGAAGAAGATACCGGCATTCCGGGCAGCATTGGCGGCCATACCACCGAGCGGGTTCTGCGTGCCCCCGCCTCCGGAATTTTCGTCAGCGACCGACGGATCGGCGACCTATTGCGGGCCGGTGAAGCGGTCGGCCGGATCGGTAGCAGCCAGGTATCGGCTCAGATAGATGGCATCTTGGGCGGCCTTGTCAGGCCCGGTTCAACGGTTACGGCCGGACTCAAGATCGGCGATGTCGATCCCAGGGGCGAAGCCGCCTACTGCGATACGGTATCCGAAAAAGCCAGAGCGCTGGGGGGAGCGGTGCTGGAGGCGATTCTGGCACAGTATAACCGCTGACGATATGATGCCGATCGAAAGAATACTCTGCTCCGAGGCAGGGGGAGTCATCAGCTTTGTCGGCGGAGGGGGCAAGACATCCCTGATGTTTCATCTGGCCCGGCTTCTGTCTCAATCGGGAAAAAGAGTTCTGACCACAACCACCACAAGAATATTTGTGCCGACACCCGGGCAGTCGGAAACGGTCCTGGTGGAGAGCGATCCGCAGGCGATTTTGCAACTGGCATCGGGCGGCCTCAAACATTCAGATCACATCACCGCTGCTCCGGCTTGTCTGGAAAATCGCAAGCTGCAGGGGTTTGCCCCTGAGGATATGCGTTTATTTGAAAAATCCGGGCTTTTCGACTGGATCCTGGTGGAAGCAGATGGAGCTGCCGGGCGTTCGCTGAAGGCTCCGGCGGAGCATGAGCCGGTTATTCCGTCCAATACTTCCGTTCTGGTTGCCGTGGCCGGCCTGGATGTCCTCGGCACACCGCTCTCCGAGGAGTCC
The DNA here is from genome assembly GCA_964619855.1 of uncultured Geobacter sp. Taxonomy (GTDB): domain Bacteria; phylum Desulfobacterota; class Desulfuromonadia; order Geobacterales; family Pseudopelobacteraceae; genus JACRCG01. The sequence continues at coordinate 13,052 of CAZUGI010000073.1, read as the reverse complement.
GTTTTCCGCTCTGGACTGGCCGGGAACATGCTGGGTCTGGCAGCGGGTGATACAGTCAGCGAGTCTGCTCTAGCCCGCTTCTTCTCCCGGCCGGATGGCCCCTTTAAAGGCGCCCCCGCCGCTTCCCGCCGCGTCATATTCCTCAACAAAGCTGATGATCCCGGCCGTTGCGCTGCCGCTGTACGGATCGCCGAACAGCTCATCCAGATGGGCACATCTGCCGCCGAAATCCTGCTGGTCGGACAGGCTCTGGAGCAGATTCGGGTTCACTCGCAACATTCACTGGTACGGACACCGTGACATCCAGACTCGAAGTCGTCGGAATTATTCTGGCCGCCGGTCAAAGCTCCCGCATGGGGAGCGTCAAGCAAATGCTCTCTTTCAAAGGTAAAACCATCCTGCAGCGGGTGATCGATAACGCCGTCGCATCTTCACTTGGGAGGGTTGTTGTCGTGCTCGGCTACCGAGCCGATATGATTGCACCGACGATTGCAGATAAGGACGTAACGGTTGTCATCAATGAGGATTATGAAAGCGGACAGAGTTCCTCTATCAAGGCTGGTCTGCAGGCCTTGCCGGATGGCACGGATGCGGTGCTGTTCATGCTTGGGGATCAGCCGCTGGTCGCGCCTGGAACCATCAACCAGGTTCTGGATGCATACCGGATCTCAGAGAGTCCGATAGTACTGCCGGTCTTTGACGGAAAGCGAGGCAATCCGGTGCTTTTCAGCCGCGAAACATTCCAGCGCCTGAATCTTCTTGAAGGCGACAGCGGTGCCCGGCCGCTCTTCGAGGAATATGCCGGAAGGATACGGCAGCTCCCGGTGGATGATTCCTGTATCCATTTTGATGTCGATACCGAAGAGGATTACAGTCGACTGCTTGAACTTGATCCGCTGGAGCGGGAATATTGTCCACTGAATATTGTGCGACGTTCATAAGCTTTTTATTTACTGTAACACCAAAACATCCTACAAAGTGTAGCGGCAGTGAACCCGCTCTGCTATCAGCCGTGGAAGATTACATTTTACCAGGAGACAGTGATGGGAATATTTGACAAAATGACCGAAAAGATTCAACAGACAAAATCCGATATTCGTCCGAAATTTCTGTCTGTTTCAGAGGAAGAGCTCAAAAATCTGCTAATTCAGGGTGAGTCGCTGGTTTCGGTGATAACGCAAGCCGTTACCACCAGTGCAAAGACGTTGATCCTGACAAACCTGAGAATCATAGTCTATGACCACGGGATGCTTAGCTCCAGCTTCAAAGATTATTACTTTAGAGACATGAAAGATGCGCGCTTCGACACGTCCGTGTTAAGTGGTGGCACCATCACAATAACTGCCGATAAGGGAAACAACGCCGGATCCGTAGAAATAACTGATTTGCCACTGCAGGAATCGAAATATTTTTATTCACGTCTTCAGGAAATTGAAAGAGACTGGTGGGAAATAAAGCGGAACCTTGAACTGGAAGAAAAACGCGCTGTTGCCGGTGGCACCCAGATTTCAATGGCGACACCTCAAAGTACAAGTAATCCGTCAACACCGGCAGGTGATGATATTGAAAGCAAGCTGCTGAAACTGAAAGGGCTGTTCGAGAAAAACCTCATCGATGAAAGCGAATATAAAGAACGAAAAAGTCAATTATTGGCCCAATTGTAGAAGCCGCAGTTCCAAATTCAAATCAAAGATGCATTGCAGCCCGGTTTTGTCACACACGCTCAATTATCAGGGCGATCCCCTGTCCAACGCCAATGCACATGCTGCAGAGCGCATAACGCCCCCCGGTTCTTGCCAGCTGATAGGTTGCGGTGGTTACCAGACGGGCTCCGCTCATGCCGAGTGGATGCCCCAGCGCGATCGCACCGCCGTTCGGGTTGACGTTGGCAGCGTCGTCCGCCAGGCCCAGCTGTCTCATGACCGCTAGTCCCTGAGCGGCAAAAGCTTCGTTCAGCTCAATCACATCCATCTGCTCCAGAGACAGGCCGGTCAGTGCCAGCACCTTGCGTACCGCCGGAACCGGCCCGATGCCCATGATGCGCGGCGGTACTCCTGCGGTGGCCATGGCCACGATGCGGGCTCGCGGCGTAAGGCCGTGTTGAATTGTAGCCTCCTGGGATGCAATTAACAGGGCGCAGGCGCCGTCATTTACACCTGAAGCGTTGCCGGCGGTTACAGTGCCGTTTTCCCTAAAAGGTGGCTTAAGTTTCGCAAGTCCCTCCAGTGTTGTCTCCGGCTTGGGATGTTCATCCGAGTCAATAACCAGGTCACTCCCCCTGCGTTGCGGAATGACTACCGCTGCGATCTCTTCTGAAAAAATGCCGGCACTCTTCGCACTTGATACCTTTTGCTGGCTAAGCAGCGCAAAGGCGTCCTGATCTGCCCGCGAAATTTGATACTCTTCCGCAAGATTTTCAGCCGTTTCCGGCATGGAATCGACCCCGTACTGTTTTTTAAGCAGGCTGTTGACAAAGCGCCAGCCGATCGTTGTATCGAAAAGCTCTACATTGCGGGCAAAAGGGGTGGCCCCCTTGCTCAAAACGTAGGGTGCCCGTGACATGCTTTCCACGCCCCCGGCGATGATCAGCTCCGCTTCTCCTGATTTGATGGCGCGTGCAGCGGTACCGACCGCGTCCATGCCTGAACCGCAAAGGCGATTGATGGTTGCACCTGGAACATCAATCGGCAGTCCGGACAGCAGCGTTGCCATACGGGCCACATTCCGGTTGTCTTCACCGGCCTGGTTGGCACAGCCGTATATTACTTCACTGACGGCTGCCCAGTTTACGGAAGGATTTCGCTCAATCAGGGCTTTTATCGGCAAAGCAGCCAGGTCATCGGTGCGGATACCTGACAAGCTACCGCCGTAGCTTCCAATCGGGGTTCGGATCGCATCGCAAATGAAGGCTTCACGCATAAAAATCTCCTGATTCCAATTCCAGACCAAAGTTGATCTGAAATCAGATTGAAATATGATTATTTGGTATTCAAGTACCATAATATTAAAATAGTTGTCAATGGCTATACCCTTTACTGATTTTCATGTACAATTATTCCGGTCGTGATCTGTACATCCAGACTTTCCTGAGGCGAGCATGGCAAAAAAAATATTCATAGCTGCAATCGACAAGAACAGCGGGAAAACAACCACCAGTGTTGCTCTGATGCATCTGGCTCTCAAGAAATACGGGCGGGTGGGGTACATAAAGCCTTTTGGCGGTCATGCAGTTCATTTTCGCAGGAGGGTTGTAGACAAGGATGTCGCCCTGATGTCCCAGGTATTCGGCCTGACAAAAGATCTGAAGCTGATGTCCCCGGTCGTGCTGGCTTCCGATACCACGCACAAAGTTGTTGACGGAGAAATTTCACCCGCTGATCTGCAGGAGCGAATCATTCATGCCTGTTCAGAACTCGAAAAAAAATGCGACTTCATCATTGTTGAAGGTTCCGGTCATCCGGGTGTTGGATCGGTTCTGCAGATATCCAATGCCCATATTGCGCATCTGCTGAAAGCTCCGGTGCTTCTTGTAACAGGGGGCGGTTTGGGCAACGTCATCGACAGGCTTTCCATGATAAAGCTGCTTTTTGAAAAAGAGCGGGCTGAGGTGCGGGCTATTCTGGTAAACAGGCTTATTCCTGAGAAGCGTGAACGAAGCCTTGATTATCTGGAGCGTGCGCTGGTCAATGAACCGTTCCAGGTGATTGGGGGGTTTGATTATCAGCCGGTGCTGGCGAATCCAACCCTGCGTCGTATCTCCGGCCTGCTTGATTTGCCTCTGCACGGCAACAAACGAGAAATGCAGAGAATTATCTACAAGGTCCAGGTCGGGGCTGCTTCCACCCAGCGGGTTATGGAACTGCTTCAGGAGCCTTCGTTGATCATTGTAACCAGCAGCAGGGATGAACTTCTCGTGACGCTGGCCCATCTGTACCAGATGCCTCATTACCGGGCCTTGATTGTAGGGTTGGTGATCTCCGGTGGCTCCCCGATCAGCTTTATCACTCAGCAGATTATTGACAAAAGTAAAATTCCCTATATGCGTGCTGAAAAAATGATAACGGCCGATTTGTATCAGACCATCAACAGGGATGTCTCCAATATTGTGGCGGAAGACAGTGAAAAGCTGGATCTGATTCGTTCACTGGCCGAAGAGCGTTTCGATTTTGACGTGCTCGATGATCTTTTTTCAGATGGAACTAAACATATAGCGACAAGAAGGGGTGTGCATGTCGACCGGCAGTAGTCCTATGCATTCGGTAGTAGTGGGATGTCTGGTACGTAACTCCAATAACGATGTCCTGCTGATCAGGCATCATAAGCGGGGTTGGGAAATCCCTCAGGGGCGGGTTGAAGAGGGGGAAAATCTTGTTGATGCCTTGCGGCGGGAGGTGAGGGAAGAGGCCGGAGTAGAGATAGAACCTGGCCCTCTGGGTGCCGTCTGGTCGCTGATCTCCGAATCGCCGGCAATTATTTTTACCTTTCTGGGTAGTTACAGGAGCGGCGAATTGCTGACCAGCGGAGACAGCGAGGAAGCCGGCTGGTTTTCCGAAGATGAGGCGGTTGAAAAGGTTTCCGGCTCCGTGATGAGAGAACGCTTGAAGGCCCTGCTGGTCTACAACGGAGCGTTGGTATACCGCTCATATTCCATCAGACCTTATCAACTTCTGACGGAGCAGAATATCGGACATTAAATCTACAGGCTATTTGCCCGTGAAGAATTTCTTAATGGATTGCCCTGCATCCTTAAACCACTCTCCCAGAGAGCGGGACGTCTTTTTTACGGCCGGCTTGATTTCCTTGGCGCCTTCCTTGAAAGCCTGACCAACCTCCTTGCCACCCTCTTTAAAAGCCTGACCGATCTCTTTACCCCCCTCTTTAACGGCTTTGCCGGTATCCTGGCCGATCTTTTTGATTCCCTGTCCGATCTCTCTGCCCCCCTCTTTGATAGAGTTCTCGGCATGAACGGTGACAACCGACATCTGTAAAACTATAACTATGAGCATTATTACCAGACGCATTGGAATTACCTCCAATCAGTTATCTTCATATCTATGCACCTGCCCTAATGCTAGTTACCATGCTTTTCACTTGTCAAGCAAAATAGGCCGAAAATGAAAGGTTTCCCGACTTTTGCATCAATCTGCGGAAGGCGGTCGGGCGGTCTTGCGGATGCACTTGCATTGGTCGGAAGCTCTGTGATATATGTCAGCTATCTTATTAACACCATCTAAAAACAGGGGGACGAACGTATGCTGCGGATTATAGTAACGATAGGAATTATGGTTATGATTTCGGCACCATGTGGAGCCCTGGCCGGTTGGGGAGATATACTGAACTCAGCCGAAAGAGTCGATAAACTGATTGTCAACCGTCCTGCACCGCCACCGGCTCAGGAGCCGGCAGAGCCGTCTGAAGATGCTCCTCCTCCGCGCAGTGAAGCACCCCGTTCTGCTCCACGAAGCGGCGATGACGCGCACTTCATTCAACCGGACGATTACTTTATCGCCAAGGAAGATCTTGGCGGACACAGTTATATTTATGTTTCCCTTGCCAAAATGGTAACGGCCCCGAGTCCCAATACCAAGGACGAAGGTGAGTTTATGAAGGTTCACGACGGCCAGAACCTGTGGACGGGATACATCTGGCAGTCGAGGATAGCTTCCAAAAATGAGCTGAAACTGGGGATGCACTTTATTGCCTTCCATGACAATAATACTAAAGGTGTCTATCAGGCTCCGGCCAAAAAAGATCGTGCCCGTGGCGGAACATGGTGGTATGCCAAAATTACCGACATGTCTGATCTGTACAAGGGATTTGTAACGGTTTCTGGAAACTACAAGGTGGGAATCAACAACATTAGGATTCCGATTCGTTACGGTTCACAGGACCGCTGACAGCAATTTTTCATGCAGCAGAATATGACTCTAAGGGCGGCCGTTTGTGCCGCCCTTAGTCTTTATACGTAGATCCGGGATAAAGCAGGGGGGGATGTTTATGAATTGCACCATCGAGCAGTTTGAGGACGTAGTCGCAAAGTTCAAGTATTTTGCCGAGTCGGTCAACATCGGGCTTTCTTCAGAGGCGGAAGGTCTCAGGCAGGAACTGATTGTCGTATGCGCAGAGCTGTTGACGGTAGTCCGTGAAGAAATACAGGCGGGAGCGGATTCGATATTGTGAGAACGGAGTTCAATTCAGCCAGGCTATTCCCGTGCAGGAAGGCAATACATGATTATCAGGGACGTTATCACACAGGCCATAGACTTTGACACTGTCTGCCGGACAGCCAACAGTGCGCAGCGCGCTGCCATAGACAACACCGAAGGAACCGTTCTGGTAGTGGCCGGTCCCGGCACCGGCAAAACCCAAATCATTGCCGCTCGAATTGCCAGGATAATCCAGCAGGGAAATCTTCCCGAGAATATTCTGTGCCTGACCTACACCGATGCAGGTGCCATCGCCATGCGGAACCGGCTGCTTTCATTCATCGGTTCCGATGCCTACCGTATCAACATATACACCTTCCACGCCTTCTGTAATCTCGTTATTCAGGACAATCCCTCATGCTTCGGTTTCAGCGACATGCAGCCGGTCTCTGAGCTTGAACAGCGGGCTTTCGTCAAGCAGATGCTCGATGCTCTCCCGCATGACAATCCGTTGGCCAAAGAGAAGGGGCAACTCTACAGAGACTCCAAGGGGTTGCTCGACCTTTATGCCACCATAAAGAGAGAGGATTGGAAAATCTCAGAGATAGTGGCATCCATTGACAGCCACATAGTCAGTCTACCGGATTCACCGGATATGCGCTACAAGCGCAAGTCAAACAGGGATGGAATTACCTATCAGGCTGGGGATGTCAAACAGGCCCAACTTGATGCAGAAATTAGCAAATACGAACGGTTGAAAGCGGCTGTAAACAGCTTTGAGTTATATCAGTCAATTCAGCTTGATAATCAGCGCTATGATTTTGACGATATGATTTTATGGGTTATTGGTGCTTTTAAAAGCAACCCGGGACTGCTGTGCGAATATCAGGAGCGTTTTCAGTATGTGCTGGTGGATGAGTACCAGGACACCAGTGGCTCCCAGAATGAAGTTGTAGATTTGCTGATGAGCTACTGGGATGACCCCAATCTGTTTGTTGTCGGTGATGATGATCAATCAATTTACCGCTTTCAGGGTGCCAATATTTCTAACATCCTGTCTTTTCATCAGCGATTCAATCCTCAAATGGTTACGTTGACTGAAAACTACCGCTCAACTCAACAGATTCTTACCTCGGCACATCTTCTTATTGCGAGGAATACGCAGCGGCTATCGAACAAGACAGTCTGCCCGGGTCTTGATATCAGTAAAGATCTAAACGCCAATAAGCCTGATGGAGAGAGGCCTGAAGTAAGGATATACCCTAACATTCTTCAGGAATCTCTGGGCATTGCGTTGGATATTGAAAAGCTTTTTACAGAAAGGCACGATGTCAGCAAAATTGCCATCCTATATCGAAATAACCGCCAGGTTGAGCAGATTATCCGCTACCTGACTGTCAAGGGAATTCCTTATAATGCCAGGAAGCGTGAGAATGTGCTTCATACGCCACTCGTAAGGCAGTTGACGGCAATCCTGACCTATGTCAACCAGGAGGCTTCCAGGCCCCATACGGAAGAAGGGATGCTGTTCAATATCCTTCATTATCCAGTTTTCAATCTGACACCGCTTGAGATTGCAGAGTTTTTCGCTACAAACAGAAACTATGAACCAATCCGTGGCCTTTTGCGCAACTCGTCAATTTCGACGAATTTCCCTGTCGCCTCACAGTTGATTGAAGCAACAATTGCCAGCATTTACAGTAAAACACTCCAGGAGCTGATTCACGATGTCATCAATTCCTTTGGTCTTTTGAATCATACTGAACAGGCTGAATCCACGGTCTGGAACCTCGAACTGCTCAATACCTTCTTTGACTTTGTAAAAGATGAATGCGCCAGAAACCCTAAGTTGGGATTGGGACAGCTGATTGATATGCTTGTGATCATGGATGATCAGAAGATTGTGCTCCCGGCTGAACGGGTTGCCTGCAACCAGAGCGGTGTAAACCTGATAACCTGCCACTCATCCAAAGGCTTAGAGTTTGAAACGGTCTATATGCTTGGGTGTAATGAAGGTGAATGGGAGAAAAAAAGAACATCTGCAGCATTTGTAACTCCGCCGGGGATGATTCCGGGGCGGGGGAGTGATGACAGTTCCATTGAAGAATCCCGCCGGCTTTTTTTTGTCGCAATGACCAGGGCTGAAAAGAAGCTTGTAATCAGTTATGCCGATAAGGACAACAATGACAAGTTTCTGGCAAAAAGTTGCTTTGTTGCTGAACTTGAACAGGCTGCCACGGTTGATACCCGTTCATACCACCTGGAGCCTGAGGAGTTGGAGCGTGCCTTGCGTATTGTCATGCAGGAACTGCCTGCGGACATGGGAAGCATATATAAATCTGATTTTGTTGGCGAATTGCTTAAAGAATACAATCTGAGCGCTACTCATCTGAGCAGTTACCTGACCTGCCCACACGCTTTCTTTTATTCCAGCATTCTGCGGGTACCCAAATCGAGAAATGCTGCCATGGCGTTCGGGACTAGCGTTCATGAAGCTCTGGAATATCTTTTTACGGTTATGCTGAAATCTGCAGGGAAATCCTTTCCGCCCAGACAATCTTTTGTAGATGTGTTCGTCCGGGAGATGAACAAACGGCAGGATTCCTTTACCGAAGTCGAGTTTGAGCGCAGGCTGGCCAGGGGAAAGCAGACCATGGAGAAACTGTACGATCGACATGTCGGTTCGTGGCATACGGATGTACTATTGGAAAAAGCCTTCAAAGTTGTGCTGGATAACGGCATTCGGCTGAACGGTCGTGTTGATAAGCTCGAAATACTGAATGGTAGCAGCATCAACCTGGTTGATTACAAGACCGGAACATACGACCGTAAAAAGTTTCAAGCACCTGACCCTCATAAGGTGCAAAAGGCTGAAGATGAGGGAAAAGAGCCGAAACATGAAGATCTGCATGGTGGTGATTACTGGCGGCAGGCGGTGTTCTATAAAATCATGGTAGAAGAGAGTCCGGAGGCCCGCTACCAGGTGGCCTCGACTGAATTCTGCTTTGTGGAACCGGATGACAAAACCGGAAACTTTATAAATCACAGGCTTGAGATAAGCCAGGAAGATGAGGCGGTTGTTCGGGAGCAGATCGAATCGGTATATAAGAAAATCATGAACCGGGAATTCGACCAGCGGTGTACGAACAAATACTGCGAATGGTGCAGAAATTCCTAGCCTGACTCCCATTTGAATGTCTGCTTTTTACCGTCTTCCATCCAGCTGGCCTCCTGGGTGTCATAGTTGTACGTAAAACCTTTTCTGATCGCCAAACGCCACGAGTAGTGGTACAGGAATTCTGCGATGAGACCCATGCCGAAGGGGATGGCCATCAACCATAACTGACGTATGTCGAATATGCCGAGGCTGCGCCTGCCCAATAGATAGACGCATACGATGATAAAAAGGAGCAAGCCCAGAAAGCCCAGCAATTCGGCTATGCCGTGGAGTTCGTAGCCCACGGGCGTACACTTCTGTTTGCCGATTCGCTGGCTTTCATGGTCCCACATTGGGTAGATGAATAGCATCTCTTCCTCAGGTCAACTCTGACTTTCAGAGTTGGTTGGTCCTCGACCACTCTTCACTGTGCTTTCTTAAATTGTCCCTGATTTGCTGAAAAGTCTCTTTGCCAAACTCGTGATATCTTCACAATATTCAAGCTTTGCAAGAAGCGACTCAGGCAACGCAGAAAGTCCGCGCGACGCACCCCAGATTGCCGATGACATGGATGCAATTGTATCCACATCACCACCAAGGCAAATTGCGAAGTCGAGTAACTCCTCGTATGGGCGTTCTCGATAAATCTGTGAGATGTAGATCGCTGTTACGCATGAATCTACGGCGGCAATACCGTTTCCCAGTCGCTTTGCAACTTCAAAAGCTTCTGGCCTGCTCGGCTGTTTAAACCACTCAAGAGCCTTGTTCAACCTAGTGGCATAATCATCCGCTTCCGCTCGTACAGTCAAACGTTCCAAGATCTCTTGCGCATCCAAACTATTGAGAGAAAATGCCGTTGCCAGCGCCACCAATACGGCACCCTCCCTGGCAAGCGGATGGGCATGCGTTATCTCCGTAGCCTTGCATGCAGCGTCAGCTACACTCTCTTCACCGGTTTTCGCGTAGAATAGGCCTATGGTCGGTGCTCGCATGGCCCCACCATTGCCAAATGAACCGTTGCTGTATACCTTGTGCGCAGCCGACTGCCATAACACACCTTTACGAATAAGACGAAGAATACGTGAAGCCCCTGGGCCATAACCCCTCGACCAGCGATAGGATGCAGCGAATCTGTACGCAAGATCATTTTGATCTATCGAACCAACTGACAGTAAGGATTCAATAATGTCGAGGCTCATCTGTGTGTCATCAGTCCAGCGATATTTGCCCGATTGCTTGCCGATAAGCTTCCAGAGACCCCTTTCGAGCAGTCCCCCTTCGTAAGGTGCTCCAAAGGCGTCCCCTACAGCACCAGCAACTATCGAACCTATAAATCTATCTTCATATGAAGCAAACATAATGCACCTCGCGTACAACGTCTCAGCTGCTGTGCATATTGATGCCGGAATCTCATTTGGAGCCAGCGCTGAGTTCAACGCGCTATCAGCCACTTATAAACGCTGGATCCCGATGACAGCATAGTGCCAGCAAGTCTGTTAGACACCTACACCCTTGGCTACACATATGGGAGCTCTTCGGCCATAAACAGGCAGCTGAACGTCCGAATTGGAATACAGCGCTTTAAATAATTTACTATTTCGGATCATTTTGACAACCGTTTTTACTGTCGGCTCGAACTCCACCCATAATCCGAACATGACAATTACTAACCCGCACAGTGTGATTGGTTCCATTTTGAGATCTCCTGGTTTCTTTGTGTGATTTTCATATTTCCGGTTGATTCTAAAGTTGCCGGTGAATACCAATTACCTTGCCGGCTATTGTTACTTCTCCGTCTTCAGGATAGATGATGATCGGTTTCATGTCAGGGTTTGCCGGCTGCAGGCGAATGTGGTCACATTCCCTATAGAACCACTTTACCGTCGCTTCGCCATCAAGCATGGCAACAACTATGTCCTTGTTCTCAGCGGTCGCTTGCGGGCGAACCAGTGCCAGGTCTCCGTCCAGTATCCCGGCGGTGATCATGGAGTCTCCGCTTATCTTCAGGAAGAAGCAACCGGCTCCCTTAACTGCCATCTGATCAACTGAAAAATACCCCTGAATATCTTCAATGGCAGTGGATAGCTGGCCGGCTCGGACGGTACCGACTATTGGCAGTGAGGTTGAACGGCTGTTTGGCGTTGTCAGGGAAATCCCCCGGTTTACGCTTTCCCTTTTTAGGTAACCTTTACGCTCCAAAGCATCCAGATGCTTCATAACCGGCAAGGTGCCGGACACTTTCAAATGACCTGCTATTTCCCTTTGACTGGGCGGATAGCCGTAACTGTCTCCGAAAGAAGTTATGAACTGCAGCACCTGACGCTGGCGTTGAGTAAGCTCATTTCTGGATTTGAGTCCATAGGTAGTCATATGACTACCATATGCAATCTGCTTGCATCTGTCAAGAGTTTTGGATTGATTTTTAAAAGAAAAACGGCGACCTCGATATTTCAGAGGGTCGCCGCTTGAATGGCAGGCAATGACTTATTGCGTCACGGGGTGCCCCCCCGTCAGATTAGTTGACATTTACATACAGCGAGAATAAGTAGTATTCGGTTGCATTAAGCTTCGTTTGAAAGATTATAACCATTATCTACTAGGTATATACTTTGAGCAGGCTGTTCAATAGGAGTTGTCCTGTGAAATGGATAAAATTTATCTTGAGAATGAATTAAATGTTACTTGAATACTTGAAGAAGAATAGTAGCAGAATTCCGGAGCGCTCGCTAACTTGGGCGATTGTATTTGGAATGGTTGGCGGCATTTGCGGATTTACAACTCCCGGAATATTCGATCCTACAACTGTCCAAGGGCCGATGCTTGGTTTCATATCGGGGCCAATTGCTTTTGTTTTAGGTGGCTTACTGGGAGCATTTAGTTCCTTTGCCAACCTGCCTAACCGAGTTAATCGATATGCCTTGGCCATCTGCGCCGTCGTCGTAGCCAGTAGCATATTCTATCTAAGTGCACCTGAACCTAAATATCTCGGATATATTGTCGATGCAGAGGTAAGAGATTGCAAACCACTAGATTCGGTTGACACTGCCACGTTATTTCCTCATTGGGACGGTGTAATAGCACGCTACGGTTACACTCCGAAGCCAAACTGGAAGGCCGATGTACCGAATATGCTGAAGAACGATAATGGCGTGATACTGAGTCTGTTTGTATTTCGAACAAAAAAGATTTATGACCGATGGCCGTGGAATAGAGGAAATGCTTTTGCTACGGAATGGGTCACCTATAACAGCATAATAAATTTCTACGATCATTCTCTCGGAACGTCGTGTAACGGATATGCAGGCCGAGCCAGAAAATTTTATTACCCAAGGGGAGGAGGAGATTATGTCCAAGTGATTAAAACTAAAGAAGGAGGTAAGTATGCTACTGGCCCAAATTCCGTATCGGATTTTCTTCGCCTATCCGTTCTTGAGCCAGTTCCACTAAATTTACAGGGATTATAAACATCGACCTTTATCATACCGGATGTGCTTTGTGGCCACATAATCAGATTGACAGGTCATCCCCTCCCCACCACGGTTAGCGTTACACGCAAACCTCCCATGTGTCCCCAAAGGGACTCCCTGCAAAGAATTTGTTCTAGCACGGCTTACAACGTTCACACTAAAGTTCACACTTTTTGTGTTCACAAAAAAAGAGCCCATAGCTAAAAGCTATAAGCCCTTGTTTTTAATGGCGGAGAGATAGGGATTCGAACCCTAGGTACGTTGCCGTACACCTGATTTCGA
>CAZUGI010000072.1:0-14928 GCA_964619855.1 uncultured Geobacter sp. | reverse complement strand
TGCCGTTCTTGATCGTGCTGCTTACGGTCAGTCCGTTATTGAATGTCAGGGTTCCACCATTAGTATCAACAGTGCTTGTGATAGTATTAGTGCCGCCCCCGGGGCCAGTGTTAGCGTTAAGATTAAGATCAAGTTTATTGCTAGTTGAAGTAATGTTCTGGCTGATAGTAATATTGCGATAGGCATTCAGTGTTAGAGCTGCATCTGCTCCAGTGGTCTTGTTTATGGCAGCATTTATAGAAATATCACCGTTTCCTCCACTCCCCCCCTGGGTGTCAATGGTTACGCTGCTACCATTGTTAAGCGCAGCCTGTAGCGTCGATACATCCACCGTAGATGGCGGCGAAAAAGCACCCCCAGCTGTTACATTTGTAGCACCACCGGCTTGGATAACTACATCAACCGGATCTATCAGCCACTGTCCACCTCTGGTCTTGATTGAAAGGTTTGCTAAGTCAACTTTTGCCGCCGATGTCTCAATAAAACCGCCGCTGTCCGTACTCCCGTCTCCCTGAGCAGAAAGTGTCCCTCGGCCAGTGAGTGTTCCGCTGATCTGGCCGCCCTCTTCCGTCTTGACTATGATCTGGCCACCCTTGGTGCCATCCGCGCTGATTACACTGGTATCAGCAAGTTCAATTGCCTTGGTTGCCTTAAGGAAGATTCGCCCACCCTCCTGTACCGTGCTGTCGGCGCTGATAACCCCCTTTTGCCGGACAACTCCTCCGTACACCCCTACCCGTCCGGTATCAGCCATCAGGGTACCAAGATTCACGGCCTGGTTCTCAGCCGAACTAACCACCATGGCGATCTCTGGTGAGTTCTTATCCACCAGCAGAACTTCTTTGCCGGCCGCCAGCAGGATATCACCGTTGGGTGCGTTAATAACGCCGCTGTTGGTAATATCCGGTGCTATCAGGTAGACCGAACCACCGCTGGGGGTTGTGATGACACCCTGATTATCGATCTTGCCGGCCAGAAGGCCGCTGCTGAATTTCAGCCGACCAGCCAGAAAGTCTTCGTTGGTAATATTGAGGGTGGATGCGATCAGGCTGTTGACGTTGATTCGTGCAGTCGGGCCGATCAGGATGCCGTTCTGGTTGATCAGGAATACTTTGCCGTTGGACTGCAGGGCGCCGTAAATCAGGGATGGGTCACCGCCGGTGACACGGTTGAGTACGGCACTCAAGTTTGATGGCTGGATAAATCGGGTTGTTTCTCCCTGGGCTATTGAGAAGTTTTTCCAGTTGATGATGGCGTTGGCCGAGTTGGTGATATTCATGGTGCTGCCATTGGTGCTGATGCCGGCGGTGCCACTCATTACCTGAGGTGCGGTCGGAAGAGCATAAGCACCCATAGTGTTCAGTAACAGTGAGGCACCCAGTACTGCTGCAGCAACAGTCAGAGGTGGTGGGCCACCATTGCCCTTGACTATCTCGGCAACAATAACCCAGGCATCTTTAGCTGCGCTATATATCAGGCGATAAGCTTTATTCATGGCATTGTACCTATATTAAACTGTTAATTCAGAACATTCCGACGGCTACAGATAAAGAGTTTGTTGCTAAAGACCATTCTGCTTGGAGTAAAACCATTCATGATACCAGGCGCAGGCCTGATCTATCAGTGCCTGGATGCGTGGTGGTACTTCATGGCGCATTGGAGGAGTGATGCTGTCCCGCTGAACGTGGGTATATTTGTTACGGTAATGACTGTCGCTCTCGTGGGGCCGCACCATCAGGTTTTGTGGCGTTATGCTGTGTGGTGCCAGGCCGAGCCAGGCGTAGAGTGCTGTCATGACCTGTTCGGGTTGCGCCGTCAGATCCTCGAATTTGACGAAGTAAATGCGGTCTTTCACCAATTGCGGCAGATCTTGAACCGCCTGGATCGAACTGAGTGGAGCTCCTATGGCTTTATCCTTGGCGAACAACTGGTCGGCACGGCCCAGGCGGTCAAAATCGGCCAGATGATCGATAAAATCCACCAGTATGGTTTTCTGGTGCTGCGCCTCTATCGATCCATAAATCTGCCCCAGTTCACGAATGGAAATCACAAGCCGTGCCTCCGGCTCCAGTTGCAGAAGTAGTTCAATACAGTTCAACCAGGCACGATTTTTATCCACTACGGTAGGCTTGCCTCCTTTTTTGTGCCAACCATGAAGAAAACCTTGCATGGCCGATTGCAGGTTGGCGTAAGTGGTTTCAGGCTGCACGTCCAGCTGTGACAAGAAAAATTGGTCGTCACTTATAAAACGCCGAGTCGCCAACAAGGCATTGCACAATGGGGAACTATGTCCTTCGCAATACACGTCGGGGTGTTCGGCAAGAAGCTGACAGAGTAAAGTTGATCCTGATCGCGGTAATCCGGCAACTCCAATAAACGGTGTGGACATGAATGCTCTCCTGCATTAGATAGTGAAATCAGGGGGATTGCAGATGAATCTTATTTCCGGTGCGCCTTGTTGAACTCTTTAACTAGCTCATCTGTTACGTCGCGCTTTTCGGTAGCAAAAGCGAAAGTATCATTCAGCCTGAAAAGATAGTCGAACTTGTTGGTAACAGAATAGTTATTCAGTACCGGAGCAAACTCTTCCATGACTTTGCGGATCAGCTCGGCGTCATAAACTTTCAGTTCGTCCTGATAGCCCCCCTGAAGTCGCTGAAAATCGCGGAACAGTGCTGCATATTCCTTGTCCCTTTCCACCAGCCTGGCAGTTGGTTTTTCGTTCTCCTTGAGCTTTTTTGCATCACCCTCAATATCTTCCTTCATTTTCTTGAGTTTTTCGGCGCGGCTGTTCAACTCATCCTGGTAGTTCCTGACTTTTGACATGTATTTTTCGCGGGCCTCCTTACCTGAGTCTGACTGGGCAATCAGGCGTTGAAGATCGAAGTGTCCGACCTTAAGTTCAGCGGCATATACAGTGGTGGTTGACATAATAACGAGTGCTGCAATGACCAGAAAACGACGCATGATGAATTCTCCTTTTGGCTTGGTGTTACGTTAATATGAAATTTGTCCTTTAAAGTGTACGGCGCTACCACCGCTGCCGGTTTTGGTGGAAGAATCAAGTGCCAGACCCCAGTCCAGACTGAAATTGAAGTGATCAGTTATTCCCAAACGCAATCCGGTCCCGACACTCGTCAGGGAGTTACTAACCGATTCACCCGGCTGCACCCTCATGTTGTAGCCAGTGCCACCATCAAAGAAGCCAATCAGACGCAACTGGCTCTTGGGGAGCTGAAGCAGTCCGGCAATGTCGGGGGAATATAGTTCTGTACTGCCACTGAATCCTCCATCCCATGATTCTTCTCTTTCTTCATAGCCTCGTACAGAAGATGAACCACCCAGACCAAACTGTTCACCAGGAATCAAACGATTAGGAGTGAATTGACCACTGCCGTTCACCCGTACCATCCAGTCTTTGGGCAGCTTGAATGTGTTGTTAAAGCCGTAGCGGAAGATCCAGTAATCGGCAGCAGCACCGCTTTTAACCGTTGTAAAGTCGCTCTGCTGCCCCTGGCCACCCCAGGGTTCGTTATGAATAACGCCGCCGTTGAAATCCAGGCTGAGCAGGTCATTCTGATAGCTGCCGTTGTAGCTGATGTTGAAAGGGTGAGCGACAACATCCGGAGCCAGATCCACACCCAGTATTGATACGGTATTTTCGTAACGGCGATAATCCATCCCCATGACCAGTTTCTGTTCATAACCGCCGCGGCGGGGCAGGTTCATGTTGTAGCGCAATCCTGAGACAATTCCTTTGCCGCTGATTTTAAGATCCGTGCCTGATATCTGCGAAGTACCACTGTCCACATCGGAGTAGGCGCCGAAGAAATCGAGCGTGTCACCCAACCTGTAAAGCGGTATTCGATAGGAAGCACTCAAAGACATGACCTTTTCGACATGATCCGGCGAGGTCGTGTACTGAAAAGTCGCAACATGATCAAGATCAAACAGATTGGCATGAAGCAGCGTCAAACCCATACGGTAATGGCCGCTCTGACTGTTACCGGTGTTGTCGCCGCTCAGCGATAGTTTCAACGGTTTCTGGTCATTTACTACAATAGAGGCGATAAGATCTTCCGGCTTTTCAAGTGCTGTAAATCTTAGAGCAAGTTTACGGGCCGGATTCTCGTTTGCCGCGCGAAAGTTCTCGGAAATATCAGTTACCAACGGAGGCTCACCAATCCTTAGAACCGGCAGACTTGAGAGGATGTTTTCACGACTGTAGTTTTTGTTACCCTCGACCTTTATTTCTTTAATCCGCGGTTCAATGACACGCAGCAACACTTCTCCTTTGGTAATTTCCTGTTCCGGTAGAATGACTGTCACAAGTGTAAAACCGAGTGCGTGGTATGCTCGCTCCAGTGTTTCAATAGCCTTTTGGATATCTCCAAAATCACGACTCTTGCCGGTATAAGGAACCAGCAAGGCATCTGCTTGCCCAGAAGGCAAGATTGAGTTGCCATCCAAGCGAAATCGCTGAATCTCGAAGCGTGGAATAATCGCTTCTTCAGCGTGAAGGTTGGATGTAATTGTTACCAGCCACAGAACAAGCCAGAGCAGATATATATTCATGTAAACCCTGGTTTTATGAATCACCACACAGCTAACGAGCGGGTGTCATGGAAATGATATTTTTAATCAACTAAGTAAATTACAGGGACTTACAACAAGTGAGACTAAATAACGCGATTGATTTGCCGAGGAGGGGCCCGATCCTGTACAGAGGGGATTGCACTGCCTGAAAACACTTTGATAATGGACTGCGGCGAAAGTGTAACAAATGAGACCGGCACACTAACTTCTATTACGTCAACTTTATCAATATGTTGCACATCATCTACAGCGTCAAAAGTTGAACAAATTGTTTCTGATACCGAAGTATTTGGTTGCGGGAGGTATTGATTAGATATGGAAACCAAAACTGACAGCAACAGCATTGCCACAGCCAGGCAATTCAAATATTTAAGGAGCCTGAATTGATGTAATGGCATTGGATAAGTCCGCTATTAAAGCTAGCATGGATTAACAAGCAGGAATAAAACATAGTCACATTATCGGCAACTATACACTAATTGCAGAGTTTGACTATCAAATTCGAAACAAATAATCAGTTGTTCCCACTGTGCAAAAAAGTTCAACAAAATTTCTTATTCTGCCAATACTGGCGTTCGTACAACCAGTAGTCTTTCATGAAATCTACCAGACCTGACATCCTGATTCCGAAATCATTTATGATTTCATCCTGTTCCGGAAACTCACGCTTTTCCGCAATACATTGACAGAGATCCAGGCCCAAATGTTGCGCTTTTTCAAACAAACTGGCTTCATCTGGAAAGGTCCTGATACCTGCCACCGGGGAACCGATGCCACCCACAGAACGCGCTCCAGCAATATTTAGAAATCGCTCCATATAGCTAATGACTTCCTCGTCACCGCCACCACCTGATGTCTCTACTATGGCAGCGTACTTACCTTCCAATGCAAGACAGTGAATCAGTCCGTTACAACGGTCAAACAGGGACTTCATCTGAGCAGAGACACTGAATATATAGTTCGGGCTGGCAAGTATGAATCCGTCACTGGTCAGAAGTTTGGTCTTAATATTCTCGTAATCGTCTTTAATATTGCACACCCCGGTCGCATGGCATACGTCACAAGCTACACATGGTTGTACGTTCAATGTTCTTAAAGAAAGAATTTCCACTTCCGCACCGTATTTTTCAACCCCGGCAATTACCTCTTCCAACAGGCGACCAGTGTTACCCTGCATTCCTCGAGGACTGGCAATTATGGCAAAGATTTTCACTTATTCCTCCGTAACGGTAGACCTAATATTGTCATTGAATGACCTGGCCATATTCAGGAAAATTGTGCCCAGCATAAGATCAGAGATTGCACTTGCAAGAATGCCTAACGGTATCAGAACAATCGAAGCAAGACACAATCCTGTCAACATATTTGCATAACAGAAAGGCTTCAGTATTCCATTGAGATCTCCAGGCAGTTTGAGGAGTTTGTAGCCTAACTGAAATTGCACTATTCCCTGCAGCACAAATATCACAATCACTGCAGATCCAACTGCTTCTTTAAATGAAGTAAAAAACAGCGCGGCAACCGAGAGAATTCCGGTAAGTATTCCTGTTATTATCATTAGATCAATATTGCGGTCTGTATTTCTGAAGTTGTAGATGGTATTGAGCAGTCTCTTCAAGTACAGAGTTACCGCAACAAAAATAAAGGTGCCGTACATTTGTATAATCACCTGGAGAGTAGTGGATTTATAATCCAAAAGCCCCTCCAGCCTAAATGATAAATAGACAAGTGGTAATGCAAAAAATGCACTTATCATGCAGAGCCAGCCTGCAATTTTCAAAGTTCGAGATGTCAATAGATTATCCTTCATACAAATTTGAATGCTAAATACCAACCTTGAGTGCATATCCATAACGGCTCTAAGGCCCTTGAATTATTGACAGCTTCAGGTCACAAAAGCGATTTCACCGCCGAAAGCCTTCTCAAAAAGATCCTTCTTTGCGTTCCCGCCAAATATCTCGACCGAAATATCCTCTGTCCCCAGCAGCTTGATTTTAAAACCGCCCGACGAACGTTTGATTTCAACTACTTCCACCAGACCGCTTCTGCGACGGTCAAGACCATCCGCCAGACGCAAAATACCAGCAAGTCTGCTCACAGATATCCGGTCTTTTTCTTCCAACATCAGATATCCGTCGTGCTTCTTCTTCGGGAGTGATTTGCGGTGATAGCGCGATATCAGGGCAATCATTTCCCGCTCTCGTGGCGTGAAACCGAACAGATCGGCATGCCGAATGAGATGGTAGGAGTGTTTGTGATGACTGTTGTAGCTGATAAAATAACCGATATCATGCAGCAATGCTGCGGCTTCCAGAAGTCTGCGCTCACTTCTTTTGAGTGAAAATTCCTTCAGCAAACCGTCAAAGACATTCAATGCCAGCTTGGACACGTGACGGGAGTGCGGTTCATCGTACTGACATGAGCGGGCGAATACCAGAAGCGACTCGCGCCAGCTGCGCTTTGTAGTCGATATCGGAATAAGATCTAAGCGCTTCATACAGCGGATAAGAAGCCCTTCACGAATTCCGCGTTCGTTGACAAGCATCGTATTTGCCCCGAAAAACTTCATCAGCTCGTCCACAACTGCCAGTCCTGCCACGATAATATCAGCCCGGTCCGGATTCAGTCCGGGAATGAGCCTGCGGGCCTTGAGATCTTTGCGCATCAGCATGGCCAGAAGATGCACGACCTCAGACCGGAGAACCTCGAAGCCGTGGACTGAGGAGTAGGCCTGCTTGCGCATGCTCATGACCATGCTGCCCAGCGAAGTAATCGTACCGCCGGAACCGATAAAGGTCTGCACTGACAGCTTGTCGTCGCAGAATGCTTTTTTTAAGGTGGCTCTGATATGCTTCTGAAATTTCTCAATATCAGACAGTTTTATCGGATCAGACGCTAGATATCGCTCCGTCATGACAACGGCGCCTAATTCGAGTGAATACAGCTTTTCAACATGGCTTCCCAGCGCGGTTACAATTTCAACACTGCCGCCTCCTATATCAACCATCGCATAGCGCTTGCCGCTCATATCAAAATTATGACGCGCGGAGATTGCCACCAGCTCGGCCTCTTCTTCACCGGATATGATCCTTATCTCGCGTCCTAATATTCCTGAAAGTACCGCAACAAGTTCGCTCCCGTTAGATGCATTTCTGACAGCACTGGTGGCTACAGCCTCTATCTCGGATACTTTAAGGCCGTCAATCAACTTGCGAATGCGCGTCATCGCATCCACGGCCCGGGCAAATGCCGCTGGCGAGATAGAACCGGATCTGGTGAGGTTCTCACCGAGACGCACGGTAGCTTTTTCATCATCCAGCACCATTATTTTACCCAGCGAATTTACCTCGGCAACAATACTGCGAATCGAATTGGTGCCGATGTCAATTGCGGCAATTCTTATGGATTTCATTGGGACACCTCACTTCCAAGCGCTGGCCAGATATGTACGTGTGTTGCCATTGTATAACAGTCTGAAATCAATGCAAGAGATCAATTTTTATAAAAAAAGGCGGAGCATTTCGCTCCGCCTTCCTCGATTCAAATAATACAAATTGTACCTTCAGCTGACTAGCCTTGTTCCACCTTGGTGCCATCAAGATTGAGTCCAAGTGCTTCCTTGCGTGAGAGCTTGATCTTGCCATTTTTGTCAACACCGATGCACTTGACCAGAACCTTGTCGCCTTCGCTCAAAATGTCGGTGACAACTTTTACCCGTGCGGTATCGAGCTCTGAAATATGAACCAGTCCGTCTGTGCCGGGCATGATTTCGACAAATGCACCAAAATCCATAATCTTGCGGACAGTGCCCATGTAGAGCTTTCCTTCTTCCGCCTCGTCGGTGAGCCCCCGGATCATCTGAATAGCCAGATCGCAGGCTTCTTTATTGGTGCTGGCGATATTGATGCGGCCGGTGTCTTCAATATCAATCGTAACGCCGGTGGTTTCAGTGATATTGCGGATGTTTTTACCGCCGGTACCGATGACGTCGCGGATCCTGTCGGTCTTGACCCAGATAGTGGTGATGCGTGGAGCAAAAGGTGACATTTCGGCACGAGGAGCCGCCAGAGTCTCGGCCATTTTTTCAAGAATATGCAGACGCCCTTCACGGGCCTGTTTGAGAGCCTGCTGCATGATTTCCTTCGTCACTCCACCGATTTTGATGTCCATCTGCAGGGCAGTAACACCTTCGGCTGTTCCGGCCACCTTGAAATCCATATCGCCCAGATGATCCTCATCGCCAAGAATATCGGACAGGATAGCTACTTTATCGCCTTCCTTGATCAGACCCATGGCGATACCGGCCACTGGTGCAGTTACAGGCACGCCGGCATCCATCAGCGAAAGACAGCCGCCACAGACAGCAGCCATGGAAGAGGATCCATTACTCTCGAGTGTCTCTGCAACAATCCGGATCGTATAAGGGAAATCATCATGTTTTGGCAGTACCGCAGACAGAGCCCGCTCAGCCAGCATGCCATGACCTATCTCGCGACGGCCTGGTGCCAGACGGAAACTGGTTTCTCCGACCGAAAAAGGCGGGAAGTTATAGTGCAGCAGGAAGCGTTTGCGTGATTCACCGTAGAGTGAGTCAATGCGCTGCTCATCACTGGAGGTGCCTAAAGTGGCAGCGACCAGCGACTGGGTTTCGCCGCGGGTGAACAGAGCCGACCCGTGAACGCGCGGAAGCAGTCCGGCTTCAGTGCTGATCGGGCGGATAGTGGTAGTTGTGCGGCCATCGATGCGGATGCCGGTCTCGAGGACATCAGCGCGCACACGCTCATATTCGAAATCACCCAGGAAGGCCTTGATCTTCTTGGTGGAGCCTTCGAACTCCTCTTTCAATGCCTCAATCGTTTCAGCCTTGATCAGGTCAATCTGGTTATGACGCTCCTGCTTGGTCTTGAGCTTGACAGCTTCAGCAATTCGATTGTAAGCCAGTTCGCGAACGCGGCCTAGCAGGACTTCATCAACGACCGGAGCCGCAATCACTCGCTTGGCAACTCCGGCTTTTTTCTGCAGCTCCTCCTGTGCTTCAATCAGCGGGAGCATGGCTTCCTTTGCGAAAAAGATTGCGTCCAGCATATCGGCTTCGGAAACGAATTTTGCTTCACCCTCAACCATTATGACCGCATCACGGCTGGCGGCTACAACTATTTCCATATCGCTCAGAGCCAACTCGTCGGCGCTGGGATTGCAGATCAGTCGACCATCTACGCGGCCAACCTTGACACCAGCAATAGGTCCCTGAAAAGGCGCATCCGAAATCATCAACGCAGCGGAGGCGCCCAGCATGGAAAGGATGGCTGGGTCATTATCCTTGTCAGCCGAAACGACAGTGGCCATGATCTGGGTGTCGTTAAGGAAGTTTTCAGGGAAAAGCGGACGGATCGGACGATCGATCAGGCGACAGGTAAGTGTCTCCGGATCGGATGGTCGTGCCTCACGCTTGAAAAAACCTCCCGGAATCTTGCCGCCGGCATAGGCTTTTTCTGTATAGTTTACTGTCAGTGGGAAAAAATCTTGCCCCTCTTTGGCCTCTTTTGTGGCTACTGCGGTTACCAGAACCACCGTGTCGCCGCTGCTTACCACCACTGCGCCGCTGGCCTGCTTGGCCATCTTGCCGGTGGATAATGTAATTGTTCTGCCGCCAAAATCAACCTGTACTTTCTGTTCCATACTGTTCTCCTATCGGTTGCGTTGGGGCCGTCGATACAACTATCCCGGCAGAATCCGGATTAGCTCTACCCACGCCCCCAACAAATATAAAAAGGGCCGCAAAGCCCTCTTTCAAAATGAGCACACCAGAAAAGAGGATGGCAATATACCCTTAAATATAAGGGTATATTGCCTCCTACTACCTGCGTATGCCGAGTCGCTCGATGACCTTCTTGTACCTGTCCAGCTCTTTGCCTTTCAGGTAGTCCAGAAGGCGCCTCCTCTGGCCTACGAGCTTAAGAAGCCCGCGTCGGCTGTGGTGGTCTTTCTTGTGAGTTTTAAAATGCTCGGTCAGATAAGTTATCCGTTCGGTCAGAATTGCTATCTGAACCTCCGGAGAACCTGTGTCGCTGTCATGTTTCCTGAATTCATTGATAATTTCCTGTTTTTTTTCTGTTGCCAGCACTGTCTACACCTCCCTTCGTATTGTTCATTTATCTGAATAATTCAAAACTATTCTTAGTCAGAGCTGGGATATATACCATAATGACAGTTTATTGTAAAGCAGTAACTCAATTAAAAACTCGCCTTATAGTAAGATGCAGCCCGGAGTTATCATCAGGTTTCAGTTCGGCAACCGCGACCAGTTCATCCTTCCATGACAGGCGAACCAAATTGGCACCCTCAAGTGAAGGTTGACTTTCAAGGGATGTTTCGCTCCAGTCCGGTGACCTGCCGTGCAAAACCTTTGAAAGACCCGCCTCAGTAAGAGGAACGTGTGCCAGATGCTCCAAGGCTTTAAAAGGCGAAATACACCATCTTGAAACGTCTCCATCGCGTGCGGCTTCCTGCAGCTCTTCAAGACTAACAGCCCGGTCCAGATCAAACGGTCCACTTGCTGTTCTGCGCAACTCTTTCAAGGCAGCGCCGCAGCCAAGCGCACTCCCAATATCGTCGGCCAGAGATCTGATATAGGTACCACGGGAGCAGTTGACTCGAATTGAAACCAAAGGAGGCGAAAAATCAAGTATTACAAGAGAATAGATTTCAATAGTACGGGGGGCCCGTTCGACTTCCTTTCCCCGGCGGGCCAGCTTATAAAGCGGCTGGCCACCCTGCTTGATCGCGGAATACATGGGTGGTATC
Source organism: uncultured Geobacter sp. (assembly GCA_964619855.1). Taxonomy (GTDB): domain Bacteria; phylum Desulfobacterota; class Desulfuromonadia; order Geobacterales; family Pseudopelobacteraceae; genus JACRCG01. Next base: position 3,528 of record CAZUGI010000072.1, on the reverse strand, counting down.
TGGCTGCAGCTTCCGGTAAAGCGGGAGATCGCATTTTCCAATTCTGGACTGCCTACAGCAGAATAGTCTTTCTGACAGAGAACTGTGCCGGTCATGTCAAGAGTGTCGGTGGTAATGCCAAGACACATCAGCGCCTCGTAGCATTTCACACCTTCATCCAGAAACGTGATAGCCTTCGTTCCTTCGTTGACGGCCACCGGCAGGACACCGGTGGCAAACGGGTCGAGAGTGCCGGTATGTCCAACCTTGCGCGTCCCGAGGATCCTGCGGACGCGGCTGACCACATCATGGGAGGTGATTCCGGCCGGTTTGTCGATCACAAAAAAACCGTTGTACAATCGAGTCTCCTGCAAAACGTTATGAGGAGGCCGATATGCAAGGCGCAAGCAAGCGAGGAGGCGAGGCATACGTCATGTACGTTGAGCTTTCGAGCGAGTGGCTACGAAGCAGAGTGGCCCCGCAGTAGTTTTTCAGGGGGCTCAAAGAGCAGCTTCCACGATGGTATATACTTTCGATTTCACTTCATCCAAAGTGCCTTCCACAGTGCAACCGGCAGCATTATGGTGGCCTCCGCCCCCCATGGCGGCAGAAAATGCAGCAACATTGACCTTGCCTTTTGAGCGAAATCCGACTTTGTATCTGTTTGCACTCAATTGTCGGAAGAAGATTGCAACCTCAACGCCGCGTATTGAACGTGGATAATTCACAAACCCGTCGGTCAGTTCCGCATCAGCCCCGGTGGCAGAGTACATATCGAGAGTTACCGTTACAGAAGCAGCCATGCCGTCCTTGAAAACTTCAAGGGTCGGCAGGCAGCGTGCCAGAAGTTCCAATCGCTTACGCGGCTGATTTTCATACAGCTGCTCTGCCACATCCCAGGCATTTACGCCACATTCTATCATTTCACCGGCAACGCTAAAAGCTTCGCGGTTGGCATTGGAATATCGAAATGAGCCGGTATCAGTAATTATTGCAACATAGATGCAGAGCGCGGTCTCAAGATCAAATTCATACCCATATCGGGTGATGACACGATGTACCAGGACACCGGTTGCAGCGGCCTGAGAATCAATCAGGTTGTACGTTCCAAAATTTTCACAGGTGAGATGATGATCAAGGTTGATGGTTGCGGTGATTTTTGAAAAGCTGCAGAACTCCTGACCGGCACGTTTCCGCTCACCAATATCCAATACAAAGGCAACATCAAAATGCTTGTCAGGAATGTGAGGAACAACTGAGCCGGCATCCGGCAGGAAGGAGTACAGGTCCGGAACAGGGTCCTGATAATGCACAATCACCTCTTTGCCGATCCTGCGCAAAAAAGACGCCAGTGCCAGAGACGACCCTATAGCATCCCCATCAGGCCCTTCATGAGTTGTCAGTAGAAAGGATGAGTTATTACGGATGGCTTCAACGATTTTCTGGATTGTTTCCGTCATGCTCTGTGCCTATCTCCTTGAGGAGAGAGTCTATCCGACTAGCATAATCCAGGGAACTGTCGTATTTGAAAAGCAGCTCCGGAGTATGCCTGATGGTGAGATTTTTACCGACTTCACGCCGGATAAAACCTTTGGCGCTGTTGAGGCCGGCCTCGGTATCCTTTTTGGCCTTCTCATCACCAATGACAGTGAAAAAGATCTTTGCCAGACTCAAGTCATCGCAAAGCTCAACTGCAGTGATAGTAACAAAGCCGATACGGGGATCATTAAGCCCCCGGGAAAGAACAGAGCAGATTATTTCATGAATGGTCTCTGCGACCTTGTCGGAACGTTTGGACATTGGAGCCTTAAGAACAGGGTCAAGGGTCAAGGGTCAAGGGTCAAATCATTCATCTTAACTTGGCCCTTGCTTCTCCTTGCCCCTAGTCCCTAAAGTTTAGTTGCTATTTTCTCAATTTCAAAGGCTTCTATGATGTCGCCCTGTTTGATGTCGTTGTAGTTCTCAAGACCGATGCCGCATTCATAGCCGCTGGCAACTTCCTTGACATCATCCTTGATACGGCGCAGCGATGAAAGCTTGCCTTCGTAGACAACCACATTGTCACGCAGAAGGCGGGCCTGAGCGTTGCGGAGCATTTTCCCGTCCTGTACATAGGAACCGGCAATATTGCCGATTTTGGGAACTGTAAATACCTCACGGATTTCTGCCCGGCCCAGATATTTTTCCTTCAGAGTCGGTGCCAGCAGACCTTCCATGGCTTTCTTCACATCCTCGACCGCATCATAAATAATGCTGTAGAGGCGGATATCAACCCCTTCACGCTCGGCATGCCCCTGGGCTTTAACCTCGGGCCGGACATTGAAGCCGATGATAATAGCGTTGGAAGCCGCCGCCAGATTAACGTCTGTCTCGGTAACGGCACCAACCGCAGAGTGGATGACGTTAAGTCGTACCGCATCGGTTGAGAGTTTGCGCAGCGTCTCGGACACCGCCTCAATCGAGCCCTGAACGTCACCTTTGACAACTACGTTAAGATCTTTAACTTCTCCGCTCTGAATACGTTTGTAAAGATCTTCCAGAGACAGCTTGGTGTGCTTGGCGAACTCAATTTCACGATGCTTGATCTGACGAAGTGTTGCGATCTCTTTGGCCTGTTTTTCATCCTTCATTGAAACAAAAATATCGCCGGCATCCGGTACACCGGACAGACCGACCAGCTCGACCGGCATGGACGGACCGGCTTCCAGCACTTTTTCGCCACGGTCGTTCTGCATGGCCCGGACGCGGCCGGAGTGTATTCCGACCACGCAGTAATCGCCGGCTTTAAGTGTGCCTTCCTGAACCAGAACCGTAGCAACCGGCCCGCGCCCCTTATCCAGCTTGGCCTCTACAATAGTGCCTTTGGCCTGTTTGTTCGGATTGGATTTAAGCTCCATCAGATCCGCCTGCAACAGGATCATCTCGAGCAGCTCTTCCAGATTCTGGCGTTTTTTGGCTGATACCTCAACCATGGTCACGTCACCGCCCAATTCTGAAGAGACCAGCCCCTGTTCGGTCAATTCACGCTTGACCCGCTCAGGATTGGAGTCCGGCTTGTCAATTTTATTTATGGCGACAAGAATCGGGACTCCGGCAGCCCTGGAATGATTAATCGCTTCGCGGGTCTGCGGCATGACTCCGTCATCAGCGGCAACCACCAGAATAACTATGTCAGTTACTTTGGCACCACGGGCACGCATGGCGGTGAAAGCCTCATGGCCGGGAGTATCCAGAAACGTGATTTTTCGGCCATTCAGTTCCACATCGTATGCACCGATGTGCTGGGTGATACCGCCGGCTTCTCCGGCTATGACATTGGCTTCGCGGATTGCATCGAGGAGTGAAGTCTTACCATGATCGACATGACCCATGATTGTTACAACCGGTGGGCGCTTTTCGAGAGTTTCAGGCGCATCCGGCAGAGATTCCAGAATTTCGTCCAGGTCAACGGCAACGTTTTCGACCTCGTAGCTGTACTCGGAAGCCAGAATAACGGCTGTATCGTGATCAAGAGCATGGTTGATGGTGACCATCACGCCCATCTTCATC
>CAZUGI010000071.1:0-15400 GCA_964619855.1 uncultured Geobacter sp. | reverse complement strand
AAGGCGTTGGAGTTTTTCACCGGTTATATTATTGAAAAATCGCTGTCAGTTGATAACTTGTTTGTTTTTATCATGATCTTCGGCTATTTCAAGATCCGCGGCGAGCACCAGGCCCGCATACTGAAGTGGGGCATTATCGGGGCGCTGGTACTGCGGGCGCTGTTCATCTTCATCGGTATTGAATTGTTGACGGCTTTTCACTGGATGTTCTACCTGTTCGGCGCACTTCTGCTCTTCACCGCCTGGAAAATGGCTCTCGGCAGAGCGGAAGAGATACATCCGGACAATAATCTGCTGGTCAGATTAGCCCGAAAGCTATTCCCTTTCACAAAGCGTGTGCGAGGTGACTGGTTTTTCAGAAAACGAAGTAGACTGCTGGTAGCCAGTCCGCTGTTCCTGGCACTGGTAATGGTGGAAAGCAGCGATGTGCTGTTCGCCATCGACTCGATCCCGGCTATATTTGCCGTAACCCTTGATCCGTTTATTGTTTTTTCATCCAACATATTTGCCATCATGGGGCTCAGAGCGCTATACTTCATGCTTGCCAGCGTGATGAGCATGTTTGTATATCTGAAATTAGGGATATCATTCATACTGGCTTTTGTAGGCGGCAAGATGATCGCAACGGCTGCTGGTATCCATATCCCTATCCAGATTTCGTTACTGGTTATATTTACCTGTCTGGCGATGGCGGTCATAGCATCGTTGCTCACAGGTAGAAATCGTGAAGGGCGACCTGTTCAAATTGATGTAAGGTGTGAATAATTGAGGAGTACAGTCATGTTTAAAAACAAGTTCATTCTCATTATGATTCTCGTTTCCGTGGTTTTGCCTTTTGCGGCATCCCTGATTAATTTCTACACGGATTGGCTCTTTTTTGTTGAGACCGGTTTCTCATCGGTCTTTATGACAACATTTTATGCCAGAATGGGGGTAGGACTGCTCTTTGGTGCGATTCTGTTTGCAGTTGTTACTGGCAACCTGCTGTATGCCGGCAGGGTAAATTTCCCCTACGCCGGTGTCATTATGATGGGGGGCGGCAACATACGAATACGAAGAGACGAGATCGCCCATCTCGTAAAACCGCTCTCATTTCTGGCCAGCATTATTCTGTCATTTCTGGCGGGTAACTGGGGCGCCATGAAGTGGGAGGAGGTACTGCTCTTCGCCAACAGAGAGGACGTAGGAACCGTCGATCCGGTCATCGGAATGGATATCGGTTTCTATCTGTTCAGTCTGCCGTTCTGGGAAATACTGAAGGGTTTTTCAGGTATTGTGTTGTTGGCCACCGCTGTTATGGCCGGGTTGGTGTACTTTGTCCGTGGCGGCATCGTATTGACGGAGCGAGGGGCGACGATTGATCAGAAGGTTCGTCACCATCTGGCAGTGCTGGTGGTGTTCTTCGCCTGTGTGATCGCGGCCGGTTTCTATCTGGACGGTTTCAGGTTGCTGCTCTCCAATAACGGCACCTTTTATGGTGCTGGCTATGTCGATGTCAATTCGCGCCTGTTGACCTACAGAATTCTGACTTTCCTGACGCCTCTGGCGGGAGTTATGCTGGCGGTCGGGATATGGAAAAGCGCCTGGCGGCTGGTCCTACTGCCGCCGGTAATCGTGGTTGCGCTGTATGTAATCGGCATAAAAGTATATCCGGGAGTGCTCCAGAAATTCAAGGTTGCTCCAAATGAGTTGGCTCTTGAAACACCCTATATAGTGAACAACCTTAAATTTACCCGTTTAGGCTATGATCTGGAAAAAATTGAAACGGTCCCTTTCGATGTCGATTCAAAACTGACCGCCGCCGATATTGCCAACAATGATGCCACCATCAAAAATATCCGTCTCTGGGATCATGCCCCGTTGCTCAAAACCTACAGCCAGCTGCAGCAGATCAGAACCTATTATAAGTTTTTTGATGTCGATAATGACCGCTACAAGGTAAACGGTCAGTATATGCAAGTCATGCTGTCACCTCGCGAACTCTCCTATGCCGATCTCCCGAGTAAAAACTGGATCAACGAGCGCCTGATCTTTACCCACGGCAACGGCATTACCTTTGGTCCGGTCAGCCGGATCAGCAAGGAGGGGCTGCCGGAGTTTTTCGTCAAGGATATTCCGCCCGTCAGTCTGGCTGATATCAAGGTAACCAGACCGGAAATTTATTTCGGGGAACTTTCCAACGATTATGTGATCGTCAAGACCAAGGTTCCTGAATTCAGCTATCCGACCGCGACCGGTAATATAAATACGACCTACGTCGGCAAGGGGGGGGTGCCGATCGATTCCCTTCTCAAGAAAGCCCTTTTTGCCGCCAAATTCAAAACGGAGAAAATCCTGCTTTCCTCTGACATAACTGCTGAAAGCCGGATTATCTACAACCGCAACATCAATGAGCGGGTCAGGACGGTGGCGCCATTCCTCCGTTTTGATGGTGATCCCTACATGGTGGTTGATGAAAATGGAGGGTTGAAATGGATTATTGATGCCTACACCTATTCAGATCGACTTCCCTATTCAAAGCCGATCAAAGGCGGCATCAACTATATGCGAAACTCCGTAAAGGCGGTTGTCGACGCCTATGACGGTTCTCTCGTTTTCTATGTAAGTGATCCGAACGATATTCTGATAAAGGTGTACACCCGCATGTTTCCTGACTTATTCAAGCCACTGGAAACCATGACCAAAGACCTGCGCAGGCATGTCAGATACCCGCATCAGTTTCTGCAGCTTCAGGCCGCCATGTTTGCCGCCTACCACATGACCGATCCGAAAGTATTCTACAACAAGGAAAATCTCTGGCAGGTTCCGTCTCTGGGCGAAAAACCGATGGAGCCGTATTACACCATCATGAAACTGCCTGGCGAAAAAGTGGAAGAGTACATTCTGCTGCTGCCGTTTACCCCATCAAAGCGCGACAACCTGTCGGCCTGGCTGACAGCACGCTGTGATGAGCCAAATTACGGGAAAATACGGGCCTACACTTTTCCGCGCGACCGCCTGATCTATGGGCCGAAACAGATCGACGCCCGCATCAACCAGGATTCCTTCATCTCCCAGCAGTTGACGCTCTGGAATCAGCGCGGTTCTGAAGTTATCCGGGGGAGCATGCTTGTCATCCCGATTGAAAAATCGCTGCTCTACGTCCAACCTCTGTTTCTTGCGGCTGACAAGGCCGGCTTGCCGGAGTTGAAGCGGGTAATTGTTGCTTTCGGAGACGAAGTTGTTATGGAGGAAAACCTGGAACTGGCCCTGCAGCGGCTCTTCGGCGGGAAAAAAGCGGTTGCTACTGTCGCCGGTTCAACGACAACAAATTCTGCGGCATCGCCAGCCGCACTGGCCAAGGAGGCGATGAGCATATATGAAAGGGCAACCACGCTGCAGCGTCAGGGCAACTGGGCCGGTTATGGGGAGGAGTTGCGAAAATTGGAACAGATTTTAAAGCGAATGGCCCAGTAGCGTATAATGTACACGGTCTCAGACCGAAAACTCGAAAGGAGCAGAAAATGAAAAAAATTATGATGGTTTTGATGGGAACGCTGTTGCTGGCTCTTTTATCAGGCTGCGGTTACAACATCATGCAGGCCAACGAAGAGGCCGTTACCGCCGCCTGGGGAAACGTGGAGTCATCCTATCAGCGCAGAAATGACCTGATCCCCAACCTGGTCGAGGTGGTCAAGGGCTATGCCAAGCATGAGTCTGAGACGCTGACCGCCGTCACCGAGGCGCGCGCCAAGGTCGGCTCTCTGCAGGTCACAAAAGGGATGATAAACGATCCCAATGCTCTGGCCAATTTCCAAAAGGTTCAGGGGCAGATGTCATCCGCCCTGTCACGCCTGATGGTCGTGGCGGAAAAATATCCAGACCTCAAAGCCAACCAGAACTTCCTTGATCTGCAGAAACAGCTGGAAGGGACCGAGAACCGGATCAATGTTGCCAGGGAGCGCTACAATGCAGCGGTGCAGGTATTCAACACCAGTATCCGTACCTTCCCCAACTCCATGACCAACTCCATGCTGCTGCACCTGCAGCGCAAAGAGCCATTTAAAGCGGATGAAGCTGCCAAAGTTGCGCCTAAAGTCAAGTTCTAGCTGTGAAGCATATTGTGTTTAAAACGCTGGCTCAAGCCAGGCGTGTGGTGGTAATCGTTTCCGGCTTCACGGTCCTGGTTGTCGGTATAGCCATGATCGTGCTGCCGGGGCCGGCCGTGGTGGTTATTCCACTCGGTCTGGCGATACTTGCCACAGAATTTATCTGGGCCAGAAAGCTGCTTGATAATGTAAAAGAGCGTATAGAACGTATGCGGAAAGGGAAGGCCTGAAACGTCTTTATTGACAGATAAAAATTCAGGATAATCGCTCTGATAGTTGCATTTCAATTAAATGGCGATATAGTACCATTGATCACTATTATGATTCAGGAAAGGTCTCACGTGTCATTTGTCTGCTCAAACAGATATGACTCATGTCCTGAAAGTATTTTTATCAGGACCGATTCAGATTGACACACTTCAAGCCGGTGTTGCGGATTGTCCGCGAGCCGGCTTTTTACTTGAAAAGGAGGCTCGTTATGCGACGCAAGGCCGCCATTTGTTCGATGTTGGTCGTAGCTGGTTTGGTATCTTTGTCAGCATGCCGTAAACAGGAACCAATAAAAATTGGTTTTCTCGGAGGCCTCTCCGGAAAAGTCGCTGATCTAGGGGTTGGCGGCAGGAACGGCGCCCTGCTTGCCGTAGAACAGCGCAATGCTGGCGGCGGTATCAACGGCCGCCAGATCGAGCTGGTAGTCAGGGATGATGAACAGAACCCGGAAACCGCTAAAAAAGTGATGGCAGAACTCATAAATCAGAATATAGAGCTGATCATTGGCCCAATGACCAGCAGTATGGCCATGGCTGTGGTGCCTCAGATCAATGATTCGAAGAGTATACTGCTGAGTCCCACCGTAACCACCACCGACCTTGTCGGAAAGGATGACGGTTTTCTGCGCGTAATTTCAGCGACAACGGACTATGGCTCCAAGAGCGCCCGCTATCAGTATGAAAAACTGGGAATCCGGACAATTGCTGCAATTTACGATATCGGAAACAAATCATATACCGAAAGCTGGTTGAATAGTTTTCGTAGCACGTTCACGGCACTTGGCGGAAAGATTGTACTGACTAAGAGCTTTCAATCCGGTAAGGACACAGTTTTCCAATCTTTGGCAAAAGAGCTGATTGCATCTAAAGCCGACGGAGTTCTGGTTATCAGCAATGCTGTTGATTCGGCAATGATCTGCCAGCAGCTGCGGGCCCTCGCTCCGGGGCAAAAGATCGTCATGTCGGAGTGGGCATCCACGGAGCGTTTTATGGAGCTGGCCGGATCGGCCGCGGAAGGAATTGTTGTGGCCCAGTTTCTGGATAGGAACTCGGCATCGCAGCAGTACAAGGATTTTCTTGCCGAATTCCGGGCCCGCTTCAAGCAGGAACCCGGGTTTGCCGGGGTTGCAGGATACGATGCCGCTCTGGTTGCCTTGGAAGCATACGCAAACCGCAAGCCGGGAGAGAGCCTGAAGAATGTCATCATAACCAGGAAATCTTTTCAAGGGGTTCAGCAGGCGCTGAATATTGACAGGTTCGGTGACGCCGACCGGAAAACATTTATTACTGTTATTCGTGATAAGCAGTACATAACTGTGGAGTAAGTTTTGAAGATCAAACCTTTAAATAGGATTCTTACCCTCCAGCCGCTTTTTTCGATTGCTTTGCCATTGGGGATTGTGGTCCTGCTGGTTTTTTTCTTGGTTCTGCCGCAATTGAAGAAGGAGGTTGCTGCTCGGCAGGTTCAACTTGCACATGCAGTGGGTATGAAAGTGGAAAGCCATCTTGAAATAGCTTCCACAATCGTTAGAAGCGTTACTGCCATGCATCCTGAATCCCAGATAGAACAACACGGGTTTCAGCAGCATCTGGACGCTCTGCTGGCTGCCAATGATGCCATGAGCAGCCTTTATGCCGTAGCACCAGACGGTAATGTGTTTTTTGTTGCATTGAAAGAGGATAACAAGAAGCGTAGGAGCGACCTGATAAATTTGAACCTTTCCAACAGCCCAATATTTAAGGATTTACTGAAGAGAGACAAACCATTCTGGTCAGAGACGTTTCTTTCGGTTATTAATGGCGGCCTGTCAGTGGCATACGGTCTTCCCCATAACGGAATAGGCATAATCGGAGAGGTTGATCTGACCCTGTTTACTCAATTTCTTCAGCGGATCACAACGGAAAAAGATCTTCTGATCCTGGTCGTAGATCATAACGGGCAGGTCGTGGCCGATAACAATGGTCTCTATACGGCACAACAGCTTAACCTGAACAATATTCCGTTGGTAAGCGAAGGTATTAGAACGGATGAGCCGCTCACTGACAGTTTTGTTTTTGCGGGAATTGACATGACCGGCAGCATTATCCAGATTCAGAGCGTAGACTGGCACGTTATCGTTGCCAAACCGGATGCATCGCTCTACAGAACATCCCGGGATATTGCACTGATTGGCATTATAGGTATTTTTATCGCTCTTCTCAGTAGCATTATGGCCTCCATTTTTCTTGCCAGAAAACTTGCTCTAAGATTTACCGACCTGGCCGGATACGCACATGACATCGCTCAAGGCAGGCAATCGGATGAATGGCCTGTTTCGACAATAGAAGAATTCAATGAGCTCTCCAGTAATCTGCAACTGATGTCCCGACGTCTTCAGGATTCCGAGACGCTTTACCGAACTCTGTTTGAACAGCTGCCGGAAGGCGTTGTGCTGTGGAGTGTCCCCGAATTAAGGCCGATTCAGTTCAATACAGCTGCTCATGCGATGCTCGGTTACACCCGTGATGAATTTTCACAGCTAACTGCCACCGATATTGATGATGCACACGATAAGAATGAAATTGAGGAGATTCTGAATAATCTGCTCCTACAGAAGGAAATCAGTTTTGAGTCACTTCATCGCACCAAGAATGGCAATAAGCTTTCCATGATAGTAAGCCTGCAGGTATTGGACATGGCGGATCAACAGATGATTCTTGCAACTCATCAGGATTTCACAGAGCGCAAGAAAAATGAAGATGAACGCTTGAATCTCGAGCAGCAATTCCACCATGCTCAGAAACTTGAAAGCCTTGGGGTATTGGCCGGTGGCATTGCCCATGATTTCAACAATATCCTGACAATCATCATGGGTCTTTGCTACATGGCTCGAGAGAACATGGTTCCGGAACAGGAATTTAAAGCAACTTTCGGTAAGATTGAGTCAGCTGGCAGTCGAGCCGCTGAGCTTTGCCGTCAGATGCTGACCTATGCCGGGAAGAGTCCGATGCTTCAGACTACCGTCAACCTGCCTGCACAGGTTGACGAAGTAGTCAAGCTGCTGCAGGCCGCCATTAAGAAAAATGTGACTATTACGCTTGCTGCAAATCCGCACTTGCCTGAAATTTTGGGAGACCCGGGGCAGATCCAGCAGGTTGTCATGAATCTCATCATAAACGCCGCAGAAGCTATTGGTGATTCCAGCGGCAACATCTCGATTATGCTGACAATGCCGGTGTTTGATAATGATCAGGCTGAACCCGACAATTTTGGAAATATCATCAAGGCTGGCAGCTATGTATGTCTGGAGGTAAGCGATACCGGTAGCGGCATGGATGAAGAAACACAAAAACGGATTTTCGAGCCGTTCTTTACCACAAAGTTCACAGGTCGCGGTTTGGGCATGTCTGCAATACAGGGAATTATCAAAGCGCATGCCGGTATGCTGCAAATGGTCAGCAAGCCGGGTGTCGGCACTACCTTCAAGGTTTTTTTCCCGGCCCAGAAAGCTTCAGATCATGGTGGATGCGTCTTGCCTGTAACAACAGAGCCTGAAAAGATCGCCGGAACTATTCTCTTAGTGGATGATGAGCAGATGCTGCGCGACTTGGGCGAGACCATGCTGACATCGATGGGGTTTTCTGTTCTTACTGCGCAGGATGGCCAACATGCGCTTGAAATTTTCCTTGACCGCGGCAGTGATATTGATGCGGTTCTGCTGGACCTGATCATGCCTGTTATGGGGGGCATCGAGGCTTATCAGAAGCTGCGCAAAATAAGCGATACAATCCCGGTCATCATATGCAGCGGCTATGGCATGGAGTCGGTGGAAGAAACAATAAATAATGATCCGAAGGCCGGATTTATTCATAAACCGTACAAACCTTTTGAATTACTCGAGGTTGTTTTAAGGATGATGAAGCAGGGCAAGTGACCGGGACGTCCGCAATTGATTTGTGTTTATGGTGTTGATTTGCATCGGGTGCGGTGTGCATGTACATTGCTTGACAGTATCCAGTCGCCCGCCTAACCTAGATACCATCCTCTTTTACCTTGCCGTAATTGCATCATAAATGCTAGTTTACCTCCACTTTGAACCATCAATGGAGGTTTTTTTGTGAGTACGTTTCGTTACCTGACTGCCGGTGAATCTCATGGCCCGCAGTTGAGTGCCATAATTGAAGGGATTCCAGCGGGTGTGAATCTGCTGGCGGAGTCTATAAACATTGAATTGGCAAGGCGCCAACAGGGCTATGGACGCGGTGGGCGGATGAAGATAGAAGCGGATACCGTCCAGATGCTTTCCGGTGTGCGCTGGGGCAAAACGATTGGATCCCCCCTGACACTTGTTGTAAAAAACCGTGATTGGGAAAACTGGCAGGAACAGATGTCGTCCCTGCCGGAGTTTCGTGACGATTCCAGCGCTGTGACCCGTCCGCGTCCCGGCCATGCCGATCTAGCCGGTGCTTTAAAGTACCATCACAGTGATGTCCGGAACGTGCTGGAGCGTTCCAGTGCCCGTGAAACAGCGGTTCGTGTTGCAGTGGGGGGGGTGGCGCGTGCATTTCTGGCGGAACTCGGTATCCGGATAGGCGGCTATGTGACCGAAGTGGGAGGGATTTCTGCCGGGGTTCCCGATCAGCCTCTGGAAGTTTTGTGGCAGAAAGCTGCAGCATCCGAAATGTTCTGCTGTGACTCGGGTGCCGAAGAGAAGATGAAGCAGGCCATAGACCTTGCCAAAGCCGAAGGGGATACTCTGGGAGGCGTGGTCGAGGTTCAGGTTATCGGAGTTCCGCCCGGTCTGGGCAGTCATGTACAGTGGGATCGCAAGCTGGATGCCAGGCTGGCTATGGCACTTATGAGTATTCAGGCCATCAAGGGTGTTGAAATCGGAATCGGTTTTGAAGCTGCCCGCCGACCGGGTTCAAAGGTTCATGATGAAATTTCATATGCCGGAGGGTACTGCCGGAACAGCAATAATGCCGGCGGGATAGAGGGGGGCATGACGAACGGTGAGCCGATCGTGCTGCGGGCGGCCATGAAGCCGATTCCGACCCTTTACAAACCGCTTCAATCGGTGGATATGCGTACCCATGAACCTTTTGCAGCGACCGTAGAGCGCTCCGACACCTGTGCCGTCCCGGCGGCGCTGGTGGTGGCTGAGGCGATAACAGCAATTGAGATCGCCGATGCCATGCTGGAAAAGTTCGGCGGAGACTCCATTATGGAGATCAGCCGAAATCTGAAAGGTTACCTGGAGCAGATTGCCAGTGCCTGATCGTAAAGTGATCCTGACCGGCTTCATGGGGAGCGGCAAGAGCAGCGTAGGGAAGATTCTGGCCAGGAAGCTTTCATGGCGCTTTGTCGATCTTGATGCCGAGATTGAGTCTGCAGCCGATTGCTCTATCAACGATATTTTTGCCAGGGATGGCGAAGCGGTATTCCGTGTTCTTGAAAATGAACTGCTGGAGAAGATCCTCGCAGACCGATCTATGGCCGTGATTGCTACCGGCGGTGGGGCAGTTATTGCTGAGCAGAATCGCCGTCTGATGCGCGACCATGCTGTCGTCGTCAACCTAAAGGTGACTCGTGAACAGGTGCTGGAACGTCTTGCGGGTTGCAGAAACCGCCCGTTACTGGCGGGAAAAAAAGTTCCCGAGCGTGTAAAGGCCCTGATGGCGGAGCGTGAACATTTTTATGCCGACGCCGATATTCAAATTGACACGGACGGTAAATCCGTAGAAGATATCGCGATGGAGATTCTGTGCAGTTTGAGTAGGCTTTCCACATGAGTTTGCTTACTGTGCATCTGGCTGACAACAGCTACGATATAATTATTGAACAAGGCGCGCTTGCTTCACTGGGGCAGAGATGTTCTGCGGTCGGCCTGAGGGGTCTGGCAGCCATTGTCACCAATCCGACCGTGTCCGCTCTCTATGGGGAAACTGTCAGCGCGTCTCTGGTAGCGGCCGGTTATTCAGTTGCCCAGATAGAGATTCCGGATGGGGAGGAGTTTAAAAACTCTGCTACACTGAACGGGGTCTATGACGGACTGCTGGCGGCCGGAGTGGACCGCGGCTCTTTTATTGTTGCACTTGGTGGCGGCGTTGTTGGCGATCTGGCGGGCTTTGCTGCTGCGACCTGGTTGCGCGGCATACCCTTTGTGCAGGTGCCGACAACACTTCTGGCACAGGTCGACAGCAGTGTAGGCGGTAAGACCGGTATCGATCACCCCAAAGGGAAAAACCTGATCGGGGCTTTTTATCAACCGCGACTTGTGCTGGTCGATGTTGTTACGTTGCGTACTCTTGATTCGAGGCAGTTTCGAGCCGGTCTGGCTGAAGTCATAAAATACGGCGCTGCCATTGATCCAGACTTCTTCAGGTTTATAGAGAATAACGTTGATGCTGTCATTGCTTTGGAGGGTGATGTACTGATTGAAACGGTCCGCCGTTCGTGCGAGCTGAAGGCGAAAGTGGTCGAACTGGACGAAAAGGAAGGCGGCCTGAGGGCGATCCTGAACTATGGACACACCTTGGGACACGCCTTTGAATCTCTTTCCGGTTATCGCGGGCTGGTACATGGCGAGGCGGTTGCGATCGGGATGGCGCTGGCAGCCAAGGTTTCACGTGCTCTTGGGTTCTGCAGCCAAGATGATGAAAGCAGGATCCTGGCGCTGATTGGCAGATGCGGACTTTCGGTGGCACCACCGGCTTTCGAACGGCAGGAACTTCTTGATGCCATTGCAGCTGATAAAAAATCAAAAGGTGGTACCATTACCTTCATATGTAATCAGGGCATCGGCATGTATGCCATGTCGCAACATACTCCCGAAGAACTGCTCAGATTGAGCGGGTTGGAGGCGTGACCATGCAGCATGATAATTCATCATTCTGGACAGACATCAAAGCGTATGAAGAACAGCTGGCGAAGTCGCCTAATTCATTTTGTTTTGCCAAACTTTCCGAGGTCTACCTCAAGGTTGGGCTGGTAGATGACGCTTTGCATACCGCCCGTCAGGGAGTAGCAAAACATCCCGGCTATCTTGGCGGGCAAAGGGCTCTGGCCATGGCATGTAACGCCAAGGGTCTGAATGATGAATGCATGAATGCTCTTACTCAGGTGACAGTGGCCATGCCTGAAGATCACGAGGCTCAGAAGCTGCTGGGGCGTTTGTTGGCAGACGCAGGTGATAAGGATGCCGCCCGTCAGGCTTTCCAGACGGTACTGGAATTTGTGCCGGACGATGTAGAGTGCCGGATGGAGCTGGAATCTCTCGAATTCCCTAAATCTGCCCGATTAGCAACGTCCGCAGTCGAGGATGAAGATGACGAAATCATTGAAGACCTCGAGATGCTTGAAGAGATTGATGTTTTCGATGAGGACCATCCGGATACAGACTCAGATCAACAGGAACAGCCGTATGTCGCTGAATCTGCCCCCGAGATCCATCATGATCCACTTTCCACCTCAACTCTGGCCGAGTTGTATGTCAAACAGGGATTTATTCACAAGGCCCTCGAAATTTATCGTTCCATTCTGTCTGAATCTCCCGGCAACAACGCCGTCTCCGCCCGTATAGCCGAACTTGAACTGCTGGATTCACCTGTTTCCGAACCTGCGCCATCCGTAGATGAAAATGTTGCAGACGAGCCGGTCGCGTTCCCGTCTGATGATTTCGAGACCGATTCGATGTTACTGGGCAATGTTTTTGCTGCGGTGCCTGAGTCTCTGGCCGTAGCTGAACTGCCGGTCGTTAATGAAATGCTGCCGGAAATGCCGGATGAAAGCGTTACTGCCACTCTGAAGCCCCATGGATCAGCCGATAACGCGCTTTCCACTCTCGAAGGGTGGCTTGACAACATCAGGAGGATTAAATCATGTCGCTGAGAGATACTCTGAATAACATTGTAAAGAGTGTTGATGGTGCTCTGGCTGCCATAATCATGGCATACGACGGTATCCCAATTGATGAGTTTGCCGTTGAACAGTCGGACTATGATACCCAGCTTCTCTCGGTTGAATATGCCACGGTGCTAAAGGAAATCAAGCGCGCGGTGGATGTAATCAAGGCTGGTGATATGGAGGAAGTCTCGATTGCCACCAGTCAGACGCGTGTTGTCATGCGGGTTTTAAATGACGAGCTTTTCATAGCTTTGATAATGAAGCGAGACGGAAATTTCGGCAAAGGCCGCTATCTGCTGAAGATCAAGTCATTTGAATTGATTCAGGAACTGGGGTAGTTATGAAGTTTCTGGTTTTGCATGGTCCCAATCTCAATCTGCTTGGCAGTCGGGAGCCGCAGGTGTACGGTACCACTACCCTTGATGACGTCAACCGTTCACTTGAAAAACTTGCGGCGGAACTTGGCTGTTCGCTGCAGTTTTTTCAATCCAATATTGAAGGCGAGTTGGTAAATGCCATTCAGGGCGCTGCTGCCGGCTTCAACGGGATTCTGATAAATCCGGCCGCTTATACCCACACCAGCGTTGCAATTCGCGACGCACTCTCGGCCGTTGGTCTTCCCTGTGTTGAAGTACATCTTTCCAACATTCACAGCCGTGAAGCGTTCCGGCACACCAGTCTGACAGCCCCTATTGCGGTCGGTCAGATTTGTGGTTTCGGTAGCGAGAGTTATTTGCTAGGATTGCGGGCATTATTTAATCACGTTAAAAAAGCATAATTGGTGCCCTGACACTTAATTCGGCTCCAATTGGCCATTCATAAAAACAGTTTGTAGTTCGGGTTTCATTTATGCTAAAAAACAGGCGTTCACGTCTGAAGCGGCTCTTTGAAGAAAACAGTCTGGATGCGATCCTGATAACGGATTTAAGGAATGTCCAGTATCTTTGCGGTTTCTCCGGCTCCGAGGGAGCGCTGCTGATTACGGTTTCAAGCAGCTGGTTTCTGTGCGACTCACGCTACACAGCCCAGGCCGGCATTGAAGTGCAGCTATCCGAGGTGGTTGAGTGCTCGGTCCGCCTCGATAAACTGGCGACTCTGATCTCTGAAAATGGCATTACCCGACTCGGCTTTGAAGCGCTACACACGACAGTCAGCGACTTCAGAAAAATGTCAGATAGGTTTGATGGCATCGAGCTGGTTGAGTTAGGTGCAGCCCTGGATGAGATTCGCAGCTGCAAGGACCGGTCTGAGATCGAATGTCTTAAGACGGTTGCCTCTCTGGCGTCACTGGCACTTTTTGACGTACTGGGGAATATCAGCCCCGGTATCAGCGAGAATCTCATTGCGTTTGAGCTTGAGCTTGCAATGCGGCGCCGCGGAGCGGAAGGACGGGCTTTTGATTTTATAGTGGCTTCCGGTGTCAGAGGCGCCATGCCGCACGGCAGGGCCAGCGAAAAGCTTATTCAACAGGGTGAGCTGGTAACAATTGATTTTGGGGCCTGCAAGGATGGTTATCACTCGGATGAGACGGTGACCGTGGCCTGCGGTGAACCTGGCGGGCGCGAAAAAGAAATATATGCTGTTGTAAAAGATGCCCACGATCTGGCAATGGAGGCGGTTTCTCCGGGTATCAGCTGCAAGGCGCTGGATGCGGTAGCACGTGAATACATCACCAGGCATGGTTATGGAGATTATTTCGGTCACGGTCTGGGGCACGGTGTCGGACTTGATATTCACGAGAAACCGACCGTCTCACCCCGCAGTGAAGGAGTGCTGCAAGAGGGGATGGTCATAACTATCGAGCCGGGAATTTATATCCCCGGTTTTGGTGGAGTGCGCATCGAGGATACTGTACTGGTGACGGCAGATGGACATCAAGTTCTAACCTCAGCGGACAAAAGATTGCAGATTCTTTAGGAAAAACCACTTCAGATTTCATTAAAAGGAGAAACAGAGATGGATATCAAAGATTTAAGGCTGCTGATAAAACTGGTTACAGAAACCGACATCACAGAATTCGAGATGGACAACTCCGAGGAGAAGATCATTATCAAGCGTGGTCACAAGCCGGAATATGTCACTATGGCCGCCCCGGCGGCATACGCGCCCCCTGCGTATGCTCATGCCCCCGCCCCCGCAGCTCCGGCAGCAGCACCGGCGCCTTCCGCAGCACCTGCGTCGCCAGCAGCGGCTGAGGCCGCCGACACACTTAATTCTCCGATTGTCGGTACTTTCTACGCCGCACCCGCACCTGATGCTGCTCCTTATGTCTCAGTGGGTCAGGTTGTGGAGAAGGGGCAGGTGCTCTGTATCGTCGAAGCCATGAAGCTGATGAACGAGATCGAGGCCGAGTGCAAATGCAAGATCCTCAAGATCTGCAAGGACAATGCTCAGGCAGTTGAATTCGGCGACCCTCTGTTCGTTATCCAGAAACTATAATTTCACATTTAACCACATAAGAGGGGTTCACCTTCATGTTCCATAAAGTCCTTATAGCCAATCGCGGTGAAATTGCAGTGCGCGTGATTCGTGCCTGCAAAGAGCTCGGTATCAAGACTGTTGCGGTTTATTCACAGGCTGACAGCCATTCGTTGCATGTGAAGCTGGCTGATGAGAGTGTCTGTATCGGCCCGGCACCCAGTACCAAAAGCTATCTCAATATCAACGCCATTATCAGCGCTGCAGAATTGACCGATGCCGAGGCAATTCACCCCGGGTATGGTTTTCTGTCTGAAAACGCAAACTTCGCCGAAGTGTGCGAGAAGTGCGGGATTACCTTTATAGGCCCTACTGCTGAAAGTATGAGAATTATGGGTGACAAAATCAGCGCCCGTCAGGCCGTCATAAAGCAGGGCGTGCCGATTCTGCCAGGCACCAAGGAAGGTGTCCATTCAGTCGATGATGCTGTTAAAGTCGCCAAGGGGATCGGGTTCCCGGTCATTATCAAAGCTACTGCAGGCGGCGGCGGCAGAGGTATGAAGATTGTCCATTCCCAGGCTGCATTGCCGAATGCTTTTGCCACCGCCCGCGCTGAAGCCCAGTCGGGGTTCGGCAATCCCGAAGTCTATATCGAAAAGTACTGTGAACAGCCCCGCCATGTCGAGATCCAGATCATGGCCGATAAACACGGCAATGTGATCCATCTGGGCGAGCGCGAC
>CAZUGI010000070.1:0-15419 GCA_964619855.1 uncultured Geobacter sp. | reverse complement strand
CACAGCCAGGCCATTACTATCAAGCTCAACAAGGATCTGCCGATTGCAGAGATTGAAAGCCTGATTGCAAACGATAATCAGTGGGTCAAGCTGGTCCCCAATACCAAGGCGGATTCTTTGAAAGAGCTGACTCCGGCGGCTGTTTCAGGCTCCCTGGTTGTACCGATCGGGCGTGTGCGCAAGATGAAGATGGGACCGCAGTATGTACAGGCCTTTACCTGTGGCGATCAATTGCTGTGGGGCGCGGCGGAACCGCTGCGGCGTATGTTGAGGATACTCGTCGAGAAGTAAGCCAAGTATTGTATAACCATTTGAAAACGCCCCGTTACGGGGCGTTTTCGCTTTGTGAGCTGCTATGAATCAAGTCATCAGTAAACCTGAAATCCTGGCTCCGGCCGGATCGCTGGAATCCTTCTTTGCCGCCATGGAGAAGGGGGCCGACGCTGTCTACGCCGGCCTGCAGGATTTCTCGGCCCGCGCCCGTGCCAGGAACTTCACCCTGGCCCAGATGGAACGGATGCTGGCGTACGCCCATGCCCGCGACCGGCGCATCTATGTCACGCTTAATACACTTGTTAAGGAAAAGGAGCTCCCGCAGTTGGTCGATACTCTGGCAGCTCTGACCACCATGCGGGCGGATGGAGTAATCGTTCAGGATATGGCAGTGGCCCGGCTCGTTCACAGGCATTTTCCATCTCTTCCGCTGCATGCCTCAACCCAGATGACGATCCACAACACACCCGGTGTAAAGATGCTGCAGGAGTTTGGATTTCAGCGGGCCGTGTTGGCGCGCGAACTGGCTCTGGACGAGATTGCGGCCATAGCCTCGGCAACGCCGGTTGAAATAGAGGTTTTTGTTCACGGAGCACTCTGCTTTTCAATCTCCGGCCAATGTTTTTTTTCCTCCTATCTGGGTGGGCATAGCGGCAATCGTGGACGTTGTGCTCAGCCCTGCCGGCGCCTGTACGAGCATCGCGGCAAGCAGGGTCACTTCTTTTCCACCAACGACCTGTCAGCGATAGATATGCTGCCTGACCTGGTCAGTGCCGGTGTGAAGTCCCTTAAAATTGAAGGCCGCATGAAATCGGCCGAATATGTTGCCAGTGTCGTGGAGGCATATCGATTGGTGCTGGACGCCAGGGAGTCTGAGCGTAAAGAGGCGCTAAAGGAAGCCAAGGAGATTCTCAAGTATTCTTTCGGCAGGACCCCTACCAAGGGCTTTCTGTCATCCCAGCAGCCGGACGATATCGCCAATCCCTGGCAGAAGGGGGGTACCGGCCGTTTCGTAGGTCAGATCAAAACCTTGAAGGGTAAGCGCCTGACCTTTGAAACCCGCGATCCTCTGCATGTCGGCGACCGGCTGCGTGCTCAGCCCAAGAGTGATATGGCCGGCCAGGCCTGGACCGTGCGGGAGCTGTTTCAAAACGGCAGGAAGGCGATGGAGGCCAAGGCCGGCAGCATGGTGGAAGTGGAGACCCCCTTCAGTTTTACCGTCGGCGACTCAATCTACAAAGTCTCGTCGCGGGAAGCCTTCACAATGAGTGACAGCGCCTGCCAGAGGCGACTGGATTCGATCCAGGGTGACAGGCTACCCTGCCGGCTTAGAATGGAATTGCTTCATTCCGCCTTGAAAGACCACTTGGGGTCTGAGGGAGAAGGGGCTTCCGAGCTTCGTATCCAGGCTGATGTCAGCGGTACCAGCCATACCTTCAGTTTCCCATTGGGCCCTCTCGAGTCTGCTCGCAGCGGTGATATGCAGGCAGTGCTTCTGGGCCAGTTCTCAAAATGCGGTGACACCTCTTTCAGGCTTGAGTCCCTTGAAGCGCCCGATTTTCCGGCCGTGCTGATTCCGATGTCTGTCTTCAAAGATCTGCGCCGGCAATTCTATCAACAGTTGCGTGAGGCGGTCTTCAACGACTCCCGCGAACAAGTGTCGTTGGCACGTACGGCAGCACTCAGGGATATCAATCTGCACAGGATTGTCAGGCCCCAGGCCGAAGCGCTCGTCGTTGTAGTGGATCAGCCAAAGGATTGGCGGTTCCCGCTTCAGAACGGTGCTGATTCGGTTCTGCTGACGCTCTCCAGGGCTGCCATTCACCAGTTTACCGTAACTATACCGCGCATGAAGGGCTCCGAAGCACGCGTTATCTGGCAGATTCCCTTTATGCTGTTCGACCGCGACATCCCGCTGTATCAAGACGCCATTCTTCAACTGTACCGGACCGGCTTCCGGCGCTTCGAGGCCTCCAATCTTTCACATTTTGATTTACTGCGCGGACTGGAAGGTCTTCACATCTCCACCTGGCATCGCTGTTTCTCGCTCAACAGCCAGGCTCTGGCCGCCTGGAAGGAGTTGGGTGCCGAGAGTGCCACGCTCTACATCGAGGATGATGCCTTGAATCTGGCGGAGCTGCTCGCATCCGGCATTACCATTGAAAGGCGACTGATCGTCTATGCACCTCTGCCGGTGATGACCACCAAGATCCGCATCAAGGATGTTCACAACAATATTCCTCTTCACTCCGACCGGGGAGAGGGGTATAGTGTTGCCACTCGCGATGGCCTGCAGAGCATCAGCGCAACCACTCCCTTTTCTCTGACCGGTCGTCACAGTGAACTGCTCCGGATGGGCGGCTGCTCTTTTTTGATTGATCTGCGTCAGGCTCCCCGCGAGAAATGGAATGAAATCATGACCGCCTTCAGGAGCGGCAGAGACATAGCCGGCACGACAGAGTTTAATTACGCCACAGGACTGGTCTAGATGAAGGCTTTAGTAGTCATTTTCATACTGTTCATACTGTCCTCAGACGCCTTAGCCGGACGTACTATCGAGGGTATGGTCAAGGCGGTCTACGATGGAGATACCGTCCTGTTGGCTACTCGCGAAGAGAGCCGCCTCAAGGTGCGCCTCTACGGGATCGACGCCCCAGAAACAAAGAAACCGGATGTTCCCGGCCAGCCTTTCGGAGAAGTTTCAAAACGCACCCTGATGTACAAGATTATGGGGCGGCGGGTTACGGCCGAAATTATTGAGATCGATCAATACAAACGGGCGGTGGCGGTCATCCGCTACTCCGGAAGAGATGTCAACCGCGAGATGGTGGCGGAGGGTTTTGCCTGGGCCTACCGCCAGTATCTGCAGGGAGCCTATGCGTCGGAATATATCGGCGCTGAAAACCAGGCCCGCTCACGTCGCGCCGGTTTATGGCGGGATGCCAATCCGCGACCTCCCTGGGAGTTTCGTCAGACGCTCAAAGGCGGCGGCAAACGGCGGGGAACTGGCTGGTAGGGCATACCAAGAACCATTAACAGGAATAGAGAGGCACTTGTGACGTGATTGACATTCTGATCCATCTCATATTGATCCTCTTGATGCCGCCGCTTCTTTTCGGGGTAATCAATCGTACCAAGGCGGCTTTTGCCGGCCGCAGCGGCGCCCCGATTCTGCAGCCATATTATGATATGTTCCGGCTCCTGAGAAAAGGGAGCATCTTCAGCCGAACCACAACCTGGGTTTTCAGAGCCGGTCCGATTGTCTCGCTCTCCTCTGTTCTGGTCGCCTCACTGCTGATTCCATTGGGAAATCATGTCCCGCCGCTGGTATTTAACGGCGATATGATCCTTTTTGTATCTTTGCTGGCTCTGGGGCGCTTTTTTACAACCATCGCCGCCCTTGACACCGGCTCAAGCTTCGAAGGCATGGGGGCTGCCCGCGAAGTTACCTTCGCCTGCCTGACGGAACCGGTAATATTCATAGCCCTGATGGTGCTTTCCCGTCTTTCCGGATCACTCTCCCTTTCTGGCATTCTGACACACTCGTCCGCCGCGCTCTGGATGACCTCCGGGGCTGCCCTGATTCTGCTGGTAACCGGATTTTTCTTCGTTGTTCTGGCGGAGAACAGCCGTATTCCTTTCGATGATCCCAATACTCATCTTGAACTGACCATGATCCACGAAGTAATGGTGCTGGATCACAGCGGTCCGGCCTTCGGGATGATTATGTACGGTGCCGCTCTCAAACTGTTTGTGCTGGGAGCCTTCTTTCTACACCTCATTCTGCCGTTGCGCGTTGCTGATTCATACCTTGACTGGTCGATATTCGTCGTATCCATAATTCTGCTGGCGGTTGCGATCGGAGCCGTGGAGTCCTGTATGGCCCGTTTCCGGCTTACCCGTGTTCCTCAGATGCTGCTGGCAGCGCTGGTGCTTTCTGCCTTTGCCATGATGCTGGTGTTGAGGTGAAACAATGAATACCATGACAGATCAGCTTCTGGTACTGGTGCTATTGATCAACATTTTCATTCTGGGAACGCACAGGACTCAGGTCGCCATCCGGGCCATTGCAGTTCAGGGGGCAATTCTGGGATTGCTGCCGTTGCTGTCACACGCATACAATTTCCGAATCCTGCTGATCACTCTCATTGTTTTTATCGCGAAGGGTTTCTTTATTCCCTGGCTGCTGCTGCGCGCCTTGAAGAAAGTCGAATTCACCGAAGATCTGCAGCCGCTGCTCGGATACAGCGGCAACGTTATTTTTGGCGCTCTGGCAACTGTGGTCGCCTTCGTATACTCAGATAATCTGCCTCTGGCCGCCCAGCACCAGGGCTTTTTGACGGTGCCCGCCTCGCTGGCCACTTTTCTGTGCGGATTCATTGCGCTTGCAAGCCGGCGCAAAGCCATCAATCAGGTCGTGGGATACCTGATGCTGGAGAACGGTATTTTCATTTTCGGCACCCTCCTGACTGAAGCCATGCCGCTCATGGTTGAAGCCGGAGCAATTCTCGACCTGCTGGCCGGCATTTTCGTCATGGGAATCATCATCAACCAGATCAGCCGTGAATTTTCCTCCATTGACACCAGCCGCATGACCGCCTTGCGAGAGGTGGAATGATGCTGCTGATTGCCGTCATGGTTGCCGCACCGCTGATCGGGGCGCTGATTTCGTGGCTGATCCCATCCAATCAGAAGCGTCCCTGGGTGTTGCCTGCCACAGCCTGTGTGCAGATGATTCTGGCCATGGTCGCGGCCGGCAGTTCGCAATCACCATCTAAAAATGAATGGATAGATCTGGATTCCATCGGCAAACTGTTTCTGCTGGTCATCACGTTCCTCTTTGCATCATGCTCCTTCTATGCCGTCAACTACCTGAAGTATCGACAGGAACGCAACAACCGCGTGCTCTGCATGGGGATGCTCTGCTGCCTGTCGGCCATGACTCTCTCCGCCGTAGCCCATCATCTGGGGCTGCTCTGGCTGGCTATTGAAACAACAACACTTTGCATGGCGCCGCTGATTTATTTTAACAGCAATGCCCGTTCCATCGAAGCGACCTGGAAATTCATGCTGATCTGCTCAATCGGCATCGCCCTGGCACTGTTCGGGATCTTCTTTATGGCCTATGCCACTGTAGTGGCCGGACTTGAGCCCACTTTGATACTGGAGCAGCTCAGATCATACGCCCCCAGATTGCCGACTATCTGGCTTCAGGCCGCATTTGTATTTATGCTGATCGGTTATGGCGCCAAGATGGGCCTGGTGCCGATGCATACCTGGAAACCTGATGCGTACGGCGAAGCTCCCGGTGTGGTGGGAGCCATGCTGGCCGGAGGCCTGGCAAACTGTGGTTTTCTGGGGCTGATCCGCGTGTTTCAGATCTGTTCAGCCGCCGACAATGCAGCATTTTTTCGTCTGGCCCTGATCGGGATCGGCCTGTTTTCAATTGCGATAGCTGCAGTATTTCTGGCACGCCAGACGGATTTCAAGCGGATGCTGGCCTATTCCAGCGTGGAGCATATGGGACTGTTCGCAGTCGCTCTGGGGCTGGGCGGCACGGCATATTATGGGGCCATGCTGCATCTGATCGGCAACGGACTTGTCAAGGGGGTGCTGTTCCTGTCGGCCGGAAATATTCACCGTGCCTTTGCATCCAAAAACCGTGAGCTTGCCAGAGGAGCCCTGAAGCGGGCACCCTGGAGTGGTGCCCTGTTCCTGCTCGGTTTCTTTGCCATGACCGGTTCACCTCCGTTTCTGGTGTTTTCAAGCGAATATACCATTATCGGAGCGGCGTTCCAGCAGGGAAAGCTGCTGACAGGCGGCCTGATGGTGCTGTTGTTGACGGTGGCCTTTTTGGGGATGGCCGTTACCGTGCTTCAGGTGGTTTTCGGGGATCCCCCCAAAAACCGGGAACGGACGAAGTATCAGGATACTCCCCTCCTGATCGCCCCCCCTCTGGTTCTGCTGGTAATTGTGGCAGTGCTCGGCATATGGCTGCCGCAACCCCTGCTTGGATTGATATCAGACGCTGCCGCTCTGCTGGGAGGTGTCAGGTGATCAGAGGTATCGTGCAGCATACCTTTCAAAATGGTGAAAGCATTGCAGTTCAGGACATAGCTGAGATGCCGCTGGAAGATTTTCTGCAGGGAATTGTTGCTCTGACCGGGATGGGCTGGCGGGTCGTCTCCTATTTTGGCGTGCCGGAACGCGAAGGGGTCAGTCTGTGGTGTGTGCTGGCCGGCAGCCATGAACGGCTGGCAGTGCTCCATTCATGGGTTGAGGATCGTCTGGCCAGCATCATGGAAGCCTGCCCCGAAGTCCATCTTTTCGAGCGTGAAATCGCCGAACAGTGCGGTATTCCGGTTGATGGACATGCCTGGTTCAAGCCGGTCAGGTATCAAAAGTCTGAACGTAACGGGCATGACGCCTGGGGGCGGAGCTGGAATGAATTGATCCTGCCTTGTGTGGGCGATTTCTACCGGATCGAAGGAAGCGAAATCCATGAAGTTGCTGTTGGGCCGGTGCATGCCGGGATTATAGAACCGGGACATTTTCGTTTTCAGTGTCATGGTGAAACGGTATTCCACCTAGAGATCGCTCTGGGGTACCAGCATCGCGGTATTGAACAGGCACTGATTGGCGGTCCGCACAGGGCCAGCATGTATCAGCTTGAGGCGGTTGCCGGCGATACAACAATCGGCCATGCGACGGCCTATGCCATGATTCGCGAAGGGCTGAGCGGGTGTGAAGCTTCCGTAAGAGCTGACAGCATTCGGGCCGTCGCCCTTGAACTGGAACGCCTTGCCAACCATTGCGGTGATCTGGGCGCCCTCTCCGGGGATGTGGGTTATCTGCCGACTGAATCTTTCTGCGGCCGTATCCGGGGCGACTTCCTGAATATGAGTGCGCTGCTCTGCGGAAGCCGTTTCGGGCGGGGGCTGGTGCGCCCCGGCGGGGTCAATTTTGATCTGCTGCCGCTGCAGATTGAAGAGCTCGACAGCCGGCTTGCGGCGACCGGCCGGGACTACAGCGGTGCCGTTGAATTGCTTTGGAACTCACCCTCTGTAATGGCCCGTTTTGAAAAAACCGGCCGGGTCGGCAATGATGACGCCCTGTCTCTCGGGTTGGTCGGTCCGGTAGCCAGGGCTTGCGGTGTCGAGCGGGATGTGCGCCAGGATCATCCCTTCGGTGCCTACCGAAGAAGTCAGATAAAAACACAGCTGGACGCAGGCGGAGGAGATGTTCTGGCACGCGCCAGGGTGCGCTGGAATGAATCTCTGGCGTCACTTGATTATATACGGGAACAGCTGCATGCACTACCAACCGGCGGTGAAAGCCTCCGGAGCTGCGGGATCAACCAGGCCAACCGTTTGTCAGTGGCGCTTGTCGAGGGGTGGCGGGGTGAAATCTGCCATGTCGCCATTACGGATCAAGGCGGTAAATTTCTGCGCTACAAGATAACGGATCCATCCTTCCACAACTGGAGCGGATTGGCATTGGCCATGCGCAATCAGCAGATATCAGACTTTCCGCTCTGTAATAAGAGCTTCAATCTTTCCTATTGCGGCTTTGACCTTTAGTGCCACTTCCAAATCAAGGCGCTATCTGCGTTGGTTCGTCTTCGGTTCCTCAGCGTACTACTGGTTGTACGCTTTCGTCGCCTCAATCCTCATCGCCTTGATTTCATCCTTGATTTGAAAGTGGCATAAGGCACTTACCAAGCTCTAGACCGGTGCCACGGCCAGGTCCACCGCCGCTTCATCACCAAGCCCACCGAACTGTTCATGAATATCCCCGGCCCTGCTCAAAGCAGAACGAATATTTGGCAGAATGTTGCGGGCCCCCATCAGACGGGGAAGTTTTGATGTGTAGATCAGTCTTTTCGGCTGCCCCCGGATGCCGCACAAAAGCAGAATGCGCCCGGAAGCATGCAGCTGCTCGTAAAACTGCTCGATTGCATACAGACCGGTGGCATCAATGGCGGTCATATAGCGCATCCTCAGGACTACGATTGACTGGAGGCCGTCAATGTCATAGGCCATCTGCTTGAGTTTTTCGGCGGCTCCAAACAGGAGCGGCCCCTGGATATGAAACATGCTGATATAGCCGGGGATGGCCTGATCCTGCACAAAATGATTCTTAGCATCACCGATGTTTTCGGAAGTCAACGGGGCCACGACGGTTGTGCGTGAGACCTGATAGATGTAGAGCAGTGCCGCCAGCATCATACCGATCTCAACCGCGACAGTCAGGTCGGCGACGACTGTCAGTACAAAGGTGATCAGCCAGACAGAGATGTCCTTGCGATCCAGACGCAGGATCATGGGGATCTCCCTCCACTCCCCCATGTTGTAGGCCACTACGAACAGTACGGCCGCCAGAGTTCCCAGCGGAATGTATTTTGCCAGCGGAGCGGCAAACAGCAGAATACAGAGCAGCGTCAGGGCGTGAATCATGCCGGAGAACGGAGAACGTGCGCCGGCACGGATGTTGGTCGCGGTGCGGGCGATGGCCCCTGTGACCGGGATACCTCCGAAGAGCGGTACCGCCAGATTTGCCACCCCTTGTGCCACCAGCTCAACGTTGGAGTTGTGCCGGTCGCCGCTCATCGAATCGGCTACTACCGCTGACAAAAGGCTCTCCAGGGCCGCCAGCAGTGCAACCGTGACTGCCGCCGGCAGCAGCGGCATGATCAGCGATGCATGGAATTCCGGTATCTGAAGCTGCGGCAGGCCGGTGGGAATCCCCCCGAATCTGCTGCCGATGGTCTCGACCGGTATCCCAAATATACCGACGCAGGCCGTAGCCCCCAGCAGCGCAATGATTGAGCCCGGTATCTTGCTGGTGATTTTCGGCATCAACAGTATGGTTGCCAGCGATACCAGCGCCAGCAGCACGGTCAGGAAATCTGTTGACGAGACATGTTCACCGATATAGTACATCCGCCCAAGAAACTCACTCGGCACCTTGTCGGTGCTTTTTATGCCGAGAAAATCCTTGATCTGGGTTGAGGCGATCAGGACGGCAATGCCGTTGGTAAATCCGATTACAACCGGCCGTGGAATGAATTTTACCGCATTGCCGAGACCGGTCAGTCCCAGAAACAGCAGGATAACACCGGACATCATGGTGACGATCAGAAGGCCTGAGAGTCCGTGCTTGGCAATGATGGCTGCGATAACAACCACGAATGCGCCGGTCGGTCCGCCGATCTGCATACGTGAACCGCCCAGAGCGGAAATCAGGAATCCGGCCACAACGGCCGTGTAGATGCCGGCCTGCGGCGTCACACCGGAGGAGATGCCAAAGGCCATCGCCAAGGGCAGGGCTACCAGTCCGACGGTTATGCCGGCGATCAGGTCAGCAGCAAAATCCTGGCGGCTGTAATCTTTAAGGGATAGGACGGATTTGGGGAGCCAGTTTGAGAGACCTTTTCCGATGCGGGATTTCATGAAGCTGCCTTTTCTGGAAGGTGGATAGTAGAGTTTTTACTGGTTGGGGGCGTTTTGGTTTAGCATCTGGCTGCCGACCCAGCGGCAGGCAAAGTGGTATGCAATTCTGCCGCTACTGTCGCCTTTTGAATATGACCATTGCACGGCCTCATGCTGAACTTCCTTTGTCCAGGCCAGCTTAACCCCCTGGCGGGCGCACAGTTTTTCAATCCACTTCCTGACGACACGCAGGTACTGTTCCTGACTGAAAGGATGAAAACCGATCCAGAGTCCGAAACGTCCGGAGAGGGAGATTTTCTCCTCAATTGTTTCGCCATGGTGAATCTCGTTATTTACAAGCATGGCGCCCCGGTTGTCGCTTTCGTATTCTGGCAGCAGGTGGCGCCGGTTAGAGGTTACGTAGATGATGATGTTCTCGGGTGGTGCGTACACCGCTCCGTCCAGAGCGCTCTTAAGCATTTTGTAGCTGGAATCACCCACTTCGAATGACACGTCATCGGAAAAAATAATGAAGCGGTAGGGAAGGCGTTTGATCGAATCGACAATATCGGGCAGGTGAATCAGATCATTTTTGTCAACCTGAACTATTCTCAGGCCTTTAGCCGCATAACGGTTGAGAAGCGCTCTGATCAGAGATGATTTGCCGGTGCCGCGAGTTCCCCATAACAGGGCGTTGTTGGCGGGATAACCGGCCAGGAACTGGCGGGTATTCTCTTCAATGGTTTGTTTTTGCTCTTCAATTCCGAGCAGATCATCAAGGCTGACGGATTCAATGCTCTCCACCGGCTCCAGATAGCCGGCGAATGAATGTTTGCGCCAGTTGGCTGCGTGACATGATTTCCAGTCGATTTCACCGACAGGTTTGGGCAGCAGCAGTTGCAGGGACGAAAGAACCTGCTTGAGCTGGATAGTGAGTTCATGATCCATGTGGGTGCCTTGATGATTCAGCTGATAACCAGGCAGGGGCAGAGTTTTCTGGCGGTGTCTGTACGGCAGGGTTTCAGCGTCTGTATTTTTTAGTTAGTTCCAGAATGTGTTTAACGCGCGAAACAACTCGCAGTGGTTGAACCGGTTTGGGAATAAAGTCGCTGAATCCAAATTCCAGAGCTTTCTGTTCGTCTTCAGTGGAGGCTTTGGATGTCAGCATTATGACCGGTATTTCCGAGGTCATCGGATTGGCCTTGATGGCTCTCAGCAGTCCGTATCCGTCCATGCGCGGCATGACCGAATCCGTTATGATAAGCTTTGGGCGTTCTGATACAGCTATCTTCAGGGCTTCGAGGCCATCGCTGGCCAGCAGCACTCTGAAGCCTTCCTTTGAAAGAGCCATCTGGATGACTGTTGCCACAGGTAGTGAGTCTTCCGCAACCAGTATGGCATCTCTGCCTTCACTGGCGCTGCTCTTCAGATAGTGCACCGAGATCGCGTCCAGAATTTCTTTGCGGGAAGCAAGAACCGGAATTACCTGAAAGCCGGTGATGCGGCTTAACATCTCCATTGTTTCCAGGTCGAAGGGGTCGGTTATGGCTACCGCCAGCATATTGTCCTTCTGCTTGAGCGGGAAAACCAGCTTCTTCATGGCAAAATCAGAGGGAAGCAGCCCCAGCAGTTCCTCCGAATAAGGTCGGTCGACAAAATTTTTGATGGTTTTAAAATTGAACTGCTTGGAGAGGGCATCGGTGAGTTCATCTTCTGTGATGACCCCCATCTCTTCCAGCACGATGCCGAGTCTTTTTTTATCAGCCTTCTGGCGCTCGAGCGCACGCTCGAGGGTTTTTTTGCTGATGATCTCCGCTTCTACCAGTATGTCGCCAAGATGCTTCATTCAGGCCCGCTCCGATATTCTACGCAATACAGATGGTGTTACTTGTAACATACATATGCAAAGTTTTACAGTCTGAAATCAATAATTCGTTGCATTTAACAGGAAATAAAACAGCAAAGCCCGGAAGGAAAAACCTGCCGGGCTTTGCTGGATCTATGAACAACCGAAATCAGTTAGGGTAGACCGACACTTTCTTGCGGTCACGGCCCATGCGCTCAAATTTTACAATACCCTCGATCAGGGCAAACAAAGTGTAATCCTTGCCGCAGCCAACATTGTTGCCGGGGTGGATCTGAGTGCCGCGCTGACGGTAAAGGATGTTGCCGGCCTTTACGATCTCGCCGCCGAATTTTTTACAGCCAAGGCGCTGCCCGCCCGAATCTCTGCCGTTTCTTGAACTGCCGCCCGCTTTCTTATGTGCCATTTCCGTGTCTCCCGGGAGAAATATGTATCTGAAAATTATGCGCTGATCTTTTCGATCTTGAGAACCGTCAGATGCTGACGGTGTCCGCGCAGCTTGCGTGAATCCTTGCGACGCTTCGATTTGAACACGAGCACTTTCTTGCCCTTGCCCTGTACGGCGATCTTGGCGGTTACACTCGCACCAGCCACAAGCGGAGCACCAACCACGGTCTTTTCGCCGCCTATCATGAGTACCTCTGCAAATTCGATGTTGTCACCGATTTCGCCTTCGAGCTTCTCAACTTTCAGGAATTCGCCTTCGGCGACCTTGTACTGTTTGCCACCGGTCTTTATTACTGCGTACATAATACTGTCTCCATCCGCATCGATTTTAAAGAGTTTTGAACTATAGAGAAGTGGGCTTGACAAGTCAAGTAGAAATTTTGATTGGGTCGGTGGGCATAAATCAGGCTGATTGCCTGACAAAAACTCATCATAACAGTATCTCTGAGACATCTCTAAAGCTTCTGGGGAATATTGTTGCCATTCTACCAAAAATTAAACTTGCCCCTGATGTTTTCAGTATCAGGACTCAGAGATGGAGTCTGTTCCACGTTCATTCTTTTAGCTTCGTTTTCAACTAGGGGTTTCAGATAATCATAAACTGCGACTAGATCGCGGTTGCCTTCCTGAAAAGCTTTCAACAGAAAATAGGTAAAAATTCCCTGCTTCTTTTCAGGCGAGGAGGTGCTGATCTGTGCTCCCTGGGTAGAGGTAAGCACGGCGATTCTATTGCTCTTCGGGGCAGCCTTCTCAATCCGGACCAATGCTCTGGCACCAGCTGCCAGCACACCCCGGCCGCCAGCACCTGAAAAGCAGGCGTCGATCAATACTACCACCTGTTTTGCCGGGAGTGACTCCAGTTTTTCGTAAAGCCGTTTCAGTGGATACCCGGTATCGGACAGGTAACTCGGGTCACCGTCGTATGGTACAATATAGGCATCTCCGCTCTGCGGATCCGGAGCACCATGACCGGCATAGTAGACCGTAACGCGACTTTGCGGATTTATACGTTTTGGCAGCCAGGTTTCAACCGCTTTGCGGATGCCTGTGTAGGTAGCCCGTTCGTCGGTCAGAAATTCTATGTTGCGCTCTTGATATCCCATTGCCTTCAGGTAGTCGCGAATCAAGGAGGCATCGCTGCGGACGAACCCTGCAGATGGTAATGACTGGTATTTTTCAATGCCGATCACAATTGCAACTGCGTTGTCATCGGGGGTGGCGTTTAAATTGGGCACAGAGAGCGGACTTGCCTTGTCTGGAGTCGAAACCGTTATCGTTGTTAGTTGCGCGGCAAACAACGCGTCGTCATCCAGCTTTTCACGAGTGTAAACTTCAGTATAACCGTTGGGTAGACCTAGTTCTGGTTTGGGATAGAGGGTAAGCAGCAGCGCTTTGTCGGAGGCAACCAGGAGCTCACCGGGCACGTAATAGCTTTTGCTCTGATAGGTCACAAATCCGTTGATTGAATAGGTCCTAGGCGCAGTTTGCCTGATATCTTTGATGTTGACCATATTTGCACGGGCGACACCTTTAACATTGTTGATAAAGTACATCCGGCCGGCCTCAACTCTCATCCGTCCCTGGTTGATGGTCCAGATCCCGTCAATTGGCGTCGCAATGCCTTGAGGAACTACATCGAGAGTTTGGTAGGGCAGAAACTGTTCGAGAGTCGTTGTTGAAGCAAGCTGGGGCTGAGTGATGCGGTCTGATTGTACGTACTTTTTTTTGAGTTCGGCAGCAAGGACGTCTTTAACATTCGTATGCCCCCTCATTTCAGCAAACTTTAGAGGAGTCCAGCCGTTGCTTGTTGTTGCAGAAATACTGGCACCCTTGCTAAGGAGATAGTATGTCAACTCTATATTGCCACGATAGGCGGCGTAATGGAGCGGGGTAAATTTGGTGGTGCCGATATAATGACCGGATGCATCAACGGTATTGACGTCGGCGCCATGTTCATGCAGGTATTTAACAACATCGACATGATTTTTGTTGGCGGCACATGTGATGGGAGTGCAACAGACATAGTCAAAACCTGTATGACAGTCCTGAACATTGACCGGATTTCCTTGGGCGACCAGTTTCTTAACTTCATTCAGATCTCCATCAAGCGATGCCTTGATAAGCGGCGTTGATGTGCAACCGGTCAGCATAATTAGAAATGACAGCGCAAAAAGCTTGATGAGGCATCTGGCTGATTTTGACATAATGGTTTCCCCAGGACTCTATCGAAGTCCGATTCTCTTCATCTGCTCATCTGCGGTCATTAATTGTGGTGTCTGTTCATTATTGTAAAGCCTGCGTGATGTTCGCTCCACCTGCGGCTTGAGGTAGTTGTATAACTCACTCAGTTCCAGTTTACTGTTCTTATCTTCACCGAGCAGCTCTTTAATCCCTTTCAATAGAAAATAAGTGAAGACTCCATGGCCCTTTTCTTCATAAGAGGAACTGATCTGGTTATCCTGTGAAGCGGTAAGTACAGCGATATTAAGAGCCGATGTTTTTTCAATTCTCACAAGTGCTCGCGATCCCTTCGCAGATACCGATTTACCACCTGCACCGGAAAAACAGGAGTCCAGAGCTACGATGACGTTTTTGGCAGGGAGTTTGGCAAGATTCTCGTAGAGACGTTTCAAGGAATAACCGGTCTGTTCGATGAACGCCGGGTCGCCGTCGTAGGGTACCAGATAGGCATCGCCCGTCACTACATTCGGTGCGCCATGCCCGGAGTAGTAGATAAATACGGTCCCGTTCTTTTCAACAACATTTTTCAGCCACTGGTCAAGGTACTTTTCCAAATCGCCTTTAGTAGCATTTTCATTCGTCAGAGTGACGATGTTTTCTTCCTGGTAACCCATGACTTTTGAAAGGTATTCGCTCACCAGTTTTGCATCGCTAACCGCAAAATCAGCCTTGGGAAGTTTTTGACGATACTGCTCTATGCCGATCACAATTGCATAGGCGTTTTTG
This sequence comes from uncultured Geobacter sp., assembly GCA_964619855.1. Taxonomy (GTDB): domain Bacteria; phylum Desulfobacterota; class Desulfuromonadia; order Geobacterales; family Pseudopelobacteraceae; genus JACRCG01. The sequence goes on along the minus strand of CAZUGI010000070.1, from coordinate 437 downwards.
TTTGGCTTATATTTAAGCACAGGCAGTTCATCAACGTCAGATTTAATCACAACAGACGGCGAAGCAGTAATGCCGGACGGCTTGGATACCGTCAGCATACTAGGAACTCTTTCTCGCTTAAGCTCGTTAAGAAGCTCAACTGCGCTTCCAGTACCGCTTCCTCCCTTTTCCCTGAAATTGAGCAGTCCGGTGATCGCTTTATTGATATCCGCCCCTCTCTCTACCAGGAGTCTAGCAACATCAGTATGCCCACTCAGTGCGGCATAACTTAAAGAGGTCAGTCTCGAAGAAAAATATGCCATATTACAATAGGCCCCCCGTTAAACAAGAGGTTTTCCTGTGCCAACCCAACCAATTAAACTTCAAGCCAGGGAAGCAGAATTCCCTGGTAATCAATTTTTTCGTTTACCATCGGCCCTTTTACCCAGAAAACCTTT
>CAZUGI010000069.1:0-15632 GCA_964619855.1 uncultured Geobacter sp. | reverse complement strand
CAGTTACTCCCAAGACTCCAGCTACCGCTCGGGACTGAAGACTTCCAGGTGGGGTTTGCACCTGTTGCTGTCGTTGCTGTTGCACCTGTTGAAACATTGCCGGCGGCGTCATAGGCGCAAACCCGGTAGGCGTAGTTTGCCCCGGCGGAGAGGGATGTGTCGCTGTAGCTTGTGGAGGTCCCCTGGTAGACGGCCGCTCCGCTGCAGTCAGCCGGTGCAGTAGCACCAGTGGTGCGGACCAGTTTGTATGTGTTTGCACCGGCAAGACCGCCTGCGTCAGTCGCGGCTGTCCAGGAAAGATTGATCTGGCTGCTGCTGATACGGGTTGCAGTCAACGTACCATCAGACGGTTTGGTTATGTCGGTACAGACGCCGCTGCTACCGGCGTTGTATATGGCAAGGACCTCGGGTTGCGTCAGGCCGCGATCAAATACCTGAACCTCGTCAATTAGACCATACCAGTACCTTGCTCCGTCACCAGCATTCAGAAAATCACGGCCAATATTGGCATGGGTCGAACCAGTATTTATAGTGCTTGAATAGTCGGTCGTGTTCTCTAGAATACCATTTACATATATCTTCAATTTTGAACCGTCATACGACGCAAACGCATGATACCAGGTGTCGGTGGCCAGCACTGTCGTTGAAGTAACATTTGCTACGCCAGTGCCATTTTGCATCAGCCAGAGACCGATACCGTTACCGGAGCGCTCCAGAGTGTAGCCATTTACTACAGACCCGCTGACGTTTGCATTATCAGACTTTTTGAAGACTGTGGAGGCAGACTGCAGGGAAGTGGCTTTGAACCATGACCCAACACTGAAACCGTTGTTTGAGTTTAAACCGGATGTGCTTAAGACATCAACGTAGCTGCCACCTGTTACCGAAAAAGCCTGTCCTACTTTACCCGGGGCGATACCTGCACCGCTGAAAAATGTACCATTATTAGTGCCGGTCTGATCCACGGCAATGTTACCGGCGGCAGTTTCACCCTTCCACCAACCGACCAGTCCAGAAGGTACGGTCGTACATAACGTATAGGTATAACCGCTGAAGGTGGCGCCGGTTGACGCATTGCCGGTGGCATCATAGGCGCAGACTCGGTAGGAGTACTGGGCACCTGCAGAGAGTCCGGTGTCGCTGAAGGTCGTGCCGGTTCCCTGGTAGAGACCGGTTCCGCTGCAGTCAGCCGGAGGGGTTCCGCCTGTTGTCTTGACCAGCTTGTAGGTGTTGCTGGCGGCAAGACCGCTTCCGTTGTCAGTTGCGGCAGTCCAGGAGAGATTAATCTGTGTTGAGCTGATTGTAGTCCCTGAAAGCGTGCCGTCGGTCGGGGCTGTGTTGTCCAGTGAGAACGTGCCGCCGCTTGTGGGGGTGGCCGTTATGGCATTGCCCACAAGGTCGGTGGCATTGGAGAGCTGTACCGTAACCGCGCCGCTGCTACTGCCGGCTGTGTATGCATAAGTATAGTGAGTGCTATCAACTTTGGTCATATCCGTTGCTGCGATGGTGGCGGCCCCGGAGAGGGATATTTTCGGAATAGGCGAGTCTGCCACCGCTTCACTGAAAGTGGCGGTTATGGTCACATTCGTCCCGGTCTTGTAGGGACCGGCCGGCGAGTAGCTGATGGCCGCGGTCGGTTTCGTCATATCTGTGCAGACGCCGTTACTGCCGGAGTTGTACTGAGCAAGTATTTCAGAGGCAAAGAGAGCTCGGTTATAGACAAGGACTTCGTCAATAAAGCCATTAAAAAATCTGCCGCCAAACACCGCACTCCAACCTATCGTAAATGGATTACCATTTGTTCCTCTTCCCCCCGATATTGAAGCCGTGTTTTCCAATGTACCATTTACGTACATTTTGAGGCTGTCGTTTGCTTTAAAGCTGGCTGCAACGTGGTACCAAACACCCGTCTGAACTACAGTATTTGAAGCCACGTTAACCCCGCCGCCAATATAAAGGTAGAGTTTATTATCGGTTAACGCCAGTAGATCAAAGTCCGTTCCACCACCGGATTTACCGGCTATGTGCATATGATGACCAGCCGCTGAAGGCAATTGAGTAAACTTGACCCAAGCTTCAATTGAAGTCTCTGTTGTTGGGTCAAGGCTGGAACTGCTCGGAATATTGACATAACTGCTTACGCCATCAAAGCTGAACGCCTTCCCGACTTTGCCTGTAGCTGTTGCAGTAGCGCTGTTCATCAGTGTGCCGTTGTTAACACCTAGCTGATCAACAGCATCCCCTTCCGCTTTCCACCAAGAAACGAGTCCGGACGGCACGGTAAGGCACTGCGTTGGAGTAGTAGCAGAAGCTTCGTTGGAGATTATGCTTTCACCCAGAGCTGTTACGGCGCTTACGGCATAATAGTATGTCGTGGCATCGGTCAGGCCGGTATGGTTGTAGCTGGTGCCGGTTATGCCACTCACCTTTGAGGCAAATGCCGGAGAAACACCCTGTTTCGTGCTCCAGTAGAGATTGTAGGATGTCGCGCCGGACGCGGCGCTCCAGGTGATCGTATTCTGGCGGTTGGTAGAGGATACAGCAAGTCCGGCCGGGATCGGGATGTCGGAAAGCTGCAGGACTTCGGCCGTACCGATTGTTCCGCCAACAGCTGCAACACCATTATATCCACCCACAGCATAGATCTTTCCATTTATTGCTGCACCGCCACGCAGTTGATTGCGGGGGGTGTTCATGGAAGGCGCTGCAGACCATGAATTTAGGAAGGGGTCGTAAACTCTAGCCGTGGCATTTGGAGTAGGCCAAGATGTAGTTCCACCATACATATATATCTGCCCATTAACCGAAGCGGCGGAATATTGGCCTCTGGACTCAGGCATATCAGCCTTTACAACCCACGAGTCGTTTATCGGATCATAGGCATACAACTTATTGTCGTTCACCCCAATAACATAAATGATGCCATTGACTACAACAGCTCCACCGCCACCGATTACGGCCGGCGCAGAGGTCTTGGTAGTCCAGGTATTTGCAACGGGGTCATAAGCCTCGACAACTGCGGTTGGAGTGTAGCTGGCAAGAGTTGTCTGTCCGCCGATCACATATATCAGGCCATTTACTGCTGCCGCGGCGCTATGAAAACGCGCCGTAGGCATCGGAGTTTTGGATGTCCACGTATTGGTTGAAGGGGTATACTCTTCAACCTCAGAATGATATGTATTGCAGCCACCAGGACCACCATAACCACCAAAGGCATAAAGCTTACCATTTACTACCGCAGTAACTGGACCGGTACGGGGCGTATTCATGGATGCTTTCAGCACCCAGGTATTTGCGGCCGGATCATACACCTGGAGTGTGGTATCTCCGCAGCTCACCCCTAATATTTCTCCGCCGACGGCGTACACGAGTCCATTCAGTGCAGATATTGATGTGGTAGAGCGTGCAGCAGCCATGGGAGCTATATACGACCAGCCTTGAACGAAAGCCGATGCTTCAGCAGATGCTGTGCTTTCCGCAGAGCCATTAACGGCAGTGACTATGTAGTAGTAGCGGATGGCTTCGGTGAGGCCGGCATGACTGTAGATGGTACCGCTGATGCCTGAAATCTTCGTGCCGTTTATAGTAGTAACACCTGGAGAGGTTCCCCAGTATATATTGTAGGTAACGGCGTCTGTGACTGAACCCCAGGTCAGGTCATTCTGGCCGGGCGAGGCCGAAACGGCAAATGAAGCAGGAACATCTAAGACTGCAGTTGTCCCGCTGGCCATGGCACCAATCGAGACATTACCGGCCACGTCGTACGAACAAACCCGATACGCGTATTGGGATGCGGGAGTAAGGCCGGTATCACTGAATGAAGTTACTGTTCCCTGGTAAATCGCGCTGCCGCTGCAATCAGCAGGTGCCGTTGCCCCGCTTGCCCGGACAAGTTTGTATGTATTGGAAGCAGCCAGACCACTGCCGCCGTCGGTAGCGGCTGTCCAGGAGAGATTTATCTGGCTGCTGCCTGCAGGTGCGGCGGTTAGGGAACCATCTGACGGAGAGGTGATATCGGTACAAACACCGGACGTATCCGAATTGTAAATAGACTGAATTTCTGCCAGGGAAAGAGCGCGGTTGTATATCTGTATTTCGTCGGCCAGTCCGTTGAAATATCTTGATCCATTCGACCATAAACCTATCTCAATACTACCCAACACCGGATTGATTGTGTAACTATTCAGCCCCGATAGAGTAGCACTTGATATACTGACCCCGTCTACATATAAGTTGTATATCTTTGTGGCAGCATCGTAGGTCCCGGCGACATGGTGCCAATTGGTGTCATTCCATGCCCCAGCATCAAAGTAGCGCCAAGCTCCATCCACATACACGGCAAAATGATATTTTCCATTTCGTACTGAAAGGGCATAGGCACCAACATCGGTGCCGTTGCTTTTTATGAAAATACGTTCATTGTCATTAGAGTCAGTGGCGTTACGTTTTGCCCAGATGGATATTGTAATCGCATTAGTCAATCGAATGCTTGCATTATCAGCAACAGTAACATAACTGCTCATTCCGTCGAAACTGAACGCCTTGCCGACTTTACCGGCAGCATTGTAAGTTACGCCGCTTGCCGTACCGCTATTCAGACCGGTATGATCACTGGCATCCCCTTCGCCACGCCACCATGAGACCAGTCCGGACGGTGCTGTGGCACAGGCAGCGAAAGAATACTGATGCGATGACAGTAATAGTGTCACTACCAGCAGCATTGATACAAGTATTCGGGATATGTAGAAGTTGTCTGATTTCAAATATTCTTCCATCTGTTTTCAAAATACGAAATAATCATCGTCTCGAATACGTTTCGTATTGGTAACTATCACCTTCAACATGCAGAAAAACTGAAGCTTTAAAAAAGCAGGACAGAACTAGAAAAGTGCTATGAACTGGGGAGGAGAGCGATCTTGTACTGATGGAAGTGGGTAAAACGAGGCACAAACGAGGATCGGATTTGGAGAAATAAACGTAATCAGGATAGAAGCCATAACTAAAAATAATTTGACTTTATCAATATTATCAAGGTTTTGCTGGACTTCGCAGATCGGGCAGGAATCGTTTGACTTAAGGCTATCGCTGTCGTGGTGGTGATGAAAAGAAGTCATCAAAACCACCAGCGACAAGAGTATCGTCAACAGGCAAATATATTTATGTATGCGGTTACACCCTTTTTGCATAGGTCGATATGGCCTTTGAGACTTGGGCAAATTCTTCATGTGAATCAAGCACACCAAAGAGTGAACGTGTATCATGAACTAGGCCGACGGAACCTTTGATGGCCTTGGCAAAATCCTCTTCCGGGGTGGTGGATATCTTGCCATGTCCGGGATATAACTCTTTAATGCGAAGCATACTCAACTGACGCAGGGTCAGAGCATAGTCGCTGATGCTGCCGGATGGGAAGATGCCCCCCAGCACGCCGTTTGCAAAGATAGTATCGCCGGTAAATAGAACCTGTTGCGATGGTTCATAGAAACAGACCGAACCGGAACTGTGCCCGGGAGTGTGGAGCACCTGCAGAACTGTCCCGCCCAGATCAATAACCGTGCCGTGGTGCAGGTGAAAGTCTATATGATATTCGTCCACGTTAAGGACATGGTCCTTGAACAGTTTGCTCATCAGCACAAATTCGTCCTGCATGGCAATCTTATTGGCAGCCATGGAGTGGGCTGCGATTATGGCTTTGGGCGAGAAGAGTGGTACGCTGCCTATGTGATCCAGATGCTCGTGCGTCAGCGCGACTATATGTATATCCTCTTTTGAGAGGCCGACGCTGGCAAGTTGTTCTTCAAGGAGATCGCTTTCCCATGGCAGGCCTAGATCGATTAGCAGATTCTTTTTAGTACCCCTGACGAGATAGGACATACACTGACCGCGGAACTGGAAAATATTTTCTTTTAACTGCGTGACACCGATACTTTTTGGCGCTGACTGAGGTTTACCGGCCTGCTCTGGGGCAGCTTTCAGTTTTTCTGGAATACCGGGCATTCCGTGCGAGCGAAGGCGGTGACTCATCGCCTTTAGGATAATCAGTGCAAAGGCCGGCTGTTGGCCGACAAGATAGACAAACAGGGCGTGATCTATTTCAAGTAAACGGGTATCTTTTTCAGCCGCAATAACCGAGGCGGATCGTGGTAGATTATCGACCAGGGACATTTCACCGAAAATTTCCCCCTGTCCGAGCGACTTTAAAAACTTCTCTTCACCTTCAATCTGCTTAGTGATATTCACTTGCCCGGAATTTATGACATACATGCAGGAGCCGGAGTCACCTTCTTTGAAGATGACTTCGTCCTTCTGATATATCTTCAGAAATTTATCCGGGAAATTCAGTTCATCCATATCAACCCTCTCCTGTTTGCTTTATTCACAATGCAATCGGCAGTGCCGAATATTAAAACAGTATCCCAACTGAAAACTCTAATCCGTCAAATAACGGACCCCTTTAGCTTGTAAAGCGGGCCGTAATTATCGTGGCTAATCGTAAGAAATTACTAAATAAAAGTATGTTTTTTTGCAACTTCACAGAGTTCTATTTAACGGTAAATTGTGCGTAAACAGCTGATTACAAATAAGCTTTTTCACCGTATATCACAATAAATTATTTTACTTTATTTTGTCAAACAAAATTAGACCAAAAAAATAATTCAACTAATACAATCTTGTTTTATTTTTAATAATGTGCGAATTTACGAACCGACATGAATCAGACACGACAAATAATGCCCTGCATAATAGTTATATTACTTAGTGGAATGTTGCTCTCCTCCCCTGGAAATTGTCTGTCCGCGCCTTCGCAGGAGTTTGTCCTTAAGGAGATTGCCGTCTCATCAATTGTAGTAGACAACAACCGTATCATACCGGCTAACGTTCTTAATGACATGACAACCCCGTACCTTAACCGCCGAATCAGTTATGTTGATCTTGAAGTTTTAAGGAACAGACTGACGCAATGGCTGATCGATAACGGCTATATAAGTTCTGGGGTCATAATCCCTGACCAGGATGTGAACAACGGGATTGTCCATCTTGCTGTAGTTGAAGGAAAGCTCACGGCCATCAAGGTGGAGGGTAATAAACATTTCTCCAAAAATTATTTTATCGACAGGATAACGCGCAGAACTGAGCCTCCGTTCAGGATTAGCGATCTTCAGGAGGCGTTCCAACTGCTGTATCAGGATCAGCGTGTATCAGCGGTCAACGCCGAGTTGGCCGGAGGACTTGCCCCTGGAGAGGGTAATCTGACGATCAAGGTGACAGAATCATCTCCATGGCAGTTGATCCTGAGTGCCACTAATGACAACTCCCCCAGCATCGGTTCATATCATGGCAGCCTGTTGGCCGCCCACCGCAACCTGACCGGCGCCGGAGACGCCATTGAAGGTAGCTTCGGAGGATCAGAAGGTGGTTATGATTACGGCGTGCGCTACTCCAGGCCGCTCACTTCGGCCGATACCATGCTGGACATCTACTTTAGAATAGGAGAAGCCAGCGTAATTGATCCGCTTTTCAAGCCACTGGATATACGAAGCAGCTCTGCCACCTACGGTGGCAGGCTCAGTCATCCGCTCGTCAAGAGCATCCGCCGTGAGGTTCGTCCATCTTTAAGCGGCGAATATCGCGAAAGCAGAAACTACCTGCTTGGTGAAGGCTTCTCCTTCTCAACTCATGAAAAAAACGGTCGCAGCAGTCATTCAGTTGTAAGGCCCGGTATTGAATGGATTGAACGCAGAGACGGGGCGGTATTTGTCGGCTCCACCCTTTTCAGTACCGGGGTAACAGACGAGACTTTTCTTACCTGGCAAGGTAGACTTCTTTGGATGCAGCGCACCGGTATCCTCTCCAGCCGCATTCACCTGCGGGGAGAAGCCCAGCTTGCCGATACAGGTCTGCCTCCGATGGAGAAATATGCACTGGGCGGAATGAACAGCGTACGCGGTTATCGCAAGAATGTGCTCGTTAAGGACAATGGAGTCAACGGGTCGCTGGAGTGGTGGATTCCCCTGCTGCGTGACAGTATTTCCGGCACCGAGCATCTTTCCATTGCGCCATTCTTTGACTATGGCCGGGGATGGGACAGCGGACATGAAAATGCCGATGCAGGCAAAGGCACCGATCTGGCCAGCGTCGGGCTGGGATTCAGAGGGGCCTGGAAAGGTGTGACCGTAGACTTTTTCTATGGCTATGGATTTTTGAAGAGCGGAATATCAACGGGCCAGGACCCTCAGGAACATGGTGTTCATTTTGCCATAAGCTGGAGCGTACTGTAATGATGGGCCGTTTTTACACTCCATATTTTAAAAAGATGGGAGCAACGTTTTTAACGTTTGCTGCTGCACTCTCAATGTTCTGTGCTACGGCAGCTTCAGCCGCTGTATTGGCTGACGGAACTGTCGGAACCATTGTTGCGCCGGCTGGCGGCAACTACACCATTACCGGTGGAGCCATACGAGGTGGCAACCTGTTTCACAGTTTTTCACAGTTCAGCCTGTCAACCGGCAATGCCGCTATATTCAACGGTCCGGTAGTTGCCAATATAATTTCACGAGTAACCGGCGGCCTCGCTTCCAATATTGATGGCACCATACGTTCCAACATCGCCGGTGCAAACCTGTATCTACTCAACCCGGCCGGGATAGTTTTCGGACCAAATGCATCGCTGGATATAACCGGTTCGTTCCACGCGACAACCGCCGATTATCTGAAACTGGGCACTACCGGCCGTTTCCCGGCCGACATCGGCGGAGCAACCAACCTGACAACCGATCCTCCCAGCGCCTTTGGCTTCCTTAATGCGAACCCGGCCTCTATTGCAGTTAATGGCTCACTTCTCACTGTACCGGAAGGCAAAAGCATCTCACTCGTTTCCGGAGGCATAACAATAACCAACGGCAACCTGTGGGCTTACGGCGGCACGGTCAATCTCGCTTCGGTCGCATCAGCCGGCGAAGTGCTTTATGACGGCGTCAACATCACTCCGCAGGGCTTCGCTGCGCTTGGACCTGTGACGATTTCGGAAAACCGTGCTAATGCGGCGCAACCAACCTATCCGGTTCCCGGGGTACCTGCTTTACCTTTGGACATGCAGGGACTTCGGACTGCCAACCTGGACGCCAGCGGCAAGGGTGGCGGCAAAATACAGATTCGCGGTGGTTCCTTCTATATAAGTGGAGGAACGGTCTATAATGACACCTACGAAAATGTAGCCCCGCAAACCATAGATATCGCCGTAAGCGGAAATGCAACTATCGACAGATCATCGGTGACCGGCAACGCAATGGCAGGGACAGCCTCTGGCGCAGCTATCACAATCTCGGGCGGCACAGTGAATGTGAGCAGCAGCGTGATCAACACCGACTCGCAAAGTGGTGCCAATGGTTCTAACCTAAGCCTGACAGCCACTGATACAATCAACATCAGCGGCACCAGCGTCGTAAGCACCGACGCTAACAGTGTGGGCAGCCGTGCCGGCACTATTTCTGTCACAGCGCCGACGGTTACTATTCTGAGCGGTGCGCGGGTTTCGTCCTCCGCACCGGTCCTGGGTGCAACCGGCGCTGGCTCGATAACCCTCAATGCCACCCAGTCTCTTAACGTTGTTGGTGAACTGCGCAGCGACACCTTCGATGGAGCTTCAGGAGCCATCACCATAAATACCGGGAATCTGAACGTTCGTGACAGCGGCCTGATCAGCTCCGCTCTGGTATCAAATCCGGGGGTTGGTCCAAGAAGTGCCGGTGACATTGCCATCACAGCAGACAATGTCAACATGTCCAGCAACGGACGAATCCAGAGCAACGTTCTCTTCTCTAACAGCGGCAACGCAGGAAACATAAGCATCAACAGCCAAAACATGAAGCTACTGAGCGGTGCATCCATCAGCTCCAGCAATGACAGCGTAAGCGGCCCGGGCGGCAATATTCTTATTAATAATTCAGGTGTCGTGTCGGTGATTAACAGCGAAGTTACTACATCGGCAACCAAGAACAGCGGAAGTGGCAAGGGCGGAAATGTAACGGTGAATACCGCTTATCTGGTTCTCTTTAACAGCCGCATCACAGCCCAGGCTTCTTATGGTGACGGCGGCAATCTGTTGCTGAGAATCAGCAAACTGTTTATTGAGTCCCCTGAAAGCCGGAGTTTGCTGAGCGCATCGTCACGCTATGGCAGAGACGGTACTGTTGTAATACAGGCCCCTAATATCGATGTTTCCGGTGCACTTGCTGTTCCGGTATTTGACATTCTCAACTTGAATGCATTCATGCCCAAACGCTGCATGGCTGCTGATGAGCTGGATGCAAGCACCTTCCGACTGCTCGGCAGTGAAGGCCTGCCATCAGCTCCGGAAAACAGCTTCCCCACGGTTCTGCCCCGCTGACATAATCAACCATTCCGAAAACGGAAACGGCCGCGCAATCTGCACGGCCGTTTTATGTTTTTCGGCATCGTTTTATTGCCGATTTCAAATCAATGATGAAATCAAGGCGGCGAGGATGAGACAACGAGGCGTACATTTAGTACGTTGAGGAGTAGAAGACGATCCAACGCAGATAGCGCCTTGAGTTGGAATCGATCAGATCCAGTTGCCGATCAGCAGAAACGGTGACCAGAAATAAGGGTGATCATAACGCTTCTTGATTGATAACTGGGCCTGTCGCAACGCCTCGGCCCGATTGATAGAGGAGCCATCTTTTATGATGCGATAGAACTCAATGAACAGCTCTGATGTGGATTTGTCGTCAATGTCCCACAATGAAGCCACGGCTGTGCGGGCACCTGATTTCACCGCCAGACCAGCCAGACCAAGTGAAGCACGATCATCACCGGCCGCTGTTTTACAGGCACTAAGGGAAAGCATTTCAACTGGAGCCTTCCTGATGGTGCTGTTCTTGATGAATCTATCGAGATGATCAAGAGTCATCCTGCCATCCCAGGTCAGAATGTAATTGTTTCGAGAGTTACCGGTAAACTCACCGTGCGATGCGATATGAATCAATGGGTATGGCATGAGGTCAAGCTGTTCCTTGACGTTCTGAACCTGGAATTCCTTGTTGATAAGGGAGACTCCGGGGTATGAAGATCTGATCCCCTTGGCCTCTTCAATAACATTCGCCAGCGCCGCATAACCCTGAACACTTTCTGATAACCCGGCCATAAGCATTGTGGTCGGCCTCCTGCCACCGGTATTAGGCGTTGATGCAAAGCCGAGTCCCTGAATGGTTGCAACTGCGTATTTATGGATGATAGCCTGGTTACCGTCGTGAAGCACGGTAATAGGAATGTTGCGAAGTGGACCATCCGGAACAAATACGAGAGTGTTAACGTCGTGCTTCTTCAGATCCGCTTCAATTGGCCTGATAAGCCAGTCATAAAGCTTGCGTGCCGAGGTTACCCAGGCCGGGAAGCGATTCTCAATCGTCATTCTCAGCAGGCGGATCTCTCTGGCAACAGTTACTGAGGATTCAGGAGACCTGAAGCGCTTGATGCCTTCAGGTGTGGTGACCAACATCTCCATCCGGTTGGGGAGCATAATCGTATAGATCAGTGCTGTGTGCGGTGGCACGGATGTGAGTGAGGCCCGCCCTGACCTTTCAGCCCCCAGACAGGCATCCTCAAAATAATCACGCAGCTCTTCAGTGCGGAGGGTTTCCACTGTATTTCTGGCTTCTATCAGCAGTCTCTGCTTTTCTCCGTCAGTGCTGCTTAACTCTGAAGCATCAATAAGAAGCTCGGCAAGATCCAGATAGATCGGCTTGGTTGTGTCCTGAAAGCTGCCATCGGCAATGCCACAATCGGATGACAACCCTTTCTTAAAGAGGTTAAGGCTCTGAGTGGCCATCCGGTACATATCGAGTGCGCGGGAAGTGTCTTTCTGCTTTTTCAGAATCCTGCCGGCCTGATGCTGCCAGAGATATACCAGATCTATAAGACGGGCTTGCTGGGCCTGATGCAGTGCCAGCAAAGTCTTACCCAGTCCATCGTCCAGTTTGCCGTCGTTCTCCAGCAATTCACCCCATTTACCCAAGCTTTGGGATAATGCTCTGGCGTCAGAAATCTCGCGGGCCTTTTCCGCTGCGCCCTGAAAAGCATCCGCACCGGTTGCGGTGAGTTTTTCGCGTTCCTCAGGGGTTTTGACAGGTAATTTTGAAAGACCGCTGGCGGAGGCAATAATGCCATACACAGCGTCATAGGAATTCCCAAGGCTCTGATATCGGCTAAGTGCATCCGAATATGCTGCCGCAGCCTGAGTGAGATCTCCGGACTGACGTGCAATCTGGGCTCGCTGGATCAAGACAAACGCCTGCAGACTCGCATCTCCAATTAAAGCTGCGGCGGCCTCCGCTTCCCGGCAGAGTTTCATTGCATCGGCATTCTTCTTTTGGCGATAACGAATATGTGATTTAAGCAACAGCGGCCAGAACTGCTCCTGAGACGGCTGCCCCTTCAACAAGGCCGTTGCCTTGTCAACAGCCTGTTCGGCTTCTTCGAGCCGGCCACCCAGGATGGCAGACTGCCCCAGCAGACTCATGAGCTGCGATAATTCGGTCGTACTGCCGGCAGAGAGAAGATCGATACGACCTTTGAGGAGTTTTGATGCAACCTGAGGCAGGCCCAAGCGAAGATACCCCTGAGCCTGCAACTTTATGATTTCAGTGACTGACTGTTCAGAAAGCTTCCCATGGGCACCGGCCAGTGCCGAATCACCAAGCCTGACAGCTTCAGCGGCAGAACCTCTCGCAAGCAGTGCTTTAATCTCAGATGCCGTAGGATTGGATTCACGCGCATCCGCGGCGGCTGCCTCCAGGGCACTCGCCTGAGAAACCGGAAGCAGCAGTAAAGCCACAACCAGCACAAGACCTAAGTACTTGAAGCTTCTCAGGCTCACGGAAGATCCTTGAGCCCTTCGGCCCCAGGATAGCGCTGCCGGATTTTTTCACTCTCTTTGCGGGCCATCTCATTCAAACCTTTACCGCTTATGTCATAAATATAGGCTATTACCTCGGCAATATCTTCACTTCCCGCTTTAGCGAAGGCAGCCGACTTTTCCAGCACCTCTTTGCGATCGGCTTCTGTTAGTACTGTAAATACGCCACTGGCCATATCAAAATTTGCACCACCATCAATCAGCCACATGTAGCGGCTGCCGGGTTGCAGCACACCGGCCGGAATCTTGAAACTTGTCTCGCTTGATTCTCCTGCATGGACTATGCGTTCATCAGCCAAAACCGTTATCGCAACCTGCTTAAGCCCATCACAATTATTTTCCCACACTAAATCGGGTGACAGGTCAACAACAGCAGTATTGCTCGGTGAAATCGCCTTCAGGCAGCTGCGGGTATTGCCGGCCCCGCGCATAACGATACCACCCATCTTGCCGTCATTTGATTTTGGGAGGGTGAAACCCTTCTTAACCGATACAGTGCCTTTGAGCGCACGGACCTGATCATCCTCAACCACCCCTTCACTGTTATCTGCAATTTCATAAGCCTGCCGGCTCTTGAGCGAGACGACAACCACCTTCCCTGCCCCTTCTACCTTAACCTTGCTCCCTTTACGAATAGTTTCAAGCAGGTTCTTTTCGTTGGTTAACGTACGAGTGGCGCCATCAACCTGCAGACTCACCTTACCCTTGATCTCAAACACTTTCCAGGGGGCCTCCGCTGAAAATGCAGGAGCTGCCAGCAGCATGGCCATCAGTAGCGTCAGAAATTTAGCGTACATTACATTTACCTCTCTAAATGAATTTTACAAAATGTCTCACAATATAACGGCATTTGTCAAATGTGCAGAGCATAAATCTCGACCCCTTCCTCAATACCCTTTACCTCTGCCCGTCCTAGCGGTTCAAACAAAAAGTTCCCTGAAGCGGCATTCCTCACCGCATCACTAACCAGAACCATCCTGGAATACTGTTTTGTGAGTGATTCTATACGGGAGGCTGTATTTACCGGCGGCCCAATTACAGTGAAATCGAGTTTTCGATGCGAGCCTATATTCCCGAGAATGACGCTGCCGCAGTGCAGGCCAATCCCGATAGCAATCTTTCTGTCTCCGATATAGGCCTGCAGTTCACCGGAACTGTTCAGCTGCTCTGTGGCTTCGCAGATTTCTTTTGAGGCCTGCAGAGCATCATCTACATATCTGTCCCCTACGGCAAAGAACGCGAGCATGCCATCGCCGATGAACTTGTTGACGAACCCCTGGTTTCCCTGAATCACCTCGCTGACCCGCCCGAAGAAAGTATTCAGCATAGAGACCAGCGCCTCGGATGATATGCTCTCTGAAAGGGCGGTAAAACCGCGAATGTCGAGAAACATGACGCATACATCGTGGCGTTCACCCTTCATCAGTGTCTGCGGATCCTGAGAAACCAGTTTATCAATGATGACTGGATCAACATAGTAGCTGAAGGTCTGGTATAGCTGTCGTTTGCTGCGTTCCTCAACCAGATAACGATAGAGATAGTTGGCAATAAACATTGCCGGAGGCGCCAGAATATGCGGGAATATAGGCAGGTTGACCCCATGCGAGAAAGCGAGTGTCGCAGCTGCGAAGTACACCAACGATAAGCCGCATATCCAGCAGAATGACAACCCAGGATGCCTGAATCGAATGAGTGGAAAGACGATTAAACAGAGCAATCCCAAAAGCCCTGAACGAAAACTCCACTCCGGAGAAATAATTGAGGTCTGGGTCAGGAGGGTTTCAAGTGCGGCTGCATGTATCTTCGCACCGGGACGATTTTCCAGTGGGGTGTCATGGACATCTTCATGTTTGCTCTCCATTCCGAGAACAATGATTTTACCTTTTAATTTTGCAGTATCAAAAGTGCCGCTGATAATTTCTTCAAAAGAATAGGTCGGGATCTTGTCAAGAAGAGAGAAGTTGATATTGAAATTGTCCGGAATCTGATTGACGCTGCCGGTAGCCCGGTAGAGCTGGGCAACAAAACCCTCCTGGCCCTCCTCCGGGTTGCGAAATTCCTTGCGGAGAATACCATCCGGGTCGGCATCAACCCTAAGAGAAGCAGGCTTTACGTTCTCCATGAAGGCCATCAGGTCAAAATAAAACGGAACCAGCGAACCTGAGATGCCCTGCACAATAATGGTTTCGCGAGATGCCTGCATAAGGCCGGAAACAAGTGCATTGTCAAGCTGGCGGCCTATTTCATCGAGCGTAGCCGCTGGTGGAGGCGTCCCATCTACACCCTTAAAACTATCTGCCAGTTTTTGCTCCAGCGAATGGAAAGGGATCATGTCGATCCCGACAGCCGTGGCTTTTGACTGTGCTGCGATTTTCAGAAAACGCCCTAGATCAGGATACCAGAAGATGAATGGCTTCTTCTTCAGCGCTGCATGCTCCTCAATGCCGACCATAACAACCTTGCCGGATGGGTGATGATCGCCCAGCGAAAGCGCCTGGCACAGATTCACCCTGGCATCATATGTTTTATACTCAAGATGCTTCCATAGAGGTTCACTGGCAGCCATCAGAAGAGAGCATAGCAATGCAGTGATCAGGAATATTTTTTTACCGGATGGCTCCATTAAGTAATCCGCAATTTAAATTTAGGGTCATGACTAGAACAGCACATTGAAAAGTGTGTTAACATACCGTCATGA
>CAZUGI010000068.1:0-16200 GCA_964619855.1 uncultured Geobacter sp. | reverse complement strand
AAATGATGCTCAAAATAGTACGTGAAAATCCGCTGTTCTAGTCATGACCCTAAAAACAAATCAACATCAGAAACGGTAGGTCGAATAACACAGAGCAACTGAGCAACAGAGAAATCAAGACAGTACGTTAGGAGCCGCATTCATAGATAAATTGGATCTCAAAAAAGCTTTTTCAATAAGATTTTTCTCTGTTTTTCTCCGTTGCTCAGTGTTTCAATTTCTTGCTCTGGATTTACATTAAAACATCACGCTTACCTTGAAATGCCAACGACCTCTTCCTGAAGCATGTCCCCCCTGAGGTCCGACCACGTTTGCATAATCGGTGCTGGCCGAAAGGTACTTATTAAGAGCCAGGCGCAGGCCAACGCCGGTACTGGCGGCGTTGCGGTACGCGGTTTCACCCGGTTGAGGCTTGTTTCGTTCTAAATAACCAGCATCATAGAATACTAATGCTCTAAGTTGTGAATTGGAGATGTTGTACCACTTTAGTATGTTGGGGGAATATAACTCCAGGCTTCCGGCTAGGCCAATGTCATCAGCCAGCTCTCGCTCGCCGAAGCCGCGCAGCGAATTTTGTCCCCCCATGCCGAACTGTTCACCCGGTATGAGCGGCATCCAGGTATACTGGCCGTTTACTGTGAAGCGCCCTTGCAGATCGGCCGGGAAGGCATAAACTCCGGTTGCCCCAGCGCGAAGCACTGTAAACTCGGCAAAGGCGTTCCCGCGTACCTTGCGGTAGTCTGCAGTCTCACCCTTGTCTCCGCCCGGAATGTTCTGGGAGAGGGAAGCCCATCCTCCGACTTCGCTCCCTCCGCTGAATGCGCGGGTACCGGAATAGCCGATACTGAGTGGGAAAGCTTCAGTGCTGGTACCCAGCTGGATACCGGGCAGGGCGGCGATGCCAATACTGTTATCAAAGCGCCGGTAGTCGAAGCCGTAAAGGATGCGGTGCTCGTAAGAGCCGATACGGGTCAGGTTTTGATTGTACCGAATGCCGGCAAAGGTGCCCTTGCCGCTGACACTGAGGCTGAGCACACCGGACTGAACAGATCCCGAGTCTACATCCGAGTAGCCGCCGTAAAAGTCGATGGAATCTCCCAAATTGTAGAGCGGGAGACGATAGCCGAAGCTGTATATGCTTACTTTGTCAAGATGGTCAGGTGAGGTTGTGTACTGAAAGGTTGCAAGATGATCCAGATTGAACAGATTTGCGTGCTGGAGAAGAAAGCCGAGCCGAAGTTTACCGGTCATGTCATTGCCAGTATCATCCAGAGAGACCCCAGCCTTCCATGGTTTCTCATCTATTACTTTAAGAAGGGCATTTGAGGAGTCATTGCTGTCTCCAGCCTGAAGTACCATCTGGGTTTTACGGGCCGGATTTTCGTTGGCGACCCGGATGTTCATGGATATTTTGTCCAGATCAGGTACGGCCCCCTCTTTCAGCTTCGGCACACTTCTTCTTATGTTGGCGTTGTCGAAGTGCTTGTTACCTTCGATTGTGACCTTGCCGATGCGAACTTCGAGGACGGTGAGCTTGACCACGCCTCCCTGCAGTTCCTGCTCCGGCATCAAAACTTTGACGGCATGGTATCCACGGGAGTGATAGGCCTGTTCAAGAGCTTCAACCGCCTGCTGCAGCGTCCCGAAATCACTCCCCTTACCGGTAAAAGGAGCCAGAACCCTGTCAATTTCCGAGGACGGGAGGATGCTGTTGCCATCGACCTGATAGCGATTGACATCGAAGCGCGGAGAATCAGCCGCCTGGGCCACAAAAGCGAGAGAAAGTACAAAAAGGGAGAGAAAGGATATTCTGCGGAAGAAGTACATGGTTCCTCCTGAAAATCATATCAAATCAGCATGTTGGCAGGTAGGATCTGCAGTTGTTATGCCATGATCCTGCTATGATAGAACTCACAGCTAGTATACTATAAAACATTGTTACCGGCATAGCAAACGAATTGTATACCCTTTTAAAATGGTCAAAATATCACTTGCCAGTTTACCGTATCCCGCAGGATTTTTTATCCAGCGCCGGAATATTCAGGTTAAGTCCTGGATCCTTGGGCAGGATCACAGGAGGCGACCCGGCATCCTTTACGTAGACATACGTACCTGCACTGAATGTCTGAGCTCCGACATTGGTAGTCACCGCGATGGCGCCGTCCCGTACAAACAGGTAGATACCGTCAGCCAGCCCGGCACATGATCCGGCCTGACAGACTTTCATGTCGTAAGTTGTACCGCGTACACCGATAGTGGCAGATGGGGTTTTCATTCTGTATGAGTCTACATTGCCACGTTTGCCTATCTGTCCTGTTACTGCCCGCAATCCTCCTTTGATCAGATTGAGAGCGGCTTTATCATCACTGGGCTTATCCTTGTTGAAGGCGTAGTTTTCCACCACCATGGTCGAGTTTGGACGCAGGGTGACCTCGCCGCCGTCGATGAATTTGACTCTGCCGTAGGTTCGTTTCTCCGTCATTAGGGTGTCACCTTCATCCACGGCCGACTTCACAGATAGTGCCCTTTTGGCTCCGGCTGCATTCTTTGCGAACAGTGGTCCGCTCAGGTGGGTAACATTTCCAACTGTCCTTGCCAGAGCGGGCAGGGCGGTCACGGCGGTCAGCAGCACAGCAAACAGGATATGACGCAAGGTGCGGGTCATTGTTGCCTCCATATTTTCAATTAAGCAATTTGATCAGTTGCAGTATTGCTGGCCTTCTTCGCCCTTCTTGTTCTGCTTGTCCTCGGCATCCTTCTTGGCCTTGGCCTCTTTCTTGGCCTTCTCTTCATCGCTCTCTGCTTGAGGTGCACTGGCCGGGTCGGATTCATCTGTTGGGACAATGGCGATGTTAATGCCTTGTACCACCGTTGATTCGGTCATGAGCGTTGCAGCTGTGACTGGGGTTGTAGCTGTTACTGGTGGAGTATTGACTACAAATACACTGGGAGGGACGCCCATGGTAGAGGTTGCAGAAAGTGTAGTGACTGAGGTCTGTACAGGTACTAAAGAGGTTCCTATGTTGGAACCTGCAGTCAAAGTTGCCTGAGCTGCCTTGATGTTCATGCCGCCAATGGCATTGGTTATAGAATCGGTACTGCCCGGCGCATTGATAGAAACAGTCCCACCCAGGTTTGTAATACTCCCAAGGCCTATATTGCCGAAGGATGAAGTAACGGAAAAAATACCGCCTGCACTTTGACCATTGATCAAGCTGATATTACCACCAGAGTAGGTAATATTAGCGTTTGAAGAATTGATAAGGTTAACCGTTTGGACGTTGTTTGCGCCAGTAAGACTAATCAATCCCCCAGCATTTGCTGTTAGGCTGCTTGCATCAAAACTACCAGTGTAGCTAATGGTATTGGATGCTCCACTTGCGACGAGATTTATCGCACCACCTACGGCTAACACACCAGCACTACCGAGCGCTATATTACCGCCTGAGGTTGTAGAAATGCTGATATTAGCCCCTTGGATTGCAGCTGCGGAATTAAAATTACCAGCTGATGTAAGCGAGATGTTGCTGGTTGGTGATGATATCCCGTTAGTAAGTGAAATAGCCCCTCCAGGACTGACGATGTTCACCGGTCCTGCGGCAGCAATACCAACAGTGCCAGCTACCGTTCCAACACTCAGTAATGCCGCAGAACCATTGCCGGTAAAATTAATTGTATTTCCGTTTACTGAGGCAAGGGTATTTACCACATTGCCCCCGTTATTAAGGTTAAAAGTGCCAGCTGTGCCAACTCCAAGAAGTGCTAGTCCAGAAACATTGATTGAGCCGGTGGTCTGGCTTACGGTGCCAGGCGCGGAAAGGACCAAAGTTCCGGCTGTGCCATTTATATTCGCTTTAATAGCTATGTTGTTGTTGGCTGTGAGGGTTAATGAATTTGCTGTGCCCCATGTAAACGGGCTTACTACATTGATGTTGCCTATGCCTGATCCATTAGCATTCGCAGTGTTGACTATAACACTACCGGTAACAAGGTTTGATACTAGGGTGCCGGTATCCACCAATGAATCCTGTACGGCCAAAGTGGTAGAAAAATTTGGAAGGGAGTAAGTACTTGCAGAGGTGTCTACACCAATCATTCCCGCTGTGTTTGCAGTACCCAGATCTAACGCTATAAAAATATTGGTCGGATCAAGAAGCCAGTTCCCTGCATTGCCTTCAGCTGCTAACGTGTTAACTTTAATGCCATTCACATCCAGGAAGTTCTTTCCTGATGTTTCTACAAACCCTCCGTTACCACCTCCGAAACCTCCTCTGGCACTGATGCTGCCGAAGGCTCTGGTGGTATTGTCTGCCCAGACAATAACTTTGCCTCCGTCACCTTTAAACAGGGAGTCAGCGGTGATGATCGTATCTTTTCCAACATAAGTGGCCTGTGCATTCTGGATGTCAGGATTCTTGCCCTGGTAGTCGCCACCAATCAGAATTGTTCCACCGCCGGTAGTGCCGGATGCGTCGATGTTTGCATTGTCAATCAGTCCGACTCTCTGGCCGAGAAGCTGGATGGTCCCTCCTCGGCCGTCCGTGCCGCTGGCGGAGATGTTGCCGGATACCATGGTGTCGCCGCTTTCGGTCTGCGCGATGATGCTGCCGCCATCCGGTCCGTTTGCTGTAGTTACGCTTCCTGCACCTATGGTGGTGCCTTTGGTTGATTTAAAGTAAATTTTGCCGTTCTCACCTCTGGTTGCGCTGTTGGCGTTGACGGTGCCCTTCTGTCCGACGATGGCGCCGTACATGGCGATTCTGCCACCCTGGGCTACCATACTGCCAAGGTTTATTGCCTGATCGGTGGGAGCGCTGACCACAACTGCCACTTCCGGTTTGTTCGGGTCAACAACATGGACGCTCTGGCCGGCTGCCAGGGTGACTGTACCACCCGGCGATGTGATGATGCCGCTGTTCTCAACATTTGGTGCTATCAGCCAGACATGGCCGCCGTTTGTAGTTGTGATTTCACCCTGATTCTTTACTGCACCGGCCGATGGGCCGGCATTGAAGAGGTATCTGCCCCCCATGAAGTCGGTATCACTCATGTTCAGACTGGATGCCACCAGGCCGGCTGCATCTACCCGTGAACCCTGGCCGAATATTATGCCGTTGGGGTTGACAAGAAAGATCCGGCCGTTGGACTGCAGGGTACCCATGATGCTGGAAGGATCGACCCCGACGACACGGTTGAGTACAGTGCTGGTGGTGCTCTGCTGTACGAAGCGGGTGGTTTCGCCGGCGGCTATGGAGAAGCCCTGCCAATTGATGATGGAGTTGGGGGTGTTGGTGACTGTGAGGGTGCTGCCCTGAGTGGTCATGGAAACATTGCCATTAACAATCTGGGAACCGGTTGGCAGTGCCTGAACACCGGTCGAAAGGGCCAGGACAGAAGCAGTTGCAAGCAGGGCTCGTGTGAGCGGGGGAGGGCCACCTTTGCCTTTGACTATTTCAGCAGCTATAACCCAGGCATCCTTGGCAGCGCTCCAGATCAGGCGATAGGCTTTATTCATGGTCGTTCTCCTTGTTTCCAATCGCGTTGCTGTTCAGAACTATCGGCATAGAACAGACAAAAGAAAAAACTTTTTTACAGGGATGAAGGGGATTAAGGGGATAAAACCAGAAAAATTTATTTTTTGTCTTACCCCAAAATATGTTTGCCGTTATCCCATGTATCCCCTTCATCCCTGTAAAAAGGATTCTGCAGTATGCTTTGCATCCCCTAAAACGCTACCTGCACCCTGAAATGCCATCTGCCGCTGTAGCGACCGTGACCCGTTTCTGTCTTGGTGATAAACGCATAATCGGTGCCGGCCGATAAATATCTTCCCACAGACAGTCGTAAACCCAGGCCGGTGCTGGCAATATCACGATCTCTCTTTTCACCGGGCTGCTGTTTGTTGCGTCCCAGATATCCGGCATCATAAAAAGTCAGCGCGCGCAGCTGCCCTTTCTGCGGGTCAGCGAAGGGGATGATGTTGGGTGTGTACAGTTCTGCCGATCCCGTTACCCCTTTGTCATCAGAATATTCACGCTCACCAAATCCCCGCACGGAACCCTGTCCGCCGATTCCGAACTGCTCACCTGGTATCAGTGCAGCGACAGTATATTGTCCATTAGCCGTGAAACGTCCCTGCCAGTCGGCCGGCAGGATTGCAACCGCATTAATCCCGGCCTTATAGAGAGTGAAGTTTTTTACAGCTCCTGTCCGTACCCTTCTGAATGCGGCCTCGCTGCCATTTCCGTCGCTTGGAATATTCTGTGAAACGTTTGTCCAGAACCCGGCTTCACCGGCAGAACCACTGAATCCACCGGCATAACCAAGCATGGCGGTGTGGGTTTCTGTATCACTTCCCAACTGAACACCGGAAAGCAGGATACTGTTCTCAAAAATGCGGTAGTCGAAGCCCGCGATGATTTTGTGCTCGTATGAGCCGAGGCGTGTCAGATTCAGGTTGTAGCGAAAGCCGCCGAAGGTGCCTTTACCGCTGACATTAAGGTTTAGGATGCCGGAACTGACTGCGCCGGAATCAACATCGGAGTAACCGGCGTAAAGATCGAGCGAATCGCCCCAGGCATAAAAGGGGATACGGTATCCCAGGCTGTAGATGTTGACCTGTTTCATGTGGTCTGGCGATGTCACATACTGGAAGGTAAGCAGATGATCGCTGTTGAACAGGTTGGCGTGCTGCGCCAGAAAGCCGAGTCGGAGCGTGCCGGTGTCTTTGGTGCCGGTGTCTTCCAGGTAGGATCCGATCTTCCAGGGGCGCTCGTCCGCCACTTTGATGACGGCGTTCACCCTGTCATCGGCTTCTCCCTCTTCCAGCAGCATCTGCATTTTTCTGGTAGGATTCTCATTGGCTACCCGAATCTGGGCCGATATGCGATCGATGTCTGGAAAAGTTCCCTCTTTGAGGCGCGGGATGGCACTCCTGATGTTGGCTGCATCGTAGTGGCTGTTGCCGTCAATTAAAACCTTGCCGATTCTGGCCTCAACCACGCGCAGTGTGACTACGCCACCCTGGAGCTCCTGTTCGGGCAGCAGCACCCGGACGGCATGAAAGCCGCGCGAACGGTAGGCATCTTCCAAAGATTCTATCGCCTGCTGTACGTCACCGAAGTCCTTGCCTTTACCAGTAAAGGGGGCCAGGATGGCATCGACCTGCGAGGCGGTCAGGATACTGTTTCCTTCAATCTGAAAACGGCTAACGTCGAAGCGCGGAATCTCTTCGACAATTCCAGCCGCCGACTCGGTTCCCATAGCGCCTGTTTTTAGTTTTTCAAGCTTGGTGGCCTCACCATCTCCCTGGATATTCGGAACTCCGGCCGGGGCTTCTGCATACGTTGCGGTTGGAAGCGCCGCTAAAATGACTCCAACGAGCAGAAGTTTCTTCAAGCGATTCATACGCCCTCTCCTCTCAACTCCCAATATCAACCTTTAGTTTTATGTGTAAAGACGCCGTCCCAGTCAGCCGGCGGCGGTTCCTGCCGGTAATGTTCTATTCGCTCCACGTAGAGCTGGAAGAGTTTTGAATCCGGCTTCAGAAGCTGCAGCTCATGCAGATGTTCCAGTGACTCATCCCACTCTTTGGCATGATAGTGAGTGAACATGTGATTGAACAGCTCCTGTTCCTCAATAGTAGCACGGTCCAGACCGTTTTCAAGTCCTAGAGGTTCAAATATGGTAACCGGTTCGTTGCGCCCCTTGACACGGACTCTGTCCAGCTCCCTGAATGCGATGCCGGGCAGGCGGGACTTGGTATCCTCGCCTACAATAATGCCGACACCGTACTGCCTGGAAAGCCCTTCCAGACGGGAGGCCAGGTTTACGGTATCGCCCATGACGGTATAGGCCATGCGGAATCTGGACCCCATGTTCCCCACGTTCATAACGCCGGTGTTGATACCTATCCCCAGATAGAGTGGCGGCCAGCCTCGTTCAATAAAGGACTCCCGCAGACGGGCTGCGCTGGCCTGCATGTCCAGAGCTGCCAGCACCGAATGCAGTGCATGGTCGTTGTCGTCCAGCGGAGCACCCCAGAATGCCATGATGGCGTCACCGATATATTTGTCAATCGTGCCGCGCTGTTTCTGGATGACCTCAGTCATGGCGGAGAGATACTCGTTCATAACCGCCGAGAGATCTTCCGGTGAAAGCTGCTCGGATATCGCCGTGAAGCCGACCACATCCGAGAAAAGAACAGTCATATCGAGGCTTCTGCTCTGCATGGTAAAGCGGTCCGGTTCACGGCTCATCTCGTTAACAAGTTCGGGATGGACATACTGTCCGAACAGACCGGTAATCTGGCGTTTTGAGCGTGCTTCCAGCAAAAATCCGTAGGACATGTTCATGACAAAGATGCTGGTTACCAGTGTGAATACAGGTGCCAGAGGCAATACCAGATTGGACTGCCAGGCAATGCCGTTGATCAGCAGGCCGCCGGAAATGAGGGCAATTGACAGCAGCATCGATCTGATTGGTGACAGTACCGGCAGCAGCAGCGACAGCAGAAGTCCGCTGAACAGAAGGATGACAACCTCGGCCCCGACGACGTAGGCAGGTTTCAGCTTGATGTTCTGATCAAGTATCCCGGCCACCATGTTGGCGTGTATTTCCACTCCGGGGTAGACCGCTCCGACAGGTGTGGAACGCATATCCATCAGGCCCGGTGCAGAGGTTCCCACCAGGACGATGGCCCCTTCCAGAATTTCTTTCTTTACCCGGCCGTTGATGACATCAGTTGCTGATATATAGCGAAATGAACCCTGGTGGCCGCGATACGGCACAAGAGCCGTCGCCCTCTCATCCACCGGGATTTTGAGGTCGGAAATCCCGATCCATTCTATTTTTCGGTAATCCCCTTCTTTTTTACCTTCCGGGAATCCGGCCGTCAGAGGGGGGGATCCGAGCAGGGTTCGGACGATCGCTATGGATAGTGGTTCGTAGTAGTTGCCTTTGTATTCTATAAGGGAAGGGACTCTGCGGCAGACACCATCTGGATCAACGAAGGGGTTGAAGTGACCTGCAATCGGTGTCATTTTCTGTAATTCTGGCAGGTTGGCTCCGAAGCCGGTCATCTTTACAAACGTAGCTCCCGAGCCGGCCATATCGGCTGCGGTGAAAACCGGAGGTGGAAGGACACCATTTGTGCGGATTTTGTCGCCTTCAAAATCGGTGAAATAGTAGCCAAGCACTACCTGGCGGCCTTTGATGCTTTTGGCGAAAATTGCATCGTAATCTAATTTTTCGCGGATTCTGCCCAATGAACTGCGGTACTGCTCATCATTTTTTAGTACGTCCTTGCCGAGCCGCTCAAGAACCCCCAGGCCGGAACTCTCATCCTTTTCAGCAAATATGACGTCATACCCGACAACGGCAACGCCATACTCATCAAAGAGGCGATCCATCATTTTTGCCAGCCGGTTTCTGCTCCAGGGCCAGCGTCCCTCGGCTGCCAGGCTTTTCTCATCAATATCAACGATGACGATCCTGCTGTCGATCTCATGTTTCATCGTCAGCTTGAGGCGCAAGTCGTAACTTAGAGCCTCCAACTGATCGGTAAATTTGAGATCAACCAGTCCGGTGGCATTGCATACGAACATGACCGTGAGAAACAGTCCGAACAGGATCCGCGGCAGATGCTGCCGTATCAGAGTTTTGAATTTCTTGATAAATCACTCCTTCTTTGGAGTAATTGCCTACCCCAGGGTGATCATATTCCTTCCATTCCGCTTACTTTCAAACATAAGCTTGTCGGCCCGCTCAAGCAGCGACTCGGTTGTGTCTTCCAGGTCGGCAAGGGTGGTACCGACTGATACAGTGACCCTGATTTTCTCACCGCTTTCCATAGTGAGCTGCGACTTTTCAACCAGCCGACGCAGGCGGTTAGCCAAGTTCACAAGAACTTCAGGCTGGATATTGACCAGCAGCACCACAAACTCTTCACCGCCCCAGCGGCCGATTACGTCGAAGGAGCGCAGGCTGTTGGCTATAGTGGTGCTGATCATTTTGAGGATACGGTCCCCCACAGTGTGGCCGTAAAGGTCATTAACCTGTTTAAAATTATCGACATCGATGAACATGATCGCAAAAGTAAACCCGTAGCGCTTTAGTTCTTCAAGGCGTGCTGTCAGGCTGATCTCGACGAAGCGGCGGTTTGCGATACCGGTCAGCGGATCGTGCATTGCCAGTTCCTGCAACTCTTCGAGTCTTTGGCGCATGATGTAACGCGGCGAACCGCTGTTGTGAATTTCGACTGCCACCACACAGTGCCGGTCGACTTCCCGCACCGGTGCGATTCGTATGGATATTGGTATCAGGTGGCCTTCTTTGTGGCAGATGTACGCTTCGAGTTCGCTTAAGGTGGATGTGTCGAGGACTTTACGAATCGGGCAGGTGGTTGTGTCGCAAAGCTGGTTACCGTGCTTGTCCAGAGGTTTGAAAATCTCACAGTAGTTTCTGCCATGAACATCAGCAGAACTGTAGCCGGTCAGGTTGGCCGCCCCCTTGTTCCAATAGGTAATGCGGCTGTCAGTATCGACGAAGAAAATTCCATCATAGAGGTTGTCCAGAATCTCGCGATAGAAATCAACTGTTTCAAGCATAATAATGCCTCCCGTCCGGTAAGGCACTTATAATCCCGTCAGAGCATGAAAGCAATATTGAAAATATAACCTGTTGTAATATTTACGGTGGAAAATTGACTGGACAGTTTGCAAGCCTGATTGGATCATATACTGAATGAATGAAAAACGCCCCAAGAGGAGCGTTATCGAAACGTTAGAGCTGTATTGAAAGATCAGATGGGGAACATAGTGCGCGGGTCCTGCTCTTTCTTAATACCCATATCCTGGGCTCTCTGGCAGAGCGTCTGTAGTGTCAGGCCTCCGAACAGGGAATTCAGCAGTATGTTGGCTTCTTCCCATACGGTCTGCGTTACACATTGCCCTTCAAATGGGCATTCTGATTTGCGTTTGCGCTTCTTGGTGGTAACTCCGGCACAGTCCACCAGCAGAACGTCCTGTTCAGTGGCATTCAAAATCTCAAGCACGGTAATCTCGTCCGGCTTTCTGGCCAGAGCGTACCCTCCCTGAGGACCACGCTTACTCTTTAATATTCCTGCACGTTTCAGGTTTTGGAAAATCTGCTCCAGATAGCGCGGCGATATCTGCTGGCGACGGGAAATGTCCTGAATCTGGGTCGGAGTACTGCCGCAGTTGTAGGCAATGTCGAACAGAGCCCGCAGGCCATATCTGCTTTTTGTTGAAAGGCGCATAAACATTCCTCCTGCGGTGGTTTTGACTTTGTGATGTTTACGTAATCATACTTTATCTGTCAAGAAAATAAACCTTATACTAATTCCGAATCAAAGAGTCTTCTTTGGAATTTAAACATCGGTCGGAACTATCTGGCCGTTCTGGCAATTGTGGCAACAATCACCGAAGCTGCTCCGGTCTTTTTAAGCACTTTTGCACATTCATTCACGGTGCTGCCGGTAGTCATGACATCATCAAGCAGCAGGATACGTTTTCCCATTATCCTGTCAGGTTTTTTGACAGTGAATGCACCTTTAACATTATTCCTGCGCTCTTCTGCCGAAAGATCTATCTGTGGTGCGGTCGGCCTGATACGGATAAGTCCGTCCACCAGTATCGGTAAGGATAGCCGTGACGCAAATATGTCTCCTAAAAGAACCGCCTGATTAAATCCTCTGCTGCGCAGACGTGAGCTGTGCAATGGAACCGGAATTATTATATCCGGTCTGTGGTTGGCAATAAAATCGGTGACGCCATCCAGAGCCAGAAGCGCCAGCGGACGCCTGAGGTGAGTTTTATGATTGTATTTGAACTGGTGGATCAGATCGCGGGCCGATTGCTCGTATAGAAGATGTGCCCGGGCCAGTTCGAAATATGGTGGATTTATCTGGCATTGGCCGCAGATGTGGTCGCCACCAGCGGAACAGAACGGGATTCCGCATATTGTACAGAGCGGTGATACCACGAGAGGCAGTCCTTCATGGCAGGCCGGACAGATGTGGACCTCACCGGCGTCCGGGATGAAGCATCGGCAGATATGGCAGAGCGGAGGAAAAATAAAATCGAGGGCGGCTGTAAGAAGCTGCTTCACGGACAGTTTGTTTAAAAACCCATATCGGCATTGACCACCAGTACCCTCACATCGGTAAAACGGGGCTTGCGGTCGATGACGGTAGTTACCCGGCAGAGGCGCTCGGGGGAGTTGCAGTTGCTGCAAAAACCGGTGCGGGCGCAAGGTGTGTTGAAACTAAGTCGTTTGGCATTGGGAGGGGTAGCCCAGTTCTTGACACGGGTGATAGCATCCTGAGCCGAACCGTCAACCAGTTTGTTCCGTCCGGCGACAACAATCACCGTTTTGGGGCCGAAGAACATGGCAGCTACACGGTTACCTGTGGCATCGATATTAATCAGTTCTCCATTTAAAGTCAGGGCGTTGCATCCCGATAGGAACAGGTCGCAGGTCAGCTGGCGTCGCATTATTTCCAGGCGCTGTTCGATCGAGAAGGCCGGGTTGCCGTGGTTTAAAATTTCTTTTCCGAGTTCCTTTAAACGGGCCTCGACACCCAGGCCGACAACCGACATGGATCCTCCGAAGCCTATGCTCTGAGCATCGGCCGCAGCATCAATTATGTAGTCGGCGGCGTCCTGAGTGCCGGGGCAGTAAACTGCTGTAAAGCCGTGTTTTCCAAGCGATTCAACCGCCTTTTGACATTTCTGCTCATGCGTCCAGTTGGCAAGTTCTTCAGCCAATCCCATAATCGCTCCGTCTGACCGCTATTTGAGCACTTTGACTACTTTTATGAAAATAGGTGTTTCAGGCAGATTCTGAAAAACCATATTCACGTTTTGAGTTTTCACCGACACAATCTTGTCAACTACGTCCATTCCCTCGACTACTTTGCCGAAAACGGCATACCCGGCTCCATCCGGATTGGGACGATTAAGCATGTTATTATTCACAACATTGATAAAAAACTGGGCGGTAGCGCTGTCCGGTGCAGACGTTCTGGCCATCGCAAGCGTTCCGCGATCATTTTTGAGGCCGTTGGCGGCTTCATTTTTTATGGCAGCTTTGGTGGACTTCTGTTTTCGGTCCGAAGTAAAGCCGCCACCCTGAGCCATGAAGCCGGGAATAACCCTATGGAAAATGGTCTCGTTATAAAAACCGCTTTTTGCATAATCAAGAAAGTTTTTTACGCTAAGCGGAGCTTCCTTTTCGAACAGTTCAATCTTGATGGCACCCAGGCTGGTTTCCATTGAGACTACTGTATTTTTTTTCTCCTCGGCACAGGCGACACTTGCCAACAGACCCAATATTGCGAAAGCTGCTACGAGTTTCTTCAACATAGATTTCCTCCAGATAATGTTTTGCTAAAACGCGGTTCAATATACGACAAACCGCCAATGAAATCAACTTTAGCCGGTAAACAGGCTATCTACAATTATCGAGATGCACGCACCAACTCTGCCAGGCAGCTGATAAAGGACGGTGAGCTGTTCAGAGATGCAATGCGGCGGAAGTCAGTAATGCCCAGACCGCGAGCCTCTTCTTTGTATTGGATATCAATTTCGTAGAGAGTTTCAATATGATCGGACACAAACGAGAGCGGTACCATCAGCAGCTGTTTGCAGCCGGATAAAGCCAGATCTTTGATTTTTGCTTCGGTGGACGGCTCCAGCCACTTGACCGGTCCTGCCCGGGACTGAAAGGAGAGGTGGTGTGAAACTCCGCCGAACTGTTCCATTGTCAATCTTACAGTGTTCTGGATGTGGTCAAGGTAAGGATCGCCGGAGTCGATGAAGGATTGAGGCAGGCCATGGGCGGAAAATGCCAGTTGTACGGAACTGCGATCTTCAAATCCTGCCAGCCCCTGTTCGATTTTTTCCGCCAGCGCCGCAATATAGTGAGGATTGTCGAAAAAACTGAGAATATAAGAGAATTCGAGCCTGGCACCGGATTTTTTCAGCTCCCTTTCCAGTTCATTAATGCTGGAGCCGACCGTAGCACGGGAATAGTGGGGATAAAGCGAAAGAGCGATAACTTTTGTTATGCCCGCCTGTTTGATGGCATTCAAAGCTTCAGCGGTATCCGGCTTGGAGTAACGCATGGCCACGAAACAACGGTATTCATCGCCCAGAACCTTTTCAAGTTCAGCAGCCTGCTGCTCCGTCAGTTCCCGGATTGGTGATTTACCGCCGATCTGTTTGTAGTACTCCCGCACTTTTCTGGCGCGGTGGCGGGCTATGAAGCGGGCTATGGTCGGCTGCAGAAAAGCAGGACCGATGCGGATGATATCCCGGTCGGAGAAGAGGTTGAACAGAAACGGTTCGATGGCGTCCAGTGAATCCGGCCCACCCATCTGGAGCAACAATACGGCGGTCCTCTCGGTCATTTGTCAGGCCCTTATCATGGTCAGCAGCATCTTAAACGGTTTGACCGCTTTCAATTCATGCGGGATATTGGCAGGCATGATAATCATCTGCCCGGCACTCACTGTTTGCGGTTCACCGTTGATGACAACTTCCGCCTCGCCGTCAACAATCTGAACAACTGCGTCAAAAGGAGCAGTGTGTTCCGAAAGTCCCTGGCCGACCCCGAAAGAAAACATAGTCAACGTCCCGATTTTCTTGTCGATCAGAGTTTTACTGACCACCGAACCGTCCTGATATGCCACCATTTCGCTTAAGGTGAGTGCTTTTCCGATGAGTTCCATAATATTCTCCCTTTAGACAGCATTTCAACCATTCTCATATTAGGGCTACAAAGTTTCACTGGCAACTGTTTTTAATAAAAAGGCCGGAAGCTAGTAGCTTCCGGCCTTTTATGTTTGCTAACGGCAGAATTGAAAACGCTCTATTTTTAGTTCTGGGCAGGAAGTCTAGGAGTTGCGCGGAGGCGTAGCAATATGCTACGCCGCACAAGCAAGTACGAAAACTTCCGCAGCCAGAGCGGAAAAGAGACGTTTTATTTTACATCATGCCACCCATGCCACCCATGCCGCCCATACCGCCGCCAGGCATACCGCCGCCCATGCCGCTGTCCTCTTTCGGTTTCTCGGCGATCAGTGCCTCGGTGGTCAGCATCAGGCCAGCGATGGAGGAAGCATTCTGCAGTGCATAGCGTGATACTTTGGTCGGGTCAATAATGCCGGCCTGCAGCATGTCGACGTAGGTGTCGTCGGCAGCATTGTACCCGAAGGCGTCCTTGCCGTTTTTGACCTTGTCAACGACGATGGAAGCGTCGATGCCGGCATTCTCGGCAATCTGACGGATCGGGGACTCGAGGGAGGCGCGAACAACGTTAACGCCGAACTGCTGCTCGGTATCAAGTTTGAGCGCATCCAGAGCGCACATGGCACGGATGTATGCTACTCCGCCGCCCGGGACGATGCCCTCGTCAACAGCTGCGCGGGTTGCGTGCAGTGCATCTTCAACGCGGGCTTTCTTCTCTTTCATCTCTACTTCGGTAGCAGCACCGACTTTGATTACGGCAACGCCGCCGGCCAGTTTGGCCAGGCGCTCCTGGAGTTTTTCCTTGTCGTAGTCGCTGGAAGTCTCTTCGACCTGAGCGCGGATCATCTTGACGCGGCCCTGGATAGCTTCTTCCTTGCCGTTGCCATCGATGATGGTGGTGTTGTCTTTGTCGATGGTGATGCGCTTGGCCTGACCCAGCATATCAATGGTGGTCTGATCGAGTTTGAAGCCGACCTCTTCCGAGATAACCTGTCCGCCGGTCAGAACGGCAATGTCTTCCAGCATGGCTTTACGACGGTCGCCGAAGCCGGGAGCCTTGACGGCACAGACATTCAGTACGCCGCGCAGCTTGTTGACAACCAGAGTGGCAAGAGCTTCGCCTTCGATGTCTTCTGCTATGATCAGAAGGGGACGGCCGGATTTGGCGCTCTGCTCCAGAACCGGGAGCAGGTCCTTCATGTTGGAGATCTTCTTGTCGTGGATCAGGATCATGGCGTTCTCGATCGAACACTCCATACGCTCCGGATCAGTTACAAAGTAAGGGGAGAGGTAACCGCGGTCGAACTGCATACCTTCGACGGTTTCCAGGCTGGTCTCCATTGACTTGGCTTCTTCAACAGTGATAACGCCTTCTTTGCCGACTTTTTCCATCGCTTCGGCAATGATGTCGCCGATGGTCTTGTCGTTG
>CAZUGI010000067.1:0-16248 GCA_964619855.1 uncultured Geobacter sp. | reverse complement strand
CCCCCATTGCATCAATGGCATTGCGGATCAGGTTCAGAAACAGCCTGGTCAGCATCTCTTCATCAGCCATAATTTCGGGGATACTGGGATCGAAATATTTACTGAAAATTATTTCCCGATCTGACACGGCTTGCCTCTGCAGCAGCAGGATATCACCAAGTATCTTGTGCAGATTGACCGGGGCCAGCTTGAGTCCTCGCGGTGAAGCCAGCTCCAGAAGCTCGCGGATAATCAGATCGATTCGCTCCGTCTCACGGATCATGACCCTGGTATAATCAAGCATTTCGCTGCCTGGTTCAAACTCCCGCTCAAGCAGCTGGGCAGCGCCCTTGATCCCACCCAGCGGATTCTTTACCTCGTGAGCCAGTCCGGCAGCCAGAGTACCCAGTGTCGAAAGCCGATCGGCCTGACGCACAGCCGCCTCCAGTTCGCGAATATAGGTGATGTCCTTGAGGGTCAGAATGGCACCGATATGCTCTCCGCTCCCCAGAACCAGAGGGTAGCAGGTAACGGCAACCGGCGTGACCCGGCCGGTCGAACGGACGACTACATTTTCATGGTCCGATATGGTAATGCCGGTACGGATGGTTTTAGAAACTATCTCCAGCAGGGTTGTTTCCAGTGCAAACAGCTTATCAAATTTGACCCCCTGGGCCTGTTTGCGGGAAAAACCGGTTATCTCCTCGGCCGCCGGGTTACAGAGAGTAATCAGGCCGCTGCTGGCAATAACTATGACGCCATCACCCACACTGTCAATTACGGTGGCGTAATAATCGTCGCGCAGCTTCTGGAGCCGGTCTGTTATGACGTCAGACGCCGGCATGGCTTTCTGTTCCGGACACGGTGCGAATCCTTTCGGTCAAAGCTACAATATCTGCTCTTGAGCGGACGGCGTTGGCTGCTCTGCGAATCTCTGAGGCACCTGAGAACCCCCTGGCGTACCAGCCGATATGCTTTTTCAACTCTCTGACGGCAATTGTTTCGCCGCTTTCATCAATAAAGAGAGAAAGATGTGCAAGAATCGTATCAGCCCTTTCAGCCACGGAAACCGGCGTGATACAGCCGGTGCCATCAAGCTCTGCAACTTGGCGGAAAATCCATGGATTTCCGAGCGCACCGCGGGCGATCATGATGCCGTCACAGGCAGTCTCCTCAAGCATACGCAGACAGTCGCTGGCGGTAAAGAGGTCGCCGCTGCCAAGAACCGGTATGCTCAGAGATTCTTTCAGCGCCTTGATCTGACTCCAGTCAGCCTGACCGGAAAACATCTGGCTGCGGCTGCGGGGGTGCAGCGTAACTGCATCACACCCTTCCGACTGAGCGATTCTGGCGACTTCCAGAAAAACATCGTCCCCGTTGTGCCAGCCGGAGCGGATCTTGATTGTCAGCGGCAGTTCGGTTGCCGCACGCACAGCCCTGACGATGTCCGCAATCCTGCGCGGTTCCTGCAACAGTGCACTGCCGGCACCGGTGCCTACCACCTTGCGCACCGGACATCCCATGTTGATGTCCAGCAGATCGCCATACCCTTCCACCATTGCGGCCGCTTTGGCAAGGTCGGATGGAGAGTCTCCGAAAAGCTGGACAGCGAGCGGACGGTCTTCCGGGCAACTCTTCAGAAGAGCCAGAGTCCTGGCGCCGTCACGTACCAGCCCGTTTACACTGACCATCTCGGTAAAGGCCAGAGAGGCGCCTTCACGGCGGCAGATCAGGCGAAACGGCAGATTTGTTATTCCAGCCAGGGGGGCAAGCACGACGTTGTGCGCCAGGACAAGGCTGCCAATTGTTAACGGTTTTAGCATGATACACACGGATTGCGACAGCGGGCAGGGAGGAAAATACCAAAAATTCCGAATCGGAATATTGCCTAATTTTTGGGCATAGTAGCACAGGGTATAAAAATGGCAAGGGCAAAATATAGATTTTTATTGCCAAGCGGATAAATTACGTTTTTAATGCCTGCATACACAGATTAAGGAGAATCGCCATGTTTGGAATCGGCATGCCGGAAATGATTATCATACTTGTGATTGCGCTGATCGTTATCGGACCTCACAAGCTGCCTGAACTGGCCAAATCACTGGGCAAGGGGCTGGCCGAGTTCAAGAAGGCATCGGAAGACTTCCAGAAAAACGTTCAGGAAGAGGCCCGTAAAACAGAAGATGAAAAGAAAGAGCCGTCGCAGGTTCAAACTGCTCACACCGGCCAGACTGCCCCGCATGCTAAATCAGACGCTCAGCAGGCCGAGAAATCCTATACGAATCAATCCTGATACCATCGCCGGCAATGCCGCCTGAATACAAAAAGAGCCGGGTCACCCCGGCTCTTTTTGTGTAATCTGTCGATTTCAATTTCAAATCAAAGATGCCATCAAGGCTATTATACTATTTCACCTGAATATTGATCTGCTTGGGCTTGGTTTCCTCTTTCTTGGGCAGAGTGATAGTCAATACCCCTTTATCACAAACAGCCGCAACTTTTTCCTGATCAATCGTTCCCGGCAGACTGAAGCTGCGCTGGAACGTCCCGAAATAGCGCTCGATACGGTGATAGTTCTCTTTTTTCACTTCACTGCCGTGTTTGCGCTCACCTTTCAGGATCAGGGTGTTGTCCTCGATATGCACATCGACATCCTTCTGATCGACATCCGGCAGTTCGGCCTTGATAATTATGGAGTCCTCGGTCTCATAAATATCGACCGCCGGCTGCCAAAGCCCCTCCTTGATGTCCTCTCCAGGCAGGTCATGATTCCAGGAGAGATTTAGTAGTCGGTTCATCTGGTCCTGCATGGTGCGCAGTTCTCTTAATGGGTTGTACTTGACGAGTGCCATGGCTGAATCCTCCTTCGTGCGGTATATAACTGACGGCTACATCCCCTAACCTAAAAAATAATTCTCATCTGGCAATTGTCAAGGGGTGTATAAAAATTTGCTTGTTATCCGGTCGTATGCTTCAGGAAATCCAGACTTTTCAGCTTTCTACCTGAGTGGGCTGCCAGGGCTTCATCCAGTAGAATGCCGGCCTGCAGAAGACTTTCATCGCTGAATTGCACCAGACCGAAACGGCCTGTCGCAAGACAGGCACGCAGGCTGTGCAGCGCAGGTTCGGCAATATACCGGCCGGTGGCAGCACAGAAACGACACACAAGCTCAGCCCCCGGCTGCATACATGCTCCACTGCCATCAAAAGCGGTATCGCAGCGGCAGCATGCCTCCAGAGACGGCCTGTAACCGAGAATATTCAACAGATTGATCTCAAACTGTCTTCGGTCGGAGTCGGAAGCAGCTTCACCACCTGAATCCAGACGATCAAGGTAGGCTGCCAGCAGACGGTACAGTCGCGGTAGCGGCTGCGCTTCCGGAGTCAGATATTCCACAATTTCGCAGGCGTAAAGTGCATGTGCAATGCGACCGAGATCGGCTCTGATACCAGGATAAATCGTAATAACATCGGCCTGCCGAAGCGAAGAGAGCCCCTCTTTGTGAGCCAGCTGAATATCTATGCGGGCAAAGGTTTCCAGCGCCGGGCCGAATCGTTTGCGGCTGTTGCGGGCACCACGGGCGAAGCCGGTCAGGCGTCCATGTTCCAGTGTGAACAGCGCCGCTATCCGGTCACTGTCACCATAATCGGTAGCGGAGAGCACTATGGCCTGAAGTTTTTCCGGATGCATGTTGACCCTCTGACATTTGCACTGATGTGAGAACATTTTGACGGATTGCTGTTCCATGCTACAATTAAGGCGCATGGGATTTCCTGAAATACTTCCCTTTCACTTATACCACACAGGTTAACCACATGATAGCTCCTGAAACTCTTGCCGGACTCGAATTCGAAAAGCTTCTGGCCGAAATTTCCCGCCATGCCCACAGCGAGTGCTCAAGTGAGCGGATTCTGTCCGTCCGTCCAGGCTCTGATCGGGATGCACTTAAAGCAACTTCCGGTGGAATTGCTGAAATCCGGGCTCTGGGCCGATCCGGAATCTCGCTTGCGCTCAGTAATTTTGATGATATCCGTCCCGCGCTGGATCTGCTGAAACCTGCCGGGGCTTTTCTGACGCCTCATCAGCTGCTGCTCTTTATCCCTGTTCTGCGGCTTTATTACGCTTTGGCCCGCCAGCTCTCTCACCGTGAGGACATTCCGTTTCTGAAAGCTATCGTCCCGAACCTGAAAGGGTTTCCTGAAATTCTGGAACCGCTTGAAGCTTCTATTGATGCCGATGGAAGCATTCTGGATTCCGCCTCACCGATGCTGCGCGAGACCCGCAAGGCCAAGCGGGCCCTGGCTGGGCGGATTCGCAAGAAGATCGAGGAGATTATCCGCAGCAGCGGCATCGAAATTTTTCTTCAGGACGACTTCATTACACAGCGGGCGGGACGCTGGGTCATCCCGGTGCGTATGGATTCCAAGGGGATGGTCAAGGGGGTGGTTCATGACGTGTCATCATCCGGCGAAACGGCCTTTATGGAACCACTCGAAATTATACCGTTCGTCAACGAACTGGAAAATCTGAGTGCTGAAGAAAAGGCCGAGGAGATTCGCATCCTGCGGCAGCTTTCAGCATGGATACGGGAGGATACTCATGAAATCAGCTCCTGTTTTGAGACATTGATACAGTTTGACACCCTTAACAGCATGGCCTGTTTCGCAGATGAGTTTGATCTGGAAGCTGCACATCTGAATGACCATGGGGAACTGCGGCTGGTTGATGCCCGGCACCCGCTGCTCCTGATGATGCAAAAGCGGGGTATGATCGCAAAGGTTGAGCCGCTTGGACTTCAACTGGGGAGTTCGTCTGAGGAGGACAATCCCGGAACACAATCGCTTCCGACAGCTGTCATGGTGATCACCGGCCCCAATGCCGGCGGCAAGACCATCGCCCTCAAAACGGCAGGCATGCTGTCGCTAATGGCGCTCTGCGGGCTGCCGGTGTCAGCCGGCCCCCGGTCCACATTTCCGTTTATAGATACCTTGTTGGTAGACATCGGCGACGAGCAGTCAATAGAGCAGAGCCACTCCACTTTTTCGGCCCACGCCGCCAGAATCAGCGCGATTCTCAAACAGGCCCACAGACGCAGCCTGGTACTGCTGGACGAACTGGGCGCCGGCACCGAACCGCTTCAGGGTGCAGCCATTGCCTGCGGCGTGCTGCGAGAATTGCAGCTGCAAGGGAGCTTGGTTATAGCAACTACGCATCTTACTGAAATCATAGGATTCGTTCATCGCTCAGAAGGTATGGTCAATGCCGGTATGGAGTTTGACGACCTCTCTTTTACTCCGCTTTACCGGCTGATTGTCGGCGAACCGGGACAATCTCATGCCGTCGAAATTGCCCGCCGTTTCGGCATGCCGGAGCGGGTAATAGCTTTTGCCCGCCAGATGCTGGGTAGTGCCGGCAGTGAATTCACGACACTTCTGACTGAACTGCGCCGGCAGCGGAGTGAATATGAAGCACTTCAAAGGCACCTCGAGGTTCGTGAGCGGTCTATTGATGCCCGGAGCAAGGAACTTGATGTACGGGCGGCCGACATCGAGCAGGTCCGCAGAGCTGCGGCGGAAAAGAGCTGGGGCGATGCAAAAGAGCTGATTTATACGACCAGAAGACGCATGAACGAACTGCTCGGCGAGCTGAAGAGAGACAAGCGCAGCGAGATCATAGACAAAATCAGGCGGGCGGAGTCCGAGTTGACCGAGCAGCTCAAGCCGCAGGCTGAATCGCCCGAACTGCTGCCGCTGGCAACTGTCAAAGTTGGCGATGCCGTTCATCTCCGTTCACTGGGCTATGACGGGGTTGTGCTGACACTTGACCATAGACATGCCAAAGCACGAGTCAGGGCCGGCCGGATGGAGATGGATGTGCCGCTCTCAGATCTGTCACTGCCACAGAGCAGCGCGGAGCGTGGAAAGAAAAAGGTGGGTGCCCACTGGCATTTCGATGTCATGCAGAGCGATCAGCGCGAGCTGAAACTGATCGGATTGAGGGCTGATGAAGCTCTGTCCGCTCTGGAGCCGTTCATCAACCATGCCGCCGCAGCCGGCCTGAGCGAAGTGCGCATCATCCACGGCATGGGAAGCGGTCGACTTCGGGATGCCGTGCGGGAAGAGCTGGAAAGACATCCGCTGGTCAGGGAACAGAGAGCCGGCGAACCGCACGAAGGACGTGACGGCGCCACAGTGGTCACATTGAAAAGTTGAAATCTTGAAATAAAGGAATGCGCTATGCCGGAAATTAAAATAGGAGAAATGCTGATAAACAGCAAGCTCATCAGCAAGGAACAGTTCGAGCAGGCACTTGAGATGCAGCAACTGACCCCGACGCAGCCGATCGGACAGATACTTTGCCAAATGGGGTTTTTAAAAAATACCGATCTTGAATATATGCTTGATCACAACCATAAACGCCGCAAGCTGGGCGAGATACTGGTTTCTCAGAATCTGATTGACGAAGGAAAGCTGAAAAATGCGCTTAAAGTCAGTAAAACTGACAATATTCCGCTCGGCAGAGCACTTATCAAGCAGCACCTGCTGGAAGAGGAACACCTGGCCCGGGCCATTGCTCTTCAGCATGACCTGAAGTTTGTCAACCTGGCCGGCGTGCGGTTCGACCCTGAGCTGTCAGGTTTCGTTAATGCAACATTCGCCCAGAGACTCCGAATAGTGCCCACCCGCTGCAGAGACGGCTATCTGACCATTGCCATGGCCTATCCAATTCAGCACGATGAACTGGCACAGCTTGAGAGCTGGTGCCGGATGCACATCATTCCAGTGATTGCCAAAGAGAGTGACATACTCATCGCCCAGCAGAAGGTATTCAAGATTTCCGGAGCATCCGAGCGGGCGGAGTTACACTTTGAGTTGTCGGAAGATCAGGTGCGTGACAGCTCCAAGTCCAGATACGTCAGTGATTTTATCAGCGCCGACGTCGATTATCTGGTCAAGCGTATAATTACAACCGGAATAAGGGATGGAAGCAGCGATATTCATTTTGAATCCACCGAAACCGGTATGCTCATTCGCTACCGTCTGGACGGCATCCTGCAGACCATCAGTCTGGGAGCCGACGATCAGTTGATCAGCGCCAATGCCCGCCAGATAGTATCTAAGATAAAAATTCTCTGCGACATGGATATCGCCGAACGCCGACGACCTCAGGACAGCAGTTTCAAAATGAAGGTTTCAAAGGACGGCAAGGTGCGCAGTGTCGACTTTCGAGTTTCAACCGTTCCGACCCAGTTTGGTGAGAACGTGGTCGTCCGGATACTGGATAAACGGCTCGGGGCAATAACTCTGGAAGGAATGGGGTACTCTGCGGAAGACGCGTCAATGCTCTATAAGGCTCTTGATAAACCGACCGGGATCTTCCTGGTTACAGGTCCTACCGGCTCCGGCAAATCGTCCACCCTGTATGCCGTGCTCTCCCATATCAACACCCCCGGGGTCAAAACCCTCACCATTGAGGATCCTATTGAATACGGAATCGAGGGCATCACCCAGACTGAAGTCAACGAGATCATCGGCAATACCTTTGCCCGCCTGCTGCGGGCCTTTCTGCGCCAGGACCCCGACAACATAATGGTCGGCGAAATAAGGGACCTGGAAACCGCGACCATATCCATGCGGGCGGCGCTGACCGGCCATACTGTACTTTCGACCCTGCACACCAACGATGCCACAAGTGCTGTAACAAGACTGATCGATATGGGAGTCGAACCAAGCCTTATCTCTGCCACGCTGCGCTGTGCTTTGGCCCAGAGACTGGTGCGCCGTATCTGCGGAGAGTGTAAGGTTAGCTATGCGCCACCCGAAAAACTTCTTGCAGAGTTCGGCATTCCATCTCAGAGCTGCATGGAATTTGTTCAGGGCAAAGGATGCCCGGTCTGTCACTACTCCGGCTTCAGCGGACGGCTTCCGATCGTGGAACTATGGATTCCCACGCGTGAGGAGCTGTTGATTATTAATCGTAAGCCGGACAATCTCTCACTGCGTAATGTTGTGTTCTCGGGAACTGAACGAATGACTATGATCGATAACGGATTCCGCCGGGTTCAGGCCGGAGAGACGACTCTGGAAGAGCTTTTGAGGACAGTACCATACGAACAGATTGAGGCAGGACGGGAGAAAATCTCAAAAATGTTCGGCGCATGACATAATTGCACGTTTTTTCTACTTGTAGCCCGGGATTACGCTATTTGCTGAATCCAACCATCAGACCGTTTCCGGAAGCAGTTACCGAATGTTTCGGGAAAACGGTCTGTGCCGTATCAAGGACGATTCTCAAAAACCCTTTGTTGAGACCCACCCGCACCTTACTGATTCCGAATTTATCGATAGTTATTTTTTTCCCGCTCAGTGCTGACGTAGCACCGGGAATATCAATGGCTATTCTTTCCGGCTTTTCAAGCATCATGATTTTATAATTCTCAATCTTTCCGTCTGCCGCAATCTCAATTCCCGCATCAATCGCCGTTATCGCGGTAATTACAGCATTAGAGACAACTGCCTTCGCTGTTCTCTTATCCGGAACAGGTTGTGATATGGCACGATAACGTGATGGCTCTTCCGGCGTTCTGGCAGGGAGATTTATGATCGGTGCATCATTGACCTTTACGGTCGGAGCTTTCGAAGTTGCTGCTTCGGCTTTTACAGCCGAGGCTTTTGGTGATAACGGTGCTTCAACTGCTCCCATGGACACGTTTGTAGGCAGAGTTTCATTCTGGGCATGCAGTTCAATCCGGCCATCCCTGAACTCATATTTCAGTGTCCTGAGTCCCCCCGATGGGTTACCGTCCGCATCACTTTCACGATAAACCGGAACCTTGCGGACAATCAGACGCCCCTCAATCTGAAACCGGTCCCTGCCCCTGTAACCGCTCCTGTCGTCCAGGTCCGGCAACACCGCCCGGCGAATGGCATTCTCATACATAAAATAAACGTCCAGCGTTTCGTATGAGGGAGTGCCGGGTGTTTTGCTAAATACGATCAATTCCGGCTTGCCATCGCCTGTCAGATCAGCGGCTTGAGCAGCATGCGCCAGATAATCCACATCTGCTTTGAATACCGCCCTGCCACCTCCACGAACGGTCGATATCGTCACAATCTGAACGGCACAGCCGGCGGCCGGTCTACTGGATATTTCAAAGACAGTTCCGGCCTGCCTGACGCTTTTTTTGTAAGAGCATCCCGGTTGCGATGCCGATACGGGAGCAACATGAATAAAATAGAACAGAGCAAGTGCCAGGATTGTTATCAGATGCATATTGTTCCTCCGACATGGTTTCATGCCTGTCATATACCAGATAGAGGCATGGCCGTGAAGTACATTTAATTTGCTGCAGCTTTCAGATTGTAGTAACCTGCCTTCAATACTGGGTATTATACTATACATACAATCAGAATCCAGTTCAGTTAATTGCAGTTCTAGACAATTCCAATTCAAGTGTTATTATGCGAAAAAATAATCGGAGGATTACTGATCATGTTTAGATCCATCTTGTTGTTAGCGTTGCTGATTGCCTGTCTTGTTGCTGCACCGTTGTTCTCTGATGCCCAGCAGAACCCGGGGCCCGAAATTTTAAGCCTGAAGAACGGCACCACCCCTTTACAGTTCCAGCACAGGAAACATCAGAAACTCCAGAACAGTGAGTGCTTTCATTGTCACAAGCCGGACAAATGGAAGATCGACAACTGGGGCAAGGATATTGCCCACGAGCTGTGCATCTCATGTCATGACTTGAATGACAAAGGTCCGGTAAAGTGCGAGAACTGTCACAAGTAGTCTGAAGATCGGATTGATTTACGATAGCCGCGTGTTTGCCGAAGCGTCATTCTGCCCAGAAGTATTTATTTGCGGCAGGTTGACAAATCATGATTACATGGTAAACAGATTTAGTTTACGGCATTCCAATTCTGTTGATTTCACTATAACTTCAGTGCGGAGGTTTACATGTACACCAGAGTATTGGCATTTCTTCTGATTTTATCCATATCGGCCGTGCCTGTTTTTGCCCATATAAAGGTAACCGGAAAAGGCGATGCGCTGAATTTCGATATCACCAACATACCGGAAAACCTGAAACCGGCTTATAACATCATGAATCAGAAATGCGCCAGATGTCATTCGATGGAAATGATAGTTTCCGCAGTTTTGACAGGAATTTGTCCGGAAACGAAGCAGCCTTTCAATAAGCAGGCCGTCAAGGCGTATGGCATCAAGATGATCAGAAAAAAGGATTCGGAAATCAGTAAGAAGGAAATGAGGGACATTGTAGTACTCATCAATTATTTTCTGGACGAGCAGGCCAGATAGATATTATCTTTTCATAAAATCCGACATCAAGGGTCGCTATCAACAAAATATGAGCCGGCTACTGACGCATCATTCTAAAGCAGGGATTGAAGCAAACGGTATGACGGCTCTTTTATCTTTCCATATAAATACAGGATAGCAAGACCGCAGACATGATAGAGACTTCAGTTGAACTTACCGTTAGATTATCTGACGCGGTAGAAAAGATGCCCGCTTTTCCGAAAAGCGTGCAGCGCGTACTGGAGTTGGCCAGCGACATAAACTGCTCGCACAAAGAACTGGTCATGATCATCGAAAAAGATCCGGTCATGACCATGAAACTGCTGCGGATCCTGAATTCCGCCTATTACAGCTTTCCCAAACAGGTCACCTCTGTTAACCAGTCGGTAGTCTATCTCGGACTGAATACCATCAAGAATATGGCGCTCTCCTTTGCAGCGATGGGGTCACTGCCGCGGCACAGTGCCGCCGGATTCGACTTTCAGCGCTATCTGATGCATTCCCTGACCACAGCCAGCCTGGCTCGCACTTTGTCCCAGAAATACTTCCCTGACGACACAACTCATTCCGACTGTTATATTGCCGGTCTGCTTCATGATTTCGGCAAAGTCGTCTTCGCCCGTTTCCTCACGGATGAATTCAAGGACGCAATTACCTTCAGCCACAACCAGACCATCTCGCTGCATTCCGCTGAACAGCAGATAATCGGAGCCGACCACACCGTAGTGGGCGGTATGCTGGTGGAAAAATGGCAGTTTTCAAAACAGCTGACCGAAAACATCCTCAATCATCACAGCCATATTTCAGCCGATAATCCGGTGCAAAGCTGCCTGTTTGTTGCAGATCAGATCAGCAAGCAGCTTGCACCGGGGGATGGTGGAAACCTAGTTGTTGAGGAGCTGCCCGCGGATGTGGCAAATAGATTTAATGGAGAGCTTCAGGATATTATCGGTGGCCTGGGAGATCTCTCA
Source organism: uncultured Geobacter sp. (assembly GCA_964619855.1). GTDB lineage: Bacteria > Desulfobacterota > Desulfuromonadia > Geobacterales > Pseudopelobacteraceae > JACRCG01. The sequence continues at coordinate 4,974 of CAZUGI010000067.1, read as the reverse complement.
AAGCTGGAATACGAAGCTCAGATCTTTGCCCAAGTTGGCCGGGAGAATGTGGCATGAAGCTGAGATTCTGGGGCGTTCGCGGCTCGATCCCCTCACCGGGTGAAAAAACGGTACGCACGGGCGGCAACACCACCTGTATCGAGCTCCGCACCGATGATAATCAGCTTATAATTCTGGATGGCGGCACCGGAATATTTCCGCTGGCTCAGTCGCTGCTTAGAGAACTTCCCGTCACGGCCCATATCTTCAATACCCATAGCCACTGGGATCACATTCAGGGGCTGCCGTTTTTCATTCCAATATTTGTCCCCGGCAACCGGATCAGGCTGTATGGGGCAAGAGACCCGCTCTCGGGTGAGGGGCCCGAACGCATCATGAATGTACAGATGCAATACAGCTATTTCCCTGTGCGTCAGGCCGAAATGAAAAGCAGCATTGAATATGTTGCCATCATGCCCGATCAGGTCGTGACAATTGGTGCTGCAACGGTTACCCCGACCGTGCTGAACCACCCTGTATTCAATCTCGGCTATCGCATTGAGTGCCAAGGCAAATCAATCTTCTTTACCGGTGACCATGAGCCGCACTTCAATATCTATGAACCGGATGATGACTGCTACGCCGAATACCAAAATCTGATCGATGAGCAGCGCAATGCAATCATCGAGGCAATCAGAGGTGTTGATATACTTATTGCAGACTCGGCCTACACGCTGGATGAGTATCCTGCGAAGAGGGGTTGGGGACACGGCACCTTCGACAGTTGCATCCAGCTTGCCAGAGATGCCGCTGCAAAGATTCTGTATTGTACCCACCACGAGCCGACCCGCAGTGATGACGATCTGGAACGTGTGTTCAGCATGGCTCTGGACCGGTACACTGATGCATCCGGCGGTTTGGAAATTCGACTTGCAAAGGAAGGTGAAGAAATTGTTATCTGATCTGACGCGATTGCCAGCAAGAGAAAAACTTCCGGCTGACGTAAATGAGGTATCCGGCAGACCATTTCAGCAGAATCAGTAATTATCTGAATCCAGCCTGAAACATATCCTTCTGTTATTGCTATAGATTTATGATTGGCATGTCTGATGCTCTTGCCTTTATCAGGGTCATAAATCACACAGGGGGAATTCAGAATGAAAAAAGTTATTTCCACCATCGTTGCAATAGGATTTATTTCCAGCATGCTTGTCAACACAGCTCATGCCGGGAGTCGTAACGGCGGCGGCATCGATCCGGTCTGGATTCCGGTAGCAATCCTCTCAGCACTTGCGGCGGTTGCTATCACACAACCTGAGCCAGTGGTCTATGAGCGCAGAGTTATCTACGAACCCAGGCCGTCAATTAGATATCAAGAGCCGCGGCACTATCGTCATACTCGTTATGATAACCATGATGATGAGCGTGAACGCTACTATGAGCCGAGAAGGTATCGCGAGTACCGCTGACTGTTGTTCTATGTACGCTCCCAGACAAGTTCTTATCTCGATAAAAAAGAGGAAGAGGACGTACATTAATCCAACAAAAAAAGCACCTGCGATTTCTCGTAAGTGCTTGATTTTTTAAGTCAGGGACGATATCGAACTGATTTTATAACTATCTGTTTTACAAGCACAATAACTCCATTCAATTCGATAGATACCTCTAAATATACCTCAATAAGTTGTTTTGCCCACTCTTTGAGGTCAAATTTTGTGCCATGTCGAGACATCTCCTATTTATTGAAAAAGCATGGAATGGACTGACCGTTTCGCAGATACTTTCAGTGCTCTTTTCTTATGCCGATTTACCAAATATTGCAACTATAACCGGCTACATCTAACGCAGCATTTCTCTCCTCCGGTGTTTCCCATGATGCGAGCCAGCTCAGAGCATTCGTAGTATCAACCATTGTTCGCGCCAGTGCCAATCGTTCCAGGACAACAGCTTTCTGATCTGCTTCCAGATTGGCAGCCCGGTGCTCGACGTCGGTAAAAAAATCCTCGATTCGCTTTGCCTTCGCCCAGGCATTGATGATTTCAGCCAGCTCTTCCCGGCTATCCTTGATCGCTTTGATGCGTCTACGTTCAGCCGCTTCCCGCGCCTGCGCACGCCGTTCCTCCTCCCGTCTCTGCCTCTCGATCTCAGCTTGACGCTCTCCTTCTTCAAAACGCTTGACGATGTTTACGACCTCAGCCTCCACCTCCTTCACCAGACCTGCAAGCTTCCGCGGGAAATCGCCTGCTTTCGACTCGCGCCACTGCTGCATCCATGCGACTCTGTGATATGGTGAATAAATCTGCACGCACAACCGTCCGCTTGGCAGGTCATGCATACTCCTCCATGAGTAGGATTCATAGCGTCTCGATTTTTTTACGGGCAGTTCCGATACACGGGTGTACTTTCCATCCTGGTACTCTACCTCGACATTCTCGCTCATTTCGTAGATTGTCACACCAAAGGCGACTGTACCAATAAAGGCGGCGGTTGGCCGGGCCGGGCTCCAGAGATCTGTAGTGTAATACCGCTCTTTCCGCCGCCCGCCCTTTTCACGTTCATCTACGGCCTGACGTTGCATACCTTGTCCATACGGCACAAAGACAACGGAATGGCCGCTTCTTTCAAAGGCCAGGTACAACATGTTCGCTACCTCGATTGCGCGATTGAGGGTTTCTTTCGAAACGATAATATCTGGCAGCAGGTATTTCCTGGGCTTGAGAAAACCCTCGCGTGATTCTCCAACCCCGGTCATCTGGTCCTTAAATCCTACGAGTAGCGGGTGCTGTTTTGGCAGTCCTCTGCTCCGGCGTTTGGTGACGCTACTGTCTTGAGGCGCCTGCGGCGGAGGCAATTGTGCAATCCTGGCATAGCCGCTGCGAGCCCATTCCAGTTCATCTCCCGGACAGGCATCCGGCAGCAGTGGCCTCTTGGGACGTTTTCCTTTTGCATACATTGCCCAATAGCCTCTTGGAGGGCGTGGAACCTTCAGACGAGTGCAGATACGGGCCATAAAGCTCGAAGAGACCTCGTATTTCAGAGCAACGGTGGTCATCGGTTCTACCCAAACTTCTTCATACAACTGTTCACGACTGATTCTGGTATCCTTGTTGCTATTTGCTTTGTTTTCTCCCATTGAAGTGTCTCTCCAATTTGATGTTGTGCACCATCAGTGTTCTGGACAGCGTAATATTGCAATGACATAAATTGCATGTCAATCAGAGAGCTTACAGCACTACGCAACGGTCAGTACTACATTCAAGAAAAACGGTTTGAGAGCTGGTATTGGCCGTCAAAGAAGTTTTTATGAGAAAGGAACTGACACTTAAAATGCGGGGAGTGCTTGAATGTCCCGGATTCACCCCGAACGATGCTTTACAGGTTCCATCAGACATATTTTGTTAAAAAAATAAGCTTGTTTTTTTAACAAAATTGACGGAAACTGCCGACATGACCGTAAGCAAGCAGATCGAAAATCGGATTCACGGGCACGATCCCGGATGGGTGTTTTCACCGGCGGACTTTCTTGATCTCGGCTCTCCGCACACCGTAGGGATGGCGCTGATCCGTATGGTTCGAGAAGGACAGATCCGTCGTCTGGCCAGGGGGATTTACGATTTCCCGCGCAAGCATGAGCAGCTGGGGCTTTTATCCCCCTCAGTGGACATGATTGCCGAAGCATTGGCTCGCCGCGACGGTGTCCGTCTCCAACCGTCAGAGGCGACAGCAGCCAATATGCTGCATCTTTCCGAGCAGGTTCCAATGCGGGTTGTCTATGAGACCGATGGCCCTGCCCGAAAGATCAAGGTCGGAACACTAACCATCCAATTCCGTCGACGGGTACCTCGTAAAATGGCAACAGCCGGAAAGATGAGCGGTCTTGTTTTCGCCGCGTTACGGGGGCTGGGTAAGCGCTATGTAACTCAAGATCAGATCGCTCACCTACGCCAGTTATTGACACAAGAAGACCGTAACCGCTTGTTACTTGATCTGCCGCAGGCACCAGCCTGGATGCACCCCTTCCTGAGATATATTGCCGAAAATGAGGAAAAATGATGATCAGTTTTGAGCAACTGCCCACGGAAGAGCGGGCCTTATATCTGCGTGAGGCAGCGGTGCGGCTTAATATGCCGCCAGTAATTGTTGAAAAGGATTATTGGGTTTGCTGGACGCTGCGCGAACTCTTTTCCCTGCCGGATGCAGGGGGCGCGCTTACCTTCAAGGGCGGAACGTCATTGTCGAAGGTTTGGGGACTGATTGAAAGGTTTTCGGAAGATATCGACCTTACTATTGATCGGGACTTTTTGGGGTTTGGCGGCGACAGGAATCCGGAAACTGCTTCATCGACCAAACAACGCAACAACCGACTTAAAGAGTTGAAAATCGCCTGTCAGGAGTATGTTGAACTGAAGCTGCTGCCGCTTCTTGAAGCACGTATCCGTTCCGTATTGCCGGCAGGCGACAGTTGGTTGCTTCGTATGGATGAAGCTGATGTGGATGGTCAGACGATTCTGTTCCAGTATCCCGCCAGCCTGCAATCAGAAGACGGATTTTATGTGCAGCCGATCGTTAAAATAGAACTTGGCGCACGATCAGATACCTGGCCGTCGGAAGCAGCAATCATCAAGCCATTTCTGGTTGAGGTATTGAACACGGTAGTTGCCCCGCTGGATTGTTCTGTCCAGGTACTGTCTGCCGAGCGTACCTTTTGGGAAAAGGCGCTTCTGATACATGAGGAAACCTTCCGACCGACGGATAAACCCCGTCGAGCCCGTATGGCCAGACACTATTACGACCTGTGGTGCCTCATCCAAAAGGGTATTGCCGCCAGGGCGGCAGAGGATAAGGCTCTGTTTGACCGTGTAGCTGCGCACCGTCAGGTGTTTTTTCGCTTGAATTGGGTGGATTATAGCACGGTACATAAGGGAAATTTGCGGCTGATGCCTGTAACGGTTGATGTACAGGCCTGGAAGCAGGATTATGAATGGATGCAGACGG
>CAZUGI010000066.1:0-16320 GCA_964619855.1 uncultured Geobacter sp. | reverse complement strand
CAACAACGGCATTCTTTTCTCCGAATCGGCCCTCAAAGGGGCGCATTTCATAGAGCTCTGCAGCCAGCGCGGGATTCCGCTGATATTTCTCCAGAACGTAACCGGGTTCATGGTTGGCAGCAAATACGAAGCGGGGGGCATCGCCAAGGATGGCGCCAAGATGGTAACAGCAGTTTCCTGTGCCAAAGTTCCAAAGTTCACGGTTATTACCGGCGGAAGCTACGGAGCCGGGAACTACGGCATGTGCGGCCGCGCCTTCAGCCCACGTTTCCTCTGGATCTGGCCCAACGCGCGGGTCTCGGTCATGGGCGGAGAACAGGCCGCCAGTGTGCTCGCTACCGTGAAGAGGGACAGCATGGAGGCCAGGGGAGAAACCTGGAGCGCCGAAGACGAGGAAATTTTCAGGAAGCCGGTCCGTGATATGTACGAGCATCAGGGGCATCCCTACTACGCCAGTGCGCGCCTCTGGGACGACGGAATCATTGATCCGGCCGATACCCGCATGGTTTTGGGCCTCGGAATCTCTGCAACGATGAACGCGCCTGCCGAAAAAACAAATTTCGGCATATTCAGGATGTGACGCCATGAGCGAATCTGCCATTCTGACCCATATTGATGAAACCGGCCGGGCGACACTCACGATGAACCGCCCAGAGCTGCATAACGCTTTCAATGAAAACCTGGTTGCCGGCCTGACCTCTTCGCTGCGACAGCTTGACTTGGATCCGGACGTGCGCCTGGTCATACTTGCCGCCAATGGCAAGAGTTTTTCCGCCGGGGCGGACTTAAATGACATGCGCCGCATGGCTGACAACTCCCGTGAACAGAATCTGGCCGATGCCAAAGGAATTGCAGAGCTGATGCGAACCCTCAATTACTTGTCCAAGCCGACCATAGCGCTGGTACAGGGGGCTGCCTACGGCGGTGGTGTTGGTTTGACATCCTGCTGCGATATTGCCATTGCAACCGTACGGGCAACTTTTTGCGTCTCAGAAGTCAAGCTGGGGCTTATCCCGGCGGTCATATCACCCTATGTGCTGGCCGCTATCGGAGCCCGGGCCGCCCGCCGGTATTTTGTGACGGCTGAGATTATAACCGCTGCCGAGGCGCATCGTCTTGGTCTTGTTCACGGGATAGTTGCGGATGACGCTGAACTTGCCGCCGCCGCTGATCGCATTACAACCCAGCTTCTGAAAAACGGCCCCGGCGCAATGACTGCCGCAAAACAGCTGATTACAACAATTTCAGGCAGGCTTGTGGATGATGAACTGATATCCAATACCGCCGGATTGATGGCCGACCGGCGTGCTTCCAGCGAGTGCCGCGAAGGATTGTCGGCCTTTCTGGAGAAGCGCCCGCCGTCCTGGGTAAAAGGTTGATAATGGCTTTGCGATATCTGGAAGATCTCAGAGAAGGGGAGCAGCTTGATTGCCGGCAGATCGAGTTGTCACTTCCGGAAATAATCGAGTTTGCAAAAAAATTTGATCCGCAGCCGTTTCACATAGATCATCAGGCCGCTGTCGCTTCAAGATTTGGAGGGATTATCGCCTCGTCTCTGCATACACTGTCTGCCTGTACCCGGGTTATAGTTGATGCCCAGGCTGATGTTGCAATAATTGTCGGACTCTCCATGGACGAGATGACACTTGCAAACCCTGTTCGTCCCGGTGATGTGTTGACTGTCAATGCGTACTGGTCTGGTCTCAGACGCTCCAAATCAAAGCCGGGCCAGGGTATCGCCGGGATCCGCTGCAAGGTTGTCAATCAGAATGGCGAGACCGTCATGAAGCACGGTTACCGGTACATGGTTGCATGCCGTGAATCACTCTGAACGCACTACTACAAAGTAAAGGATACATGAATGTTTGATAAAATTCTGATTGCTAATCGAGGCGAAATAGCCTGCCGAGTCATCCGGACTGCCAAGCGCCTCGGGATACGCACTGTCTCCGTGTACTCTGATGCAGATGCGGAGGCACTTCACGTCAAGCTGGCCGATGAAGCCTACCGTATCGGACCCTCTCCGGCCCGCGAAAGCTACCTGCTGGGTGATGTGATTCTGGAAGCGGCCGTCAGGAGTGGTGTCCAGGCGGTACACCCTGGTTACGGATTTCTCTCGGAAAATTCAGGCTTTGCAGAAGCATGTGCCGGCGCCGGGATAGTTTTTATCGGTCCACCCTGTGAAGCTATTCGTGCCATGGGCTCCAAGAGTGCCGCCAAACAGATTATGGAGGCGGCCGGAGTGCCGCTGGTTCCGGGATACCACGGCCAGAATCAGGATCCTTTGTTTCTGCATGCCGAAGCTGACCGGATCGGTTATCCTCTGCTGATCAAGGCCAGTGCTGGTGGTGGCGGCAAGGGTATGCGTGTTGTATGGAACGGGTCTGAATTTGATGACGCCCTGTCCGGGGCCAAGCGTGAAGCCATGTCGGGTTTCGGTGATGACCATGTTCTTATGGAAAAGTATCTGACCCGGCCCCGGCATATTGAAATTCAGGTTTTCGCCGATAGTCACGGCAATGCCCTGCACCTCTTCGAGCGGGATTGTTCAATTCAGCGTCGCCATCAGAAAGTTATCGAGGAGGCCCCGGCATCCGGCATGACCGCTGCACTTCGTGAAAAGATGGGTGCTGCAGCTGTGGCCGCGGCCAAGGCTATCAATTATGTTGGTGCCGGAACAGTTGAATTTTTGCTTGATGAGGATGGCTCCTTCTACTTTATGGAGATGAATACCAGGCTCCAGGTTGAGCATCCGGTAACTGAAATGATTACAGGGCTAGATCTGGTGGAATGGCAGCTGCGGGTGGCGGCCGGTGAACCTATGCCCTGTTCTCAGGAGCAGCTCGTTATCGGCGGCCACGCCATTGAAGCCCGCATCTATGCCGAAGACCCGGGCCGCGAGTTTCTGCCTTCAACAGGCCGGCTGCGCCATCTGCGCACTCCATCCGAAAATGCCCATGTACGAATCGACTCCGGAGTGCGTGAGGGTGACGAAGTCAGTATTCATTACGATCCGATGATAGCCAAGCTGGTTGTGTGGGACAGCGACAGGAGTTCGGCTGTCAGGAGGCTCAGACAGGCGCTGTCCGAATTCCAGGTGGTTGGAGTTACCACCAACACCCTTTTTTTGGGGAGTGTGGCAGCCCATCCGGCTTTTGCCGCCGGCGAAATAGATACCGGTTTCATAGAACGTAACCGCTCCGCTCTATTTCCTGAGTTTGCACCCGCATCCGATCGTATGCTTGCTCTTGCATCGCTTGATCTGATGCTGGAAATGGAGGCTGAAGCTGTGCAAAGGGCTTGTTCTTCAGCTGACCGCTACTCACCCTGGCATCAGACAAACGGCTGGCGGCTCAACTTTGACAATCACCATGAATTGCATTTTATTGATGGTGAACGGATCGTCACGGTTGTCGTGCACTATCGCTCCGGCGGCTACATGCTTGATCTTCCGGGCGGGAGCAGCATGTTCGTTCGGGGTGAAAAGGAGTTCGGTGGCGATATCCTGGCTGACCTGGGTGGTATGAGGGTCAAGGCTACGGTTGTCCGGAGCGGAAATACCCTTACCATCCTTGATCAGGGTAAGAGTCATCTGCTCACCAGGCATGATCCCGGTGCTGCCGGTGATGAGGATGAAGTGGCAGCCGGTCGGCTGACCGCACCGATGCCGGGCAAGGTAGTGGCAATCATGGTAGAGACCGGAGTCAGGGTCGGACGGGGAACGCCTCTGCTTATCATGGAGGCGATGAAGATGGAGCACACTATCAATGCCCCCTGTGACGGAGCCGTGGCCGAATATCATTTTGAAGTCGGTGCTGTCGTCAATGAGGGGGCCGAGTTGCTAGACTTTACAGCTGAAGCTGATAAACCGGCGGCATGAGGTTCCCCAAACGGGTCAAGATTGTAGAGGTCGGCCCGCGAGACGGTCTGCAGAATGAACAGGCGATCGTACCGCCGGAGGTCAAGATCGAGCTGATCAACCGCCTTTCGGCGACCGGACTCAGCGTTATAGAATCCACCAGCTTTGTATCACCCAAATGGGTCCCGCAGATGGCCGACAACTCCCGGGTAATGGCCGGTATCACCCGCCTTCCCGGCGTGAGTTATCCGGTGCTGGTTCCCGGCATGCAGGGTTTTGAGGCGGCCGTCGCAGCCGGAGCTGACGAAATTGCCGTTTTCGGGGCTGCCTCCGAAGCCTTCTCGCAACGCAACATCAACTGCTCGATAGCCCAGAGCCTGGAGCGGTTCGAGCTGGTGATCGAAGCTGCTCGTCAGCGCAACATCAAGGTGCGCGGATACGTTTCCTGTGTGCTTGGTTGTCCCTATCAAGGCGACGTTGCTCCCGAGAAAGTGGCTGAAGTTGCACACCGTTTGCTTGAGATGGGGTGTTACGAGATATCGCTGGGCGATACGATCGGTTTTGCCACCCCGGCCAAGGCCCAGGCGATGGTCAAGAAGGTTGCCGCACGAGTGCCACGCTGGAGATTAGCGGTCCACTTCCACGATACCTATGGCCAGGCGCTGGCCAACATCCTGGCGGTGCTTGATCTCGGGATTTCCGTAGTGGACAGCTCCGTGGCTGGTCTGGGAGGCTGCCCGTATGCAAAGGGAGCCGCCGGCAATGTGGCCAGCGAAGACCTGCTCTGCATGTTGAACGGCCTCGGCATCGAGACCGGGGTAGATCTTACCGAGCTGATCGCGGCCGGACTGTACATCTCCAGTTTTCTCGGTCGCCCCACCGGATCCAAGGTGGCATGTGCATTAGGCCAGGAGATTTCTCTAGAACCCAAATAAACGCAGTAAATTATACTTTCGCACAAGGAGACTGCACTGATGACTGAATATGATTACTGGAAGATTTTCCCGCGTATGCCGAAAAAAGTGACGATCGGCGATATAACCGTTCGGGATGGTTTTCAGCACGAGGAAAAATTTGTTTCTACCCAGGCCAAGATCTATTATCTGGAAGAGTTGATCTTTGCCGGTTGCCGCAATATTGAGGTGACCAACCTGGGAAATCCTGCCTCCATGCCACAGTTCCGGGATGCCGAAATACTGCTGTCGCATCTGCGTGGTGATGATTTCAGAAAGCGCTGTTCCAAGCGCGGCATCAAGTATGACGATATCTGCCTGACGGCCATTACGATCCGCGAGACTGCGGTGGACAGGGCCATTGATCTCTTCAGGCAAGGGGTTGGACCGGACCGGCTGCTGATGATGGTTTCCACCGAGGAACGGCATCATTTTGCCAATTCCGGCTGCACACTTCCCCAGTACTGGAAGGAAGCCGAACGGAGCATCAAGAAGTGCAACAATGCCGGGATGAAGATGTGCGGCACGGTCAGCACGATCTGGGGCAGCCCGATCGGCGGGGCAACCTGCATGAAGGATGCTGTTGAGTTCAGCAAACGCTGGCTCAGTATTGGAGCTCATGATATCGAACATGCCGACCATGACGGCAGTGCTTCGGCTCCAGATGTCTATCGCTACTTTTCTATGGTTCTTGACGAACTACCGGATACGAAGCTGCATATAGCGCACTTCCATGAAACCAAGCGGGTGGCTTCAGCCTCGGTGCTGGCTGCGCTGCAGGCCGGAATAACCCACTTTGAGGCTACCATGGGCGGTTTGGGCGGTCAGCCGGCCAACTTTCTTGATGATTGCCCGGTTAAAGGTACAGGTGAATATTATTACCGTGATCCCCGCTATGTCGGACTTGTGACGCTGGAAGATACGCTGGTTCAGATTGACGAAATGGGGATCGAGCATGGTTGGGATGTTGACAGGGTGCTTAAACTTGGGGCACAACTTGAAAAAACATTTGGTCGCCGGTTGCGTTCGGAGGCGATCATGAATGGTAGAACTGCCAAGGAAGGACACCTTGAATATGCAAGGCCGGGCCTGGCCGAGTTGAAAAAGAAGCTGGGGGAGTCGACTGAACAGAAATTCCCTTCCGACTGGTAGGGCTGGCTCCAAGAAAAAAGTTGTCTTGTTTTCCTGTAAAAAAACTCTATGATTACCAACCTAATTTTTTACGACTGCAGGAGGAAAAAATGTCACAACAATTAACCCATACTGTCGGATCACTTCTGGATGATATGGCTCTCCGCTACCCCGATAACGAAGCGCTTGTCTATACTGAACGGAATCTGCGTTACACTTATAAGCAGTTTAATGATGTCTGCCGCCAGATGGCTAAAGGGCTTATCAGGCTAGGGATAAAAAAGGGGGATAATATCTCAATCTGGGCTTACAATGTTCCAGAATGGGTTGTGCTGCAATTTGCCTCCGCCAAAATAGGTGCCATACTGGTCACTGTCAACACCAGCTACAAATCGGCCGAGCTTGAGTACATACTTAATCAGTCGGACTCCACTTCACTTTTCATGGTAGGTTCTTTCAAAGATACCGATTACGTGGAGACTTTGAACAGCGTAGTCCCGGTACTGCCGACATCGGAGCCGGGCAAACTCAGCGCAAAGAATCTGCCGTGTCTGAAAAATGTCATCTTTATCGGCCAGGAAACACCGGCTGGTATGCTTAATTTCAACGATATCATCAAGATGGGGGAAGGGGTGCCGGATGCCGAACTGTTGGCCATCGAGGCTACTCTTAATTGCCATGAAACCATTAATATGCAGTACACCTCCGGCACTACCGGCTTTCCAAAAGGGGTCATGCTGACACATTACAACATCGTCAACAACGGCTTCAATATCGGCGAATGTATGAAGCTTACCGAGAAGGACCGCCTCTGCATCCCGGTACCTTTCTTTCACTGTTTCGGGTGTGTTCTGGGTGTCATGGCGTGTGTAACCCACGCTACCACCATGGTGCCGGTTGAGATATTTGATCCGCTCAAAGTACTTCAAACCATTGAAAAGGAAAAATGCACCGGCGTTCATGGTGTTCCTACCATGTTTATTGCCGAGCTGGAGCACCCGGAATTCAAAAACTTCGATCTTACTACGTTGCGTACAGGCATCATGGCAGGTTCCAACTGTCCGATAGAAGTCATGAAAAAAGTCAACAGCGACATGCACGCCAACGAAATCACTATCGCCTACGGCCAGACCGAATCATCGCCGGTTATCACTCAGACCCGCACCAACGACGCCCTGGAGCTGCGCGTTGCAACAGTCGGCCGGGCGTTGCCGGATGTCGAAGTCAAAATCGTAGATATTGAGACCAACGAAACATTACCACCAGGCAAACAGGGCGAACTCTGCACACGCGGCTACCATGTCATGAAAGGCTACTACAAAATGCCTGAAGAGACCGCCCGGGCTATTGACGCAGACAACTGGCTGCACACCGGCGACCTGGCTATCATGGACGAAAACGGTTATTGCAAAATCACCGGCCGTATCAAAAACATGATCATTCGCGGAGGTGAGAATATCTATCCTCGTGAAATAGAAGAATTCCTCTACACCCATCCCAAAATATCCGATATTCAGGTCTATGGAGTTCCTGATAAAAAGTATGGAGAGCAGGTCATGGCTGCTGTCATATTGAAAAAAGGGATGGAGATGACCGAAGACGAGGTCAGGGATTTCTGTAAAGATAAAATTGCCAACTATAAAATCCCAAAGTACGTTACGTTTGTTGACGGCTACCCGATGACCGCCTCCGGTAAGATCCAGAAGTTCAAGATGAGAGAGATGGCGATCAAGGAGCTGCAGCTGGAAGATATGGGCGAGACAGCCTGACAGGTCCTAAATGGCCGACGTATACTCCACAATAGCGGATGCGGATCAAGAGGTGCAGGAACGCCTTGCGGCGGTTTTGGAGCGTAGGGCCGCAGACAGCCAGCAACGAGGAATGCTCAACGCATACCTTGAAGATGTTTCTTTTCCACAAAACGCCGAAGTACTTGATGTCGGATGTGGCACCGGCGCGGTAAGCCGTGTGCTGGCAGCTTGCATTGGGGTCAGACGTGTAGTTGGAATCGATCCCTCTCCCATATTTCTGGCAACTGCAAAAAAACTGGCGGTTAATTTTTCAAACCTTACTTTTGTCGAGGGTGATTGCCGCTCGCTACCCTGCTCTGCTTCCTCCTGTGACGTTATCGTCCTGCATACAACCCTCAGTCACGTCCCCGGTCCCGAATCTGCATTACAAGAGGCATACAGGGTGTTACGCCCGGGCGGAATTCTGGCCGTCTTTGACGGCAACTACACTACCACGACCCTTGCAAACGGTGATTTCGACCCGCTGCAGGCCTGCGCTGATGCTGCCATGGAAGCCCTGGTGCATGATCGCTGGCTGATTCAACGCCTGCCGGTACTGGTGCGGGAAGCCGGCTTTACCATCGTAAAACAGCGCAGTCTCGGGATTGTTGAAACAAGTGAGCCGGATTATATGTTTTCAATTGCCGACCGGGGGGCGGATGTTCTCGCTTCAAGCGGAAGGATCAGCGATGAACTGGCTCAGGCTCTCAAAAACGAGGCGCGGCGAAGAGCAGAGTCTGGCTGCTTTTTCGGTTCCATTACGTATGGTAGCCTGGTTGCTCAAAAGTAGCCTGTTATTCAGAGTATTACATGACTATCGACACATTTCTAAGAAGTAAAACCCGCAGGAATCTTCTGCTTGGTTTTTTTGCCTGGCTGTTATTTGCAGGTTCAATTTTTATTTCTGCTGAATGGGGTGTGCGGCTTTTGCCGCTCTTTTTATTTGTACCTTTTATCGGCGCTGTGGCCGCACAAATGTTTTTTTTGCGCTGTCCTCGCTGCAGAGGTAATCTCGGACAGTTGCTGGCACAGACAATGGCGCCAGGTCGTATGAAAACACATCTGATATGTTGTCCGTTTTGTGGTATAAGTTTCGATGAACATGTCTAATTCTTAAGAATCAAGTTTTATCCCCCCATAAAGTCGTTGAGCAGGAGTATCACATGACAGTGAGAAGTTTGGTTATATCTATCATCTTTTCAATGACCAGCCTGTTTTTATCAGGTTGCGCATCCTCTCTCAAGGACGTGAAGGTCGATAAGGTTCTTTTCTGTGAAAAAGGGGGGTGTGCGACCCTGGGGAAAGATATCAATGCTGACACGTTTCTTTCAAAAGTATACTCATTTCTTTCGGAACGGCTCAACCGGGACGGGGTGCTGACGGAGGTGGATCCTGCAACCAAGGAGTCGACCGGTTCGGGCATCAAGTATTTCACCCAAGGCGGGCCATTGCCCCTGTTTTGCAGTATAAATTCCCTGAAGTATACCGATGTCTCCTATCTTGATCGCGAGAAGCGTGAGATCCGCTTCAAACTGCGCCCTTGGACTTCTTTTCTGGGTGTGCCGCTTCTCTGCGCCGAAGGAGAAGGTACCTTGACGGTTAATTCGTCAGAAGACGTTTCCGTGGAAGTGTCCAATATATGCACCTGGATGCTGGTCGGCACAAACAGCTTTCAGATGAGGCTCAAGCTGGACAGGATTGATACAGATTCCGGCTCTATGTCAGGGTACTACTCGGTTGGACATGCCGGACCTATGACGGTTGGCAAAGGCTCCGGATATCAGACCGCTTTCTTTGGACCCTCTTCAGGTACTTCTTCTCCAGTTGTTACTCCGGCTGTCGTACCAGCCGCAGCAGCGGTAGCAGTCGCACCAGCAGTCAAGAGCGGTGGCAGCGACCTGGTGGTCTACAACCTTAACTTTTCTGATGATTCCAGGGATAATGTTCTTGATCCTGGTGAGCGGGTCAACCTGACGGTAGATGTTTCCAATCGCGGGAATGCCACGGCAAAAAATGTTCAGGTTGTGCTGGGAGGAACTCCGTTTCTGGCGCAGCTCCTGGGTGGAAAAAAGGAGTTGGGAGACATTCTGTCCAAGGAAAGTCGCAAGGCGGTTTTTGAGGGTAAACTTCCGGATCAGCTCCCTCCTGATCCGGCGGAACTACGGGTGGATGTGCGTGAACTCGGAGCAGAACCGTCTGATACCAGAACGTTGCGGCTTGCTTCCCGTTCCAGGAGGAGCGTCGAGACGGTCCAGATCCTTTCTCAATCTCCACGACTGCAGTTCATGCTTGAGTTAAAAGATCAGAACAACAACCGTATTCTGGAAGGCGGGGAAGAGGTTGCACTGGTTGCGGAAATCTCCAACCGGGGTGACGGTGCTGCAGAGGATGTTCAGCTGCGAATCTCGGGCACGCAGAGCCTCGTGACTCTTTTCGGAGCTAAACAGCCTGTTGGAAGTCTGGCCCCAGGGGCAAGCAAACGGGTCGAGATGAAAGGTGTTCTGCCAGCTAATGTCAGCTCGGAAAGTGCTGAGATAAAGGTTGAACTTTCTGAAGGACGTGGTTTTTCGACCTCCGAATCCCGCGTGTTGAGGGTTGCCACTCGTGGTTTGGAAACCCGTGAGGTGCTTGAGGTTATTTCCGATTTAAATGTTGACGACATTCCGACCAAAGTACGTGACCATTTGAGAAATGACGATGTGGCGGTGGTGATCGGTATTGGTGCCTATCGGGAGTCAACAATTCCTGCCGTAAAATTTGCCCGCCGGGACGCTGAAGTAGTAGCCAAATACCTCGAAAACCTGAGCGGTATCTCCAAGGGGAATATCGCGCTGCTCACCGATGCAAATGCAACAAAAAGCGACATAGAAGCCCATCTGGAAGATTGGCTCCCTCGCCGGGTAACTTCGAATTCGCGAGTGTACATCTACTACGCCGGCCATGGTACGCCGGAACCGGATGGGAAAAGAGCGTATCTGGTGCCATATGACGGGCATCCGGATTTTACCTCCAAGCTGCTGCCGCTGCCGAGGGTGCAGGAAGCCCTTAATCGTCTCAAGGCGCGTGAGGTTGTTGTACTGCTCGACAGTTGTTTTTCGGGCGCCAGCGGCAGGAGCGTCCTGCAAAGCGGTATACGCCCGTTAGTGATGACAAGCGAAAGGCAGCTGGTGGTGGGAGAAAAGTCTGTAGTTCTGGCTTCCGCATCGGGAAGTGAGGTGACTTCTGATTTCGAGCAGGCGCGACATGGTCTTTTTACCTATTATCTGCTTAAAGGATTGAGGGGGGAGGCTGACCGCAATGGTGACAGCAGGGTTACGCTGGGTGAATTGTTCGAGTTTGTAAGCAGCAACGTCACCCGCACTGCGTCAAGAGAATTGAATCGTACGCAGACCCCTGTGCTGCTTGAACCGCCCGGTAACCGGGGTTTGACAGGATTGGAAATATCCAGGACGAGGTAAAGACCGGGTGTATTTACTATCCAGACTTGCCTGAAACGGGGAGTACATGCAATTGTTTCGCACAGCAGTACTATTGTTGTTTCTGGTCTTTGCCGGCCTGTCGCTTTCTGCAGCCGAAGAAAAGCCCGTGCAGGTAGAGGCGAGCGGTGCAGCTGCGGGGAGCGATCTGGAGTCGCCGCATGAGGTTTGTGAGCGGGCCAAGGCCGAGGCGCAGCGAAGCGCTCTGGAAATGGCGGTCGGCACTTTTGTGCGCTCCCATACAATAGTATCGAACAGCCAGCTTGCCGAAGACCTGATCTATGCGCGCGTCCGCGGTAGGATTGAGCGATTGGAAGTCCTGAAGCAGGAACGATCAGCTTCAGCAAACAGCTGCAGGGTTTTGATAAAGGCCCTGGTAAAACCGGTATTCCCCGGTTCAAAAGATGGTATTCAGATTAAGGCTGCAATTACCCGCACAGAACTCCGTGAGGGTGACGAAGTGGTTATTCATTATCAGGTAGATCGTGATAGTCATGTCTACCTGTTCGTTATAGCTGCTGACAGTTCAGTGACTCAGCTGTTGCCCAACAGGGATATACAGGATAATAGCGCGGTTTCAAAACAGCAGTACCAGTTTCCGCCAGCCGGAAGCGGTATCCGGCTGAAAGCCGCCCTTCAACAGGCAACCAGGAAAAGCGGTGCGGTGGAGCGGATTAAAATTATCGCGACAAAACAGGCCGAGCCGCTTCTGGATAAAGGTTTTCAGGAAGGCTTTGCGGTGTATGATGCCAAATCCACCGGTTTGATGAGTGACCTGTTGAAACGTTTAAATCAGTTTGATCAGGCGGATTGGGGCGAGGCAACACTTGAGTACAGCATAGCTCCACAATGAAGACCCGTTTTGCAAGTAACTGGATTAAGCAGGATGAAAGAGCGGGTATGATGAAAATGGTTCTCATAATTGCTTGTATAAGCACCTGCCTGATCATGGTTTCCTGCAGTCACGCTCCGCCGGTCCCTGTTTTCAAACAGCTGGAAAGCTACCACTATAATCCTGCCATCCCTCTGCTTGATCGTGTGACGGAGGTCCCGCTACATCTGCTTGAAGCACTAAAAAAACTTGACGAGCGGGAAGATTACCGCCCTTACCTGCCGACGCTTGAAGATATGAAGAAGATTGTAGCTGCCCTCCATGCAATTCCGGATATGCAGCGTGCGGTGCTGGAGAAGCGACTGGTGGGGATCTATTTCGTGGAAAACTTTTCTGCCGGAGGCTATTCCGATTATCTCTTTGACAAGGATGGAAATCTGTACACCATTCTGGTTCTGAATCCGGCCATCCTGCGTACCGGGATATCAAGATGGATCAGGGACAAGGAGTTGAGTGCTTTTAAAAATGATCGGCCCGATATAGACCTGCTCGTTGAATGTAATGAGGGGGATATGACGGCGCTTGTGTATATAATGCTCCACGAGATGGCCCATATTGTTGATTATGTTTCCGTGTGTACACCTTATGTGGAGAAAGACCTTGCCGGCAGGGGCAAAGCAGTGGATGCGGCACCGTTTACGGCAGCAGCGTGGCTGGATTATGACCGCCCGAGAATAGAATCTGATTTCCGGCTTCGTAACAAAATGGGCTTTTACGGTGCAGCAAAAGACGGAGGTATTTCCCGTAGCGAGCTTCCCGCCCTGTACCGCTCACTCGCGGCCACGTCTTTCACCAACCTGTATGCCAGTCAGAACTGGGCGGAGGATTTTGCCGAGACGGCAGCCTTTTCCTCACTGGCCCGGTTGATCGGATCGGCCTGCACAATACGGGTACAGGGTCCCGGTGCTGAAAGATTCGAGTTTTCAACCACGGCCCGCGAGCCGGTTGCCAGGCGCCTGCCGCTGCTCCTCCAGAGGTGCGGAGTGAGTACGGAGGCCGTCCGGCCCAAATGATGCGGTTAATGGGCGAAAGATTGCCGGAATTTGTTGATCTGCATGATAAGTTCTGTGCGGTCGAAATAAATTTCGTTGCGTTTTATTTTGCCGGCAGAGTCGAACTGTAAAAAACATAGCCCGACGCATTCGACAATTTTCTCCCCAACCGGAATACGGGCCGCCAGCTTGCCAAGAAAACCATATTCAATCGGAATTGCTTCGACCAGAGTCCAAACCCAAGTCGGGTTGTTGCCGGTAACTTTTGTGAAATATGCAAGTAACTGCTCTTTACCCTGAATCCCCAGCGGGCGGCCAGGATCCAGAAAAAAGGCGTCATCAGCATAAAAAGCGGCCAGTTCGGCGGGTCGGTTTCCCGTCCAGGCCGGCAGCCATTTTGAAGCAAATTCTACTGCTTCTGCTTGTGTCATCATGTTGCAGTACTCCCTGATAATTTGATTTATTTCCTCTGCTGATCATGATCTATGGCAGTCAGGATTTACGTGTTACGATTTTCTTCTACCTCTATTACATCATAAAGAACTGCAAAGGCAATGGTTTTGGATTATATCCGGCAATATCAGACTGAAGAAACAGATTGAAAGCTCGGAGAGCATCTGATTGCAAAAAGTTGAAACGATCCATACATGCACGTCTCTGTACCTGCCGACAGAATGCGAGATTCTTGAAGTCATCGATCTGACTCCGGCCGAGAAGCTTTTCAGGGTACGGCGAATTGACCGGGTTCCGTTGGAGCATCTTCCCGGGCAGTTCGTGCAGGTTTCTCTGCCGGGATGGGGCGAAGCGCCAATCTCTGTGGCTTCTTCGCCGACACGGGCAGGTTTTTTCGAACTGGGTGTGCGGCGGGCAGGCAGCCTGACAGGTGCCATGCACAAGTTGAAGGGCGGAGATACATTCGGTATCCGCGGCCCCTTCGGCCGCCCTTTTGATCTGTCACAGCTACGCAGCCAGGATCTGCTGCTGATCTCAGGCGGCTGCGGTCTGGCACCGATGCGTTCCTTGATTCAGTACTGCGAGGATCGTCCGGAAGAGTTTGGTCGGGTCTCAATAATTTACGGATCCAAGAGTCCGGAGTATACGCTCTTCAAGGATGAGCTTGCTGCATGGGAAGCCTCGGCCAGATTTGCCTGCAGCCTGACGGTCGACAGCCTCGGCGGAGATGGTTGCTACAGCGGCAGTGTTGGCCTGATTACCGCCCTGATTCCCCCGCTCACGGTTGTTCCAGATCAAACTGTTGCCGTCATTGTAGGACCGCCGGCCATGTATCGGGCGGTTATTGCCGAATTGAAGATGAAAGGTCTTCGCTCCGACCAGATAGTGGTTTCACTGGAGCGGCAGATGCGCTGCGGGGTCGGCAAGTGCGGCCATTGCACGATCGAGCACCTCTATTGCTGTCAGGATGGGCCGGTATTCTGGCTCAATGAAGTTGAAAACGTAAGGGGGGCGCTGTGAAACGGACGCTTACGGTATGCCCCTACTGCGGTTGCGGCTGCACTTTCTACCTGGTCAGCGAAAATGGGCGTCTGGTCGGGGTGGAGCCGAGTACAACCCATCCGGTAAGTCGCGGCGGTCTATGCGTCAAGGGCTGGAACGCCTATGCCTTTGTCCATCATCCAGATCGCCTGACGGCTCCGCTGGTGAGGCGTGATGGTGTGCTGCAACCGGCATCATGGGATGAGGCACTGGATCTGGTAGTTGGAAGACTAAAGGCTGTTCAGGAAAAACATGGTGCAGATGCATTTATGTTTGCCTCCTCGGCCAAGGCGACCAACGAGGAGAATTACCTGCTGATGAAGCTGGCCCGGGCGGTGTTCGGCACCAACAACATTGACCACTGCGCCCGTCTCTGTCACTCTTCTACTGTCACCGGACTGGCTGAAACATTCGGTTCCGGAGCGATGACCAATTCCATTTCCTGTTTCGATAATTCCAAAGTTATCTTCGTGATCGGCTCAAATACAACTGAACAGCACCCCTTGATCGGCAGCCGCATATTAAATGCCGTCCGGAACGGGACACGCCTGATCGTGGCCGACAACCGCCGCATCCGGCTGGCCCGCCAGGCCGAACTGCACCTGCGCCACAGAAACGGCAGCGATGTCGCCCTGCTGAACGGAATCATGCACGTCATCATTACCGAAGGGCTGGCCGACGCAGATTTCATTGCGGCTCGCACAGAGAACTATGAAGCGCTGACTGAATCCGTATCCGACTGGACACCGGAGCGTGCCGCCGCTGCAACCGGCCTGACAGCCGGCGAAATTGTGGCAGCGGCGCGCCTGTTTGCCGGTGCGGAACGGGGCATGATCGTCTACTCGATGGGGATCACCCAGCATACCCATGGCGTGGATAATGTCCGCTGCATAGCTGCACTGGCAATGCTGACCGGCAACGTCGGACGCCCGGGGACCGGCGTCAATCCGCTGCGGGGCCAGAACAACGTTCAGGGAGGTTGCGACATGGGCGCGCTTCCTGATTTTTACAGCGGCTACCAGAAGGTGTCCGATCCTCTGTTGCGCGAAAAGTTCGCCGGAGCCTGGGGGCTGGAAGCGCTCCCGTCAAAACCCGGGTTGCCGCTGACACGGGCCATGGACGCTGCGTCAAATGGGAAATTACACGGAATGTTCATCATGGGGGAGAACCCGATGCTCTCCGACCCGGACCAGGGACATGCCCGCAAAGTGCTGCAGAATCTGGAGCTGTTGGTCGTGCAGGATATCTTCCTGACCGAGACCGCCGCTCTGGCTGATATCGTGCTGCCGGCCGCCTGCTACGCCGAAAAAGAGGGAACCTTCACTAATACGGAACGCCGTGTTCAACGACTGCGCAAGGCGGTGGAACCACCGGGTGAAGCCCACTCCGACTGGGAGATTATCTGCGACCTGGCAGAGCGGGCCGGGTATCAGGGGATGCGGTACTCTGCTCCTGACGAGATCATGGACGAGATCGCTTCTTTGACTCCGATTTACGGAGGCATTGCCTATGGCCGCCTTGATCAGAACGGGTTGCAGTGGCCCTGCCCGGACCGGGGTCATCCTGGCACGCCGATTTTGCATCAGGAGCGCTTCACCCGCGGCCTGGGGCGCTTCAGTCCGGCCACCCACCGCCTGCCGGCAGAACTCCCCGATGACCAATACCCCTTTGTGCTGACCACCGGAAGGACTTATTTTCATTGGCATACCGGCAGCATGACCCGCCGCAGCCAC
>CAZUGI010000065.1:0-16452 GCA_964619855.1 uncultured Geobacter sp. | reverse complement strand
GCAGACAACTGGTTCAGGAAAATGGCCGGGAGCCGTCTCCGGAAGAGATCGCGGAACGGATGCAGCTGCCGCTTGACAAGGTCCGCAAAGTACTGAAGATTGCCAAGGAACCGATTTCTCTGGAAACACCTATCGGCGAAGAAGAAGATTCACATCTTGGTGATTTTATTGAGGATAAGGGTGTTATCTCGCCAATCGAGGCGGTCATAAAAGCCAACCTTTCGGAGAGCACCGCCAAAGTACTGGCAACACTTACCCCCCGCGAGGAAAAAGTTCTGCGGATGCGGTTTGGAATCGGTGAAAAGAGTGATCATACCCTGGAAGAGGTCGGCCAGGATTTTGAGGTTACCCGTGAGCGTATTCGCCAGATAGAAGCAAAGGCGCTACGGAAACTGCGCCATCCCAGCCGAAGCAAGAAACTGAAGAGCTTCGTGGATTGACGATATGAAATTGACGGCCATGTTCATAAGACCCTTACAGCTCTGCATGATGATAATGCTGTTAGTAACCGGTTTTGTCTTTGCCGCCGAAATTGATGATGCCGCTGTTTTTGTAGAGGCATTCAACGCTTTTCAGAAAAAAGACTATCTGCTTGCCATTGAAAAAGCCAACCAGCTCAACCAGGTTTTCCCGGACTCCCCTCTAAGAGATGTCACACTGCTCCTGATCGCCCGCTCAAGTGTAAAATCAGGGGACAATGAACGGGCTGCCGTAACTGTCAATAAATTCCGGGAGGAGTTCGCCGAGAGCGGCCTTATCAGCACCATTGAGGAAGAACTGCTCTCGCTTGGCACCAGACACCAGAAAGGCGAAGTGCTGCAGCCCAACAGACAGCTGCAGGCGTCAGCCATGAAGATCCGCGACGATCGACTGGCTCAGGAGCGTGCCGCCGCACTGAAGCTGGAACAGGAAAAGCTTGCGAGGGAAAAAGCCGAGCGTGAGCGCATCGCACTTGAGAAGGCAGAAGCGGAGCGTAAGGAGCGCGAACGACTTGCGGCTGAGAAAGCGGCAAAAGAGAGCATCAAGGCTGTCATTTCCATCAGGGATAGCGGGCTGCTGGTTGCTGCCGGTCAAAATGGGATTATGCCGTTCGAAATTTCCAACCGTGGTAAGAACGTTGAAGAGTTTATGATTGCGGTCGCTGCCGCCCCGGAATACGGAGCAACACTGGCAGAGGCTGGCAAATCGGACGAAGCCGTCACCCGTATCAAGCTGGCAGTCGGTGAAACATTTAAAGGCAGAGTTCTGTTCAGAATGCCGGCCGAAAAAGTCGACGGGCATCGTGCCTCTATGCTCCTTAAGACAGTATCAAGCAAGTACAGCGACGTCGTTCAGGAAAAAAGTGCCCTGGTTATCGCCTCGGCGCCTCTGGTACGCGTCGTTGCCAAGCTTGTCAAACCAAAAGTTTATCCCGGCGAACAGCTGGGCTACCGAGTGACTGTCCTCAATATCGGATCGCTCTCCGCACAGGATTTGACGGTAAGACTTCAGCTCCCTCCTCAACTGGACCTTGTGGGAGCGCCGGAGGTTAAATTTCGACAGGAGCAGAACGGTACTCTGGTTTTCAGGGTTGAGCGACTGGAGACCGGCAAACTGGCAGATATTAATCTGAACGTGAAGGTTCGGGACAACAGCCGGGCTGGGCAGGAGTTGCGCGGCCAGATTGAAGTCATTAACGGTCAGCTGCAGCGCAAGGATATTTTTACTGCCAGCGCCTCGGTGGTTCAGCCTAAACCATAGCCGCCGGAGGCCAGATTAAGATCCAAGGCGCCTCAGCTTCTACAAAATAACCAGATTGTCACGATGGACGATAACATCTCCATAGTAGTATCCCAGAATTGTTTCTATTTCAGAGCTTTTGCGCCCGGCCAGCCTGCTAATTTCAGCACTCGAATAGTCCGAAAGCCCGCGGGAAAACTCTTTTCCTTCAAGGCTGCAGATACGAACACTGGCCCCCCTCTCAAAGTTCCCCTCAACCCGCGCCACACCCGAAGGCAGCAGACTCTTACCCTTTTTAAGCAGTACCTCACGGGCGCCGTTATCAACAAAAATTCTGCCGACCGGCTTGAGAGTATAAGCGATCCAGTGCTTGCGGCGGCTGACCCCTTCACCTGATGGAAGAAACAAGGTTCCAACCTTTTCCCCACGCAGGGCAGCAGCTATGATCCCTTCAGTTTTACCTGGAATTATTATGGTGGCAACCCCGTTTTTACCGGCCTTTCTGGCCGCAGACACCTTGGTTGCCATCCCGCCGGTGCCGACTGAAGAACCGGCACCTCCGGCAGCCCTCTCTACCTCGCGAGTTATGCTTTTCACCAGCGGTATGAGCTGTGCGTCAGCGTTGGTGCGCGGGTCGGCACTGTAGAACCCTTCAATGTCTGTCAGAATTAACAACAGCTGGGCCTCGGCCACATTGGTCACCAGAGCCGACAGATTGTCGTTGTCGCCGAATTTGATTTCATCAACCACCACGGTATCGTTCTCATTTATGACCGGGATTATGCCGAAACCGAGCAGAGCATCCAGTGTGGCTCGTGCGTTAAGGAAACGCTGACGACTGGCTAAATCCTCGCTGGTAAGCAGAACCTGGGCCGGTTTCAGGCCGTGCGGTGTCAGTGCCTCTTCGTAGGCCCGCATCAGCCGGGTTTGGCCAATGGCCGCCGCAGCCTGTTTGTGCGGGATGGTTCTGGGCTTATCGGTCAGTCCCAGCTCACTCCTGCCGGCAGCTATTGCACCGGACGTCACTACCAGCACCTGCAGCCCCTGCCGGCGCAGCACTGCAATGTCGGCGCAGATCCGGCCGATAACCGCCATGTCCAGCGCCCCGTCTCCATCGGTCAACACCTGGCTCCCGATCTTTACCACAACACGCTTTACGCTCCTCAGAATTTCCTTGCGCATTACCAGACCTCTTCAGCTTTGCCCCATAATCTGCGGGCGATTTCGTCCAGAAGGAGCTCAATACCTTCACCGGTAGCGGACGATATCGGGAAGACCTTTATGTCTTGTTCCTCAAACCAGAGCTTGATTTCAGAAAGTTTCTCTTTCGTCTGCGGTAAATCGATCTTAGTGATCACAACCACCTGTTCCTTGGCGGCCAACTCGGGGCTGAACAGCTCCAGTTCATGATTGATTGATTCGAATTCGGATCTTGGATCTCGATCAGGAATCCATGAAATATCCACAAGATGCAGTAATATTCCAGAACGTTCCAGATGTTTCAGAAAGCGATGGCCCAATCCGGCACCATCGTGGGCACCCTCGATAATACCCGGTATATCAGCCATCACAAAGGAACGGTAATTTTTGTAAGGCACAACCCCCAGGGATGGTACCATGGTTGTAAACGGGTAATCTGCGATCTTGGGACGGGCCGCGGATACTTTGCTGATCAGGGAAGACTTGCCAGCGTTGGGCAGACCCAGAAGCCCTACATCAGCCATTAATTTGAGCTCCAGCCTGAGTTTGCGCTCCTCCAGATCTTCACCCGGCTGGGCGAACTTGGGCGCTTTATTGGTTGCACTGGCGAAACGGGCGTTACCCTGACCGCCGCGTCCGCCTTTCAACAACACAACTGACTGACCGTCTTCAGTCAGGTCAGCCAGATCATCGCCGGTATCAGCATCTTTAATAACGGTTCCCACCGGCACCTTGATAACAAGGTCCTTACCGCCGGCACCATGGCGGTTTTTACCCATGCCGTTATGGCCTTTTTCGGCTTTCTGATGAGGTTTATGCCGCAACTCCAGCAAGGTCGAAAGCCCGGCGGTCGCCAGAAATATGACGTCGCCACCCTTGCCTCCGTCACCGCCGCTCGGCCCTCCGAATTCAATAAATTTTTCGTGTCGGAAGGCCACGCACCCGGCCCCGCCATGACCCGAAGAGGCAAACAGGGTTACTTCATCAATAAATTTCATTCCTGTTTTCCTTCCAGCCATGCCTGCACAGACTTTAAACGCCCGCCCCAGGCATCACTCAGGCGCTCCTTCAGAAAAGATACAAACAGGCTGTCAAATAGCTGAATACCTTGATTCATCAGGAACATCCGCTCATAGAAGACCGCCTCCCGCTCGCTGATCTGATCCACGGTGGCATCCTTTTCGACTCGGACCTGCGGACATTTGAACGAAGCAAAGCCGAAGGTGTCACCCTTCAGCGTCAACTTCCAGGGGTTCTCATCTTTCTCGATGCAGATTGTGGCACTGGTGATGCGTTTACCCCCTTTCAGGGCCGAGATCGCTTCCAGATAGCTGTCCTGTGAACCGGAGACGGTTACCTTCTGAATGCCGCCTTCCTCTCCTCCGCCCTGGAACTGGATCCGGTCATCGATCCAGGCACTGAAACGCTCCCCGGATGCAAAATGCCCCGGGCAACAGACCGAAAACTCCCCCTCGCCGTTTACACCACGCTGCAGCAGCCAGAGCATAAACTCCCATCCCAACCACTGGTTGTCGCGTATCAGGGCCGTTACAGCGTCAGAGCCGGCCTGATTTGCCGCCTCCAGTTTGTCGAGCATCTGCCCGTCAAGCAGCAGCCTGGCACGGGCAAACGGATGGATAATCACCGGGCTCAATCCATCAAAAGTCTTACGAAATATATCTTCAAAGCGCTCAATGACCTTGCCGCCCAGACTGAAGAGCGTCAGTATGCCACTGCTCTGATCCCAAACAACGTCCACGCTGGCCGGCACAGGGAGGCACCTATTCAGAAGCCGCAGCTGCACCTGTTCCCTTATCTCCTCGCGTTTTTTCTTGGGTGTCCGGCGCAGGTTGGGGTGTTGTGCCAGAAAGACCCCCTCTTCCCGCCCGGAGTGCGATTTCATTACCGCAGCAGGAATCTTGCGCTGATCACGTCGAAGCGAGAATACCAGGTAATTATCGCGCCAGAAATCGGACGGGGCTTCGAAATCGGCATTATCCGGGTAATCAACCAATGTCCAGCCTTCCGAAAGTTCATCGGAAGAGTTCTCGATTGACTGAAATCCCCGTCCGGAAAGTTTTTGTGAGAACCATTGGAACTGATCGTTTTTGGGCAGATCCCCGGTTATGGAAAACTGGGTGATGCTGACTGTATTGGCATAAACGCCCATATATCTTATACTTCCTTTCGATTACTTGCCCATCAGACGGGCATATTCTTCAAGTGAAATCAATGTATTCCAGTGCCCGCTCAATTTTCCGACTTCAGTTCCTCCCCAGAACATCAGGACAACCAAAAGCGCAAAGACAAAACCGGGGATGGATATGCGGCCGGCTGCCCGCATTGAGAGCGCCTCATTGAAACGACAGTGACTGATGCATCGCCAGCAGCCGATACATTCCGGTGAGGCCACACTTTTCTTATGCATGACATCTATGTGGGTCGGACAAATCTGGCTGCAGATTCCGCAGCCGACACAGCGGCCAGTATCGCGCGTGACCCGCAGCGGCGAGATTGATGCCGCAAGACCAAGCAGCGCCCCGTATGGGCAAATGTAGCGGCAGAACGGATTGCGCAACACAATCGAAAGTGCCAGTAATATCAAAATTACACTCAGCGCTAATGGCGAGATATGCAGGAAAAAATCCAGTAGCCGAACATCGGCAATCCTGTGATAGTCCGATCGGATAAACTCCTGCAGTGCTAAGGGCGACATCGCTATGGCGATGGAATAGATGAAAAAGAACATCAGTATATATTTCAATCTCCGAAAAGCCCTGTCAAACCAGCGTGGCAGCTTCAGATTCTTACGGAAGAATTTGTAACCGGCCTTCCATGCAATTTCAGAAACAACCGCCACAGGACAGATCCAGGAACAGAACGAGCGCCGCAACAGCAGCGCTCCAATCAATATCGTCAAAAAAACCACCACAGCTGCCGGATGCACCGTGTTAATGCCGTAGCCCTTGAGCCAGGAAACCGTTCCCATCAGGCCGGATATTGGCAGAAGCCCCTCAATGCCAGCGGGTCGGGCTGCAAACGGAGCAACTCCGCCGGAACGTACATAATGGACAAACTGATAGAAATTAAGACCCAACCAGATCATGCAGCCGAGGAAACAAAACTGAATCAGTATTCGCAGCGGCTGCATGTAGCGGGCTGACATTATTCTGCCTATTCTACCTTGACTGCCACATAATGCACGCTGTTGTCAGGCCTCTTGAGAAGAAGGCGAACGACATCACCCTTGTTAAGTTTGGCAGTAACCCCTTTGAAAGCGGAAAGCGTCTCCGGCCGTTGGCCGTTCATCTCTATAATAATGCTTCCTGATGAGATCCCGGCTTCTTCGGCCGATGATCCGGGCTTGACCTCTGTAATCACCAGCCCCTTGGTATCACGGATACCGAGACGGTCAGCGGTTTCTTTTCTAAGCTCTTCTACTGTTATACCAATTCTCTCACTTTCACTGTTGCTTCCTGAAGAAGCGTCGGCAGTTCCATCCTTTAGCTTGCCGACTACCAAGGTTATCTCCTGCCTCCTGCCATCTCGGAATATTACCAGTTTGACTTTCTTGTCGATAGGCGTAGCAGCCACATAGCGCGGCAGCTCATTTCCTTCATTGATAATTCTGCCATCATATTCCAGGATTACGTCTCCCGCCTTAAGTCCGTCCCGTTCAGCCGGAGTGTCCTTCTCTACAGTGGCTATGAGAGCTCCTTTTTCGCTGTCAAGTCCGAATGATCTGGCCAGATCAGCTGTTAACGGCTGAAATCGAACTCCTAGATAACCGCGGGTGACCTTGCCTGAATCACGCAGCTGATTGACTATTGTTTTTGCCAGACTGATAGGGATGGCAAAACCGATACCACCGCCGCCACCGGCTATGATGGCTGTATTAATGCCGATAACCTTGCCCTGGGCACTAAAGAGCGGGCCGCCTGAGTTGCCGGGGTTGATTGAGGCATCTGTCTGAATATAGTCATCATAAGGGCCGCTGCCGATAACACGCCCTTTCGCGCTGACGATTCCAGCGGTAACCGTATGTGACAATCCGAAGGGATTGCCGATGGCCATTACCCACTCCCCGACTTCAAGTGCATCACTGTCACCCAGCTCAGCGAATGGAAGTTTCTCTTTGTCATTGATTTTTATCAAAGCCAGATCGACCTTTTCATCAAAGCCCTTGAGCTCCCCTTTGACCTCTCTGCCATCAGAAAGTTTGACCATGACCTCATCAGCACCGTTAACCACATGATTGTTGGTCAGGATATATCCATCCGCGCTGATAATAAAACCGGTGCCAAGGTTCTGTTCACGGCGCGGGCGCTGCTGTGGCGTTTCATCAAAAAAACGGTTGAAAAAGTCGTCAAAAAGGTTGTTGCCAAAGGGATTCTGCTGACGACGCTGCGGACGCTGTTTGGGTTTAATATTTTTTGCCGTTCTTATGTTCACCACGGTGGGATTCAGCTTCTTGGCAAGTTCTACAAAATCCGGATTGATTGGTTTGGCGCTGACAAGACCGGGAATTGCGAGAATGCAAACAAGTGAGGTTACAAGAAAACGAGCTGACAGGACTTTTGATTGCAACATAATCCGACCTCCATACAATTTAGGTGATTTGTTGAACTGACAGGGGCGGGATCGCATGAGTCACGACACCGCCCCTGACCGTTTCCGGATTGTAGGATAATCAATCACACCTGAAAAATCAACCCCTACCCCTCTTTCAGAATATAGCCCTTACCACGGACAGTATGAATAAGTTTGGTCGGGAATTTACCGTCAACCTTCTTGCGCAGGTAGTTGATATATACGTCAATAATGTTGGTAAATGTCTCAAATGGATATTCCCAGCAGTTATCGGCAATATTCGCTCTGCTGAGTACGGTTTCAGCGTTGCGCACCATATATGCAAGTAAAGCGTACTCTTTGGCTGTCAGTGTAATCTCCACCTGCCCTCTCCATACCTGATGACTGACCGGATCGAGTCTCAGGTCGGCAAAACGGATTTCTGCGCCACGATCCTGTTCGCCTCTCCTGATAAGAGCACGAACCCGCGCCTGCAATTCAGCGAAAGCAAAAGGCTTGGTGAGATAGTCATCAGATCCGGCGTCCAGGCCTGCAACGACATCCTCAGTCGTATCTCTGGCGGTGAGCATCAGAACCGGTACCCGGTTACCAGCAGCTCTCAGCTCATTCACGACAGTAATCCCGTCTTTCTTGGGCAGGCTCACATCCAGTATGACAAGGTTAAAGTCACCTTTCAGTGCCTGTTTAAAACCATCGGCTCCGTCGTGGGTAACGGTGACATTATAACTTTCATCTGCAAGACCACGCTTAATAAAGCTGGCGACCTTCTTCTCATCTTCAACGACCAGAATTTTCATCTCATGCTCCTTTAATTGGTATTTACGTTATACTCGGATATTTGATGGACCTACTGCATACTTTTGATATCCATGCGGCGCATTATCTCCGAGGCCGCTTCCTCAACCGACTTATTGGTAATATTCATGACAAACCAGTCGCTATGCTTTCGATAAAGCTGTTTGCAAGCCGCCAGTTCCTCCTCTACCTGATGAAAGTCATTGTAGTTACCGCGCGGACTCTGACGCATATTAATGAGACGCGACGTCCTGATCTCAACAAGTCGTTTGGGATCAATCAGCAGCCCGACAATCTTGCTTTGGTCAATCTCGAACAACTCTTCAGGTGGTGCAATTCCAAAGACCAGCGGCACATTTGCAACTTTGTAGCCTTTGTGAGCAAGGTACATAGAGAGTGGGGTCTTGGATGACCGCGAAACTCCTACCAGAACGAGGTCCGCCTTGTGCAGGTTACGGGTTTCCTGGCCGTCGTCATGCTTGACAGTGAAGTTAACCGCCTCAACGCGCTTATGGTAATCCGTATCAATCCGGTGCAGCAGGCCCGGTTTCTGGAGAGACGTGGCCCCAAGGTAGCGTGCCAGATTGTATATAAGCGGGCTGAGCAGATCAACCGTGATCAGCCCCGCCTCTTCCGCGACACGTTCTACAGCCTCGGACAGTGCCGGATCGACAATCGTATAAACAACCATGCCGGGGTCGTGTACTGCAACTGACATGGCCTGCTGAACATCGGCCTGAGAACGCACCTGAAAGAGTCGATGGACGCGGACTTCTTCATCATAAAACTGCGAAAGAGCAGCGCGGATAACACGTTCAGCGGTCTCGCCGGTGGAATCTGAAAGTACATATATTGTTTTCATTGAACGAGCATTCCATTTGCTTGCTTAATTAAACCTATTCAGCAATTTTCTAATGAGAATGTAAGGCGTCATGCCGGGATTGTCAAGTAATTTTTGTAATTACTAATATCGCATTGAGCGTATTATCATAAAATTGTTGACCAAAACGGAATCATGGCTATACTGTATACACTTAATATTTATAGGAGGGTTTATGGGTAAGGAGTATACGCTTCAGGAAGCTGTCAGTCTGGCAATTAAGACCGAGAAGGACAGCATGGATTTTTATCGCAGGGCCGCTTCTGTTGCCAAAAATGAGCGGGCAAAAAAAGTGTTGGATATGCTGGCCAATGAAGAGGTAGGGCATCTCAAAGCCTTTTTTGATCATTACAAAGGCTCTGACTTCGGGGATCTCGCCTCTTATATCAATTCCCCGGTCGACACCAAGAACCCAACCTACATGAAACTTGAAAAAGCCATAAGTGAGGATATGGTTGAGCAGAAAGCCCTGGAACTCGCTCTGATAGAAGAAAAAGAGTGCATAGGTCAGTATACCCAGCTTTCACAAGGTGTTGTTGACCCGGCTGTAAAGGCTGTTTTTGAGAGGGTCTTAAAAGAAACCCGGGGGCACTATGCTCTGATTGAATCTGAATATGCCCATGTGATGGGGATGGTTCATGAGTCGGATCAGGACACTTTCGTGAGGGAATAGGGCCAACGGCTTTTCGCCGAGCTGTTGCGACGCTGCATTTGTTATTTAATACGGAGATGTTAGTTGGGGGGGGAAAGTAGCACATGAAATTCGGTTTTTCTCTTTCGATCATATTGACGATATTTTTGACCGTCAGCATTTCAACAGCAGCGGAGAATTCGTCTCAGGCTGGCTCTAACCTGGGCAACGTCAGAGGCGGCGACTTTAAGAAAGCACACGGCATAATCGAAGCAAAGTGCACTCAATGCCATTCAAAAGACAAGATTGATGCGGCTCTCTCTTCAGGCAAGGATATGGTCAAAATCCAGAAAGAGATGGAGAAACGAGGCGCTGCCTTGAATTCGAAGGAGCGGGATGTGCTTGGAATTTACTGGAAACAGACAAATCCTCTTAAGTAATACTTCTCGGAAATAAGATAGGCATGAAAAACGCCCCGTCAGGATATCTGGCGGGGCGTTTGCGTACAATAAACTTCAGGTCATACTTTGTGCGGCATCAGGATGTCACTTTGAACCATGAGGCCATATGGTTCAACTCTTCAGCAATGTTAGACAATTGTTCGGAAGCTTCCTTAATCTCCACAGTAGAATCCTTAAGGGTACCGGTAATATGAGCAATCCGTTCCATGCTCTCTGAAACACCTCTTGAAGCCGTGGCCTGGTCTTCAGTCGCGTTTGCAATCATCTGGGCCATCTCAACACCGCGCTGAGAAACTCCGACTATGGCGTCAAGTGATTCACTGGCCTCCCCTGACAGCTTCATACCCTCTTCAACTCTGGCCTTGCCATCATTCATCGCTGATACCGACCTTTCCGTATCAGCCTGAATAATATGAATAATATCTGCGATTTCATGGGTTGCATCAGCAGTACGCTGGGCAAGTTTGCGCACTTCATCGGCAACAACTGCGAAACCCCGACCCTGTTCACCGGCACGGGCCGCCTCGATGGCAGCATTTAGAGCAAGCAGGTTTGTCTGGTCAGCTATGTCATTTATAGTGTTGAGAATCGAGTCGATCTTTTCAGAACTCTCACTCAGTTTGCTGATGGTTGTAGCTGCAGCAATAACCGAATCTGAAATTTCATGCATACCCCTGACCGTCTTGGCAACCACGGCTTTACCGTTCGTGGCCATGGTATGCGCCTCTTTTGAGGAAGAAGCTGAATCATGAGCATTCCCGGCTACAGTCTGGACCGTGGCACTGATCTCAGTCATGGCAATTGAGGACTGAACCGTCTGCGAAACCTGTTCCTGGGCGCCTTTGTAAAGCTGTTCAGCGGTGGCCAGAAGATTTTCAGAACCGGTGGAGAGCTTGCTGATTGAACTTTTAAGAAGCTTAGTTATTTCAGCCAGTTTTGCAGTAGCCTGATTGAAATGGACCGCAAGGGTGCCGAATTCATCCTTTCGCGACTCATCCATGCGGATATGGAAATCACCGGCACCAAAGCCCTCAGCCATTTCCGAAAGTTCACGGATCGGGCCGGTGATGGATGACGAAATCCATTTACTCAACAGAATGGATGCCAGCACTGCTATGCCGGCGATGATAAAGATTAACAGAGTGGTTGTATTTACAGCCGACTTGACGGAAAGCACGGCACCTTCCTGACTTTGCTGGGCGGCTGCAACGTCCTTGCTGCTCAGCTCCATCTGCTTAGTAACCATTTCCCTCATCTTCTGATTCAGCTTGGCAACTTCTTCAATATTCTTGAGAGAAGCCCTGATTTTGTCTGCCGCACCCTCTTTGGCCAGAAAACCATTTTTGACAGAACTGAGCGCGTTAACTGAATCCGCAAGTTGACGTGCTTCTACCTTAAAATTGCCTTTCACAAGCAGAGTTTTCAGTTTACCCGCTGTTGCATCAATCCGGCTGAATGCATTTTGTATTGCTGCAACCGTCTTGTCAAAATCTGACAGATTTTTTACCGAGAGGCTGTAGTTGATCTGCGAGTCTATAAAAGCGCTGGAAAGTATGATCTCGGATGACTGAATTAAAATGGTATTGGTATCCGAGAAAGCCGAAACACTTGAGGACATGGCCCCAGAACTTACCTTTAAACTCTCATTGGCTTTATCAAGTTCTTTCAGGATCGTCGGCAGTACGTATGATATTTCATATTCTACATCTTTAGCGACCCTCTCAGCCCTTGAGCTGAAAGACTCATCATCTTCATTGATGAATTTCAGGCGCAATGACGCCGCCCCTGAAAGCTTGTCCCCTAAATCCTTGACCCGCTGCATGACCTCATCGGCGGTTTTCTTATCCGACCACTTGGAAGCCTTGGCAGCTGCCAACGCGTTTGCGGTGGTACTCTCAATACTGCTTTTTAAGTTGGCTGCTGTGCGTTTATCGCTGACTACCAAAACCCGGTTCGTAAAGAGCTGCAGGTCTTTCATGCTATCTCGGATAGTCGAAAGGTAATTGGTCTGCTGGCTCACGACCGATGAGCTGTCTATGTTGGACACCATTTTGCCAGCAGAATTCTGCTGCAGCTTCCTGATTGAAGCATCCAGACCTTGAAGTTTTTTGGAAGCATCGACAAGACTGCCCCTCATGGTTGTTACGGCAGCAAGAGTGTCGCGCTGCAGCACCAGTCGCTTGTCTGTGATATCCTGAATGGACTTGGTATTTGCTGTAAATACTGCATTCTCAAAGTCACTGGTCGAACCTAACTTGATCAACTCCTCAGCTGCCTTTATCTCTTCAGCAAGAGATTCGGCGCTTTTAGCCGAATTTTGTTTGAACTCCTCAAGTGAATCAGATGCTGCAACTTTAAGAAGATTTGAAGCATGTGCCTGAAGAGCACGCTGGTGATTAAAGGTTTTTATCTGGTAGGGGGTAGATTTCTGGGTAAGGACAAAAATATTCTGTTGAATAAATTTTATCCCTATTATGGCAGTAGCACCGATCACAGCCATCAGTATCAGAATCGTGAGCGAGTTTAACGCCAGCTTACTCTTGATTTTCATCGTATTCGCCCTTTAAGTAAAGTAACTATCATCTCTGCTGGCTTGAGCGGAAATGCCTGACAAAAGCTCGTATCAACCGTTATTGCAGTGAAGATAAACGGGGAACGAGTGCAGACTGTTCCCCGTCAATTTAATATTCAAACGGTTGAATTATTCAGCCGCTTCCAAAGCAATCGGCATTCCGACTTTGGATCTGATCTCGCTCCACTCCTTGAGGCCTATGGCTGCATCATCACCCTTCATCACGTTAATGATTTCAAAATAGTCCTGCTGGTACTGGTCTTTTTTTACTTCTGCTGCTGGTTTACACTTAACGGCGTAGACCGTCTGAACAGACTGGTGATCAAACTCCCGCCAGTACTGCTCATCTTTCAGTCCGGTGTATTTGTGACCTTCCAGGGCCTTGATTACAGCCTTGGTGTCGAAGGACTTGGCACGCTCAACCGCTTCCTTGTACTGATGCAGAATCACATAGGCTGATGCGCCTGATGTCGTGGGATATCGCTTGAATTTCTCCTCATACTTTTTCACGTAAGCGATGCCCTTGGGGTAATTGTATTTAGCGGGTACATTCCAAATCCAGGGTTTGGCACCGATTACACCTTCCATCGCTTCAGGACCTGCACCCTGGGCCATATCCAGAGTGAGATTAGGTACAATAATCTGCATGGTTTTTTTCAAACCCATTTCATAAGCCTGCTTGATCCCGATTTCCATATCCTTGCCAAACAGAACCATTACCAGCACATCCGGCTTGTTCTCCTTGGCAATTTCGAGGACCTTCTTGAAGTCGTCACTTCCGAGCTTGGTCAACAACCCCTTGTGCTCATTTTTATCGGTTGTTTTAGTAAACTTCCTGAAGGCATCTTCGGTGGTCCAGCCCCAAGAATAATCGGAAGTGATATACATGTATTTTTTACCTGACAAATTTTTGTTCATGTAATCAGAGAGAACTTTTGCAGCCATATAAGAGTCATAGCTCTCCCTGAAGGTATGCTTGTGTCCCTCTTCACCGGT
Source organism: uncultured Geobacter sp. (assembly GCA_964619855.1). Lineage (GTDB taxonomy): Bacteria > Desulfobacterota > Desulfuromonadia > Geobacterales > Pseudopelobacteraceae > JACRCG01. The sequence goes on along the minus strand of CAZUGI010000065.1, from coordinate 2,608 downwards.
TGTCTCGGTTGAGTAGGTAAGAGTGCCAAAGAAAAGCTTGTTCTTGAGCTTGGCAACTTTGCCGGAAGCAATGGCAACAGCGCTGGACGCCCCGCCAAACATCATCGGGACACCTTCCTTGTCATAAAGTTCAATCGCATTCTCTCTGGCAATTTTGGCATTCGACTTGGTGTCTCTATAAACCAATTGAATTTTTTTACCCATAATTCCGCCAGCAGCATTAATCTCTTCTACAGCGATCTCGGAGGCGCGCTTCTGGTCAAGTCCCTGCTTGGCATAAGGGCCGGTTTCGGGATAGTTCAGGCCGATTTTTACGATTTCATCGGCGGCCACAACGACTGACACAGCAGGAACTGATAACAGAAATGCCGACAAGAACACCATAAAACAGCTGTTCACCCAGAATTTTCGCATTTTTTCCTCCTCCTTTTAAGTTCTTGTATCTGCTTTACTTAATCAACTTAAGTCCAGACTCAAACATCTGAATTATGCCTATGGGACTCGCAACTCAGTCAAATGTACACTTCAAAAATCTCCGAAACATAATGTGGTTATACTATAAACAACTCAAGAAAAACACAACACAATTTTCATTAATGACACGCCTTTGGCTGTGGAAGTGTTAAGCTGCTGAAAATACTCATTTCGTTTATTTCTACCAGAATTTAAAACCGTGATCGACCGGTGTTTTGATTTTTAAGCGGTAAAAAATAGAATCCAGGTTCTCTGAGGTAATCGATACAAAAAAAGTGCCCCGCTCTCATGACGAGAACGGGGCAGACGGAAAGAACACATTTTAAGCGGATTTAACGGCCAAATCCGGGGTTTGGCGGAGGAATCTGTGGCTGTGGACCGGCCGGAGGACGTGGAGGCTGTGGCCCCACTGGCGGAAGATTGGGCGGCGGCCCGACCGGAGGAAGATGGAATCCAGGAGGAATCTTAATCTGAGGCGGCAGAAGTGGCGGGGTAACAGGCAACTGGATCTTGCACTGGCGGCCCACTTCGGCATTGGCACTCTGAAGAGCGGCATGGTTGGAGGCCAACTGGTTCAGCACACTCTGCAATTCGGTTTCAAGCTGTTTTTTCTTTGCTTCCAGATCATTATGCTGTTTTTCTACCTGCTGCTTCCTGGCCTTGGCGGCGGTACATTCCCGGTTTGCCTGGGCACACTCAGCCTTGAACTTTTCGTCCTGAACTTTCAGCGGCTGCACTATATTATCGCAGTAAGTCTTCTGCTCTGCGTTAACCTTGTTGATGCACTGATCGAAGGGCAGAGATCCGCAGTAACTCCCAAGCTGTATATTCGACATTGCATTAAAGTTGAAAATGGGACTACCGGGAGGAGGAGTATCCGGATTAGTACAGGCCTTGTATGTGTTGTTGATTAACGCCACCTGAGAATTGTGAGCCGTACATGACGCTAAAGAAGCATCAGCACGAGCAATTGGTGGCGCCACACCATGCATCTGACGTAACTTCAATTTTGCCGCGTTTGGATCAATCACCGCCGCATGCCCGGAAATCGGTACCAACATCAAAAATGACACAAACACAAATATCGCTGAAATCACACATCTCATTTTTGCTCCCTCCTATTTCTTTAATAATATCCAGTCGCTGACTGGTCAGGCTCCTGTAAAAACAGAATGAATCATTAAACATTAAAAACTATTTTGTTGGACCATATTATAGCAACCCCATACCATGTCAAGCTGATTTGAAAACTGCCTCCACCGGTTAAGCCTAGTCGCATTTCAGAAAATATCAAGGGCAGAGAAAAAATCTCCGGCTAGACTGAAAGCACCGTCCAGAATGCCGCTTGCAGCAGTTTCTGTGATCCCGTCGCCAATGCTGCCCAAAACACCCTGTCCTTCGTTTCCTGTTACAACACTCCGGTTAGGATTGAGGTTCCCGGAATTCCCCAGCATGGCAGTTGCTCCCAACAACGCGGCACCTCCAATAGCTATGGCCGCGACGCCCGGCACGCTTACGGATGCTGAATTACGTGGCGTATCGAGCTTTTCCCACTCACCTTTATCCAGCCAAAGCCCACTACACTCCGGGCACATATCAACTTCGACTCCCCGGTGCAGAAATGTTCGAAGGTGTTTCACATCGTCGGGGCAGTTGCTGTCAGACTCTTTCCAGTTGCTGATCTGATCCCAGAAACCGGAGGAACTCGATGGAAGATCTGTTTTTCCGGTCTGAAGCACCTGTCGCAAAGAGTGCTGAGCAAGCCAAATCCCCTGACATTGCACGCAAAAATCAACAGTTATGCCAGCCTCATTTTCTTTTTTGTTAAGATCAGAACTGCAACGCGGACATTTCATGGCATTACCTCCTGTCTGTCAACTCCTTCAGGACTTCTCCATAGGACAAGAATCTACTTAGGTGCTTTGGACGCTATCACTTTGAATAATTCCGAGTCAAGCGATATGTACGACCCAAATCCATGAGCATTTGATTTATAAACGCAAAGAAGCCCGCGACCATTTCTGGTTGCGGGCTTCTTTGTTATTTATTCCCGGCGGCGACCTACTCTCCCACATAGCTACCCATGCAGTACCATCGGCCCTGAGGGGCTTAACTTCCGTGTTCGGGATGGGAA
>CAZUGI010000064.1:0-16502 GCA_964619855.1 uncultured Geobacter sp. | reverse complement strand
GAGGGCGGCTTTTCGGTCGCGCCGCTTCCCGACGGGGAGTACCTGATCGTCGCGGAGTACCCGCGGCTCGCCGATGGACGGTCGATGGTGAGGTTGTCGTCGACGTCGCCAATGGCCGTTTCCTCGATTCACCTGGTTCTCGGCGTCGCTGCGGCGGATTCGGTGACGGTCACGGCCAGCCCGGGGCAGATTACGGAGGACCGGCTGCTCACGCAGCCGGATGGGGAGCCGCATCGGCAGTCTGTGTCGGCGTGGGTCTGCGTTCCATTGCCAAAACAGTAAGAACCAAGCCTGAACTCAAGATGCTGCTCGGCGTGTCAGCCGCCTTCACTTTCATTCTCTCGGCATTAAAACTACCATCGCTAACCGGCAGTTGTTCTCATCCGACCGGCACGGGACTGGGGGCGATACTTTTCGGGCCTCTTGCCATGGCACCTGTAGCAGCAATCGTCCTGCTGTTTCAGGCAATATTGCTGGCACACGGTGGCTTGACAACATTGGGAGCAAACATATTTTCGATGGGAGTGGCCGGCCCGCTGGTCGGTTACTGCATCTTCCGGTTTGCCAGAAAAGCCGGCCTGCCTTCCGGCCTGACGGTCTTTCTGGCAGCATCTCTGGCTGATATGGCAACCTATATAACAACCGCAACTCAGCTGGCGCTGGCTTTTCCCGATCCACTCGGTGGTTTCAGCGCATCCCTGGCGAAATTTCTCGGCATTTTTGCAATAACCCAAATCCCATTGGCGATCACTGAAGGACTTCTGACCGTACTGATCTACGCCTTTATTCTTAAACATAACAGTGACGAACTTACCTGCCTCGGTTTTAAACTTGCCGGTGGTGAGGAACGCGCATGACTGCACGGATCAGGAACGGCGTCATGATAGCCGTGATAGCGGCATTGTCAATTCTGCCTCTGTTTATTGTCAAACAGCCGGATACCGGACCTGACGGCGTACGTGTTGAACAATTCAAAGGTACTGACGATCTGGCAACAACAGCAGTTCGAACGCTTGCGCCGGGCTACAAACCATGGTTCAACTCCGTTTTCAAAACGCCCGGCTCCGAAATAGACACCCTGCTACTTGCTCTTCAGGCGGCAATCGGTGCCGGCTTTCTAGGCTATTACATCGGTTATTCCCGCGGACGGTCCAAGGTAAACGCCCTGGACCGGGACGAGGCTCCCGGAAATGAAGAGCCCCGCATTAACGAGTTTGTACTCTGCGAGAAAAACGCAGAGAACAAACTCTAGCCCTGCAAACATGCGCATTGACACCTATGCCTACAGCAATCGCTGGCGGCACGTGCATCCGGGTGAAAAAGGCCTTTTTGCCCTGCTCTGCCTGACGGCTGCCCTGCTTGGCCGAACCCTGCTGATTCCTCTCTGCATCGCTGCCGCCATGGCACTCATGACCGTACTGGGTACAGGCACCCCCTGGCGTGAATACCTGCGTCTGGCAGCCCTGCCCGCCCTGTTTCTGGTCTGGAGCTGTCTGGCACTGGCGATCAGCTTCTCGGGAGAAGGACTACAGCTGGTGAATACCTCCGCACTGAATCTGACAATCAGCCTCAGTCAACAGGGAATGGCTCAGGCTCAACTGACACTGGCCCGCTCCCTGGGAGCAACCCTCTGTCTGCTTTTTCTGGCCCTTAGCACGCCGATGACCGAGATAATGAGTCTACTCCGCTACCTTGGCACCCCCAGACTGCTTATAGAACTTATGACCGTTGCCTATCGCCAGTTATTCATCTTTATTGAGATAGCCTCGCAGATACGAACTTCACAGGAAGCCCGCCTCGGCTACGCATCCACCCGTATGGCCATGAAATCAATGGGTTGTCTGGCCGGCAGTATCCTGATCAGGTCTATGAATCGTGCCCGCCAGAATCATCAAGGGCTGCTGGCCCGTGGATATGACGCTGAACTCCTATTCCTACAACCGGAACGCACCTGCTCAAGATTTAATCTGATTGCAGCCATCGGTGTCGGCACAGCCTTGATAACGCTCAGCCTGGCTATAAAACCATGAAGCCGCCTGTCATCGAACTGCGAGGCGTATCGTTCAGCTACCCGGGTGATATTGTTGCACTGGATAACTTTTCAGCAGCCTTTGAACGCTGTCGGCGCACGGCCGTACTGGGACGCAACGGTTCCGGCAAAACCACCCTTTTCTCACTCCTGAACGGCCTGCAGCGCCCTCAAAAGGGAGAGATCCTTTTTGATGGTGAGCCGCTTTGCTATGATCGCCGGGGACTTCTGAAACTCCGCCAGAAAGTCGGAATGGTTTTTCAGGATCCAGACAGTCAGCTTTTTTCAGCCTGTATCTACGAAGATATCTCTTTCGGCCCACTCAACCTTGGCCTGCCTGAAATAGAGGTCCGGATCCGAGTGGAGAGTGCACTGAAGCAGATGAAGCTGGAGGGGCTGGAAAACCGTCCGACTCATTCCCTCTCTTTCGGTCAAAAGAAGCGGGCCTGCATTGCCGGAGTGCTGGCCATGCAGCCTCAGATACTGGTACTTGATGAACCTTTCGCCGGACTGGATCCGATAATGGCGGCAGAGTTCACGGTCATTCTGGATGAACTCCATCGGGACGGCACGACCTTGATCATCGCGACTCACGACCTTGATCTGGCTTACGCCTGGGCTGATGACGCCATAATTCTTCAGGACGGCCGCCTGCTGGATCAGGGAACAGCCACGGAACTTCTGGTGAAACCACAGGTACATGCCAAGCTTGGCGCAGTTCCGGTTGTTGCTGAAGTCAGCAGACTGCTCGCCTTGACCGGAACCGGCACATATGGTAATGGTTGTATCCCGCGAACCGGAGCGGAACTGATTCAGGCGCTTTTATCAAAGGGCAGACAGGAGAACAGCCTATGATCATTGTAACAGGAGGAGCCGGGCTGATTGGCAGTGCGGTGGTTCAACACCTGAACCGCCTCGGCCGGGAGGATATCCTGATCGTCGACCATCTCGGCCTGTCTGATAAATGGCGTAACCTTGTACCGCTGAACTTCATGGATTACATGGAGAAAGACGTTTTTGAACAAATGCTCGACCGCGGCTCACTGTCCGGTCGCCTGCCGGGCGGACGCGGGCTTGAAGCCGTCATCCATCTGGGAGCCTGCTCAGCCACAACCGAACCGGATGCCACCTATCTGATAAAAAATAACTTTGAATATTCCAGAAAACTTGCCCTGACGGCACTGTCTGACGATGCCCGTTTTATCTATGCCTCCAGCGCCGCAACCTACGGCGACGGCGAAAACGGTTTTGTCGACGAAGACACTCAACTGCCGCAGCTCCGGCCGATGAACATGTACGGTTACTCAAAACAGCTTTTCGATCTCTGGGCATTACGTCAGGGGCTGCTTGACAAAATTGTCGGCATTAAATATTTCAACGTGTACGGTCCCAATGAACAGCATAAGGGTGAAATGCGCTCGCTGGTCCTGAAGGCCTATGAGCAGATCAACAGCAGCGGTGCCTTGCGCCTGTTCAAATCCTATCGCCCGGAGTACGGTGATGGCGAGCAGCTGCGCGACTTCATCTACGTCAAAGATGCTGCTGCCATGACACTCCATTTTCTGATAAACACCAGCGCTGGCGGAGTCTTCAATGTCGGCGGCGGTACGACCGTCAGCTGGAACAGGCTGGCCCGCGCGGTCTTCAGCGCCATGGATCACCCGGTCAAGATCGAGTACATCGAAATGCCTGAATCAATCCGAAATACCTACCAGTACCTGACCTGCGCCGAAACCGCCAAGATCAGGGCCGCCGGCTATACGGAGCCGGTCACTTCCGTGGAAGAGGCGGTTGCCGATTACATCAGGAACTATCTGGTTCCCGACAAACGACTGGGGGACTGATCCAGGTATTTAGTTTTATCTTCTGCAGCGGTCTGATCGACGCGTTTCAGCTACACATCCCTAATTATACAGGTATCCCATGTCTTTGGCAGAACAGGTATTAGAAGGCAGTATCCGCGCCGCAGCACGACTGATGCGCGATATTGATGATGGTCGCCCTCAGGCGATTGACGAATTGAAGCGACTCTATCCCCGTACCGGCAACGCCTATATCATCGGCATCACCGGCCCTCCTGGTGCCGGAAAATCGACACTGGTCGACCAATTGACCGCCTCGCTGCGCCTGCTGGGGAAAAAGGTGGGCGTTGTTGCCATTGATCCTACCAGCCCCTTTACCGGCGGCGCCATCCTGGGTGACCGTATCCGTATGAACCGGCACTCCTGTGACGAAGGGGTGTTTATCCGCAGCCTGGCAACACGCGGAGCGCTGGGCGGGCTTTCGCGTTCTACCTCCGACGTCGCCCTGGTTATGGATGCGCTCGGCATGGACTTTGTTATCATTGAAACGGTCGGAGTCGGTCAGGATGAAGTTGATATCGTCAAGGAGGCTCACACTACCTGCGTTATAATGGTTCCGGGACTCGGCGACGACATTCAGGCCATCAAAGCCGGAATTCTTGAAATCGGCGACATTTTTGTCGTCAACAAAGCTGACCGGGAAGGCTCCGACCGAACCGCACGGGAATTGAGCACCATGCTGGAAATGCGCCATGCCGCAGAAGGGCATTGGAACCCGCAAGTCCTGAAGACCGAAGCTCAGCGTGGTACCGGCATTAAAGAATTAACCGATGAAATTCTTTCTCATCGCGACTTTCTTCTGTCAAGCGGAGCAATCCATGACTTTCTGCGAGAACGCAGCCAGCGACATTTTATGGATGTGCTGCGGGACACCCTCTTCAAGAAAGCCCTGGCGTTCATGACTCAAAACGGAGACCTTGACAGGATCTTAGATGAAATGGGCGATCATCATGTTGATCCGTATTCAGCCGTAGAGGAGATTACCTCTAAATTAATGCCGAACAGCGCCGATTAACGTTTAGCCGTTGAATTTTTCCCGAATTGCTTTATACTTTCAGGCAGAAACGTTGACCATCTAACGGGAGAACACTAATGCCACTGACTGGAATCGCCCTGATAATCATAGCAGCAGCACTCTGTATTCTGGTGCTGGTCCTGATCCCGACTATCCTGACCGTCAAGCGGACTGTTGAATCAGTCGGGACTTTGAGTGATATGGTTCAGAAAGAGCTGCGGCCAACCATCCAGGAATTAACCGGTGTATTGGCTGAGCTGAAAACCGTCGGCGGCGGAGTAGCCGAACACACCGATGATGTTAAACGTTTTATGGCTGCATTGGGGGAAACCGGCACGAATCTGAGTACCATCAACCGCTCAGTGGGTACGGTCACCAACGTACTCAGTACGACCTCGGTCTGGGCGACCGGTGCCAAAGTTGCCGGGAAGTATATGATTGATCGCTACCTAAAAAAAATGGGAGGTAAGTAACCATGTCTGAAGAAAAAGGAGTATGTGCAGGAACCGTACTGGTATCCTTTGTGGCCGGAGCAGCGATTGGAGCCGTTTTGGCCCTTCTCTACGCACCAAAGAGCGGTGAGGAGATGAGGGAAAATATCGCCGACCTGACCGAGGACGCAGTGGACAAAATCAAGGAATACGCCAAAGAAGCCCAGGAAAAGATCAAGGCCGCCATTGAAGACGGTAAGGAAACAATCGTGGAGAAAAAATCGGTACTGGCATCCGCGATCGAAGCCGGACGCGAAGCAATGCAGAAAGAGCGTTCTTCAACTCTGTAATCATAACGTACCAACACATTAATAGCCCACTTATTCCAATTTCAAATCAAAGATGCCATCAAGGCGACGAGGATTGAGGCGACGAAGGCATACACATCAGTATGTTAAGAAGCCGAAGTCGAGCCAACGAAGAGGAGGCTAAGATTTGGAATTGGTAATCGGCGGGCTTTTTTTGTGAGAGAACCCGCATGACATTTTTTCAACACCACAGCACCAAGGTATCCACAGCTAAAGAACTGGTCGTCAAGTTTTTCGATGACCGCTGTCCGATATTCGCTTCGGCGCTCTCCTTTTCGAGCCTGCTCTCGATCGTCCCTTTTCTGGCTATAGTCTTTGCTATCCTGAAAACTATGGATCTTCATACCTCACTTACCCCGGTGATCCTCTCAAACGTTGCTGCCGGCTCTCACGAAATTGTAGCCAGCATCCTGCGTTATATACACAATACCCGGGTCGCTTCGCTGGGCATAGTCGGTATAGTTGCGCTGCTGCTGACCGTCATGGCCACACTGGATACGGTCGAAAACGCATTTAACCAAATTTGTGAGCTAGATCAGGAAAAAGCTTACCATCATAAAATTCGCGATTATCTTATCGTTATTTTCAGCATTCCGCTTCTAATAGGCCTTTCTGCCAGCATTACCACCGGCCTTCAGCACCAGGATGTCGTGCGCTGGTTCCTGCGTCTGCCCGGTTTTGGACGACTGCTGCTGATGATCTTCCGCCTGGCACCATATCTCAGCATCTGGATTGCGCTGGTCTGCCTCTTCAAGTTCATTCCCAATACCCGCATCAGCGTTCGTAACGCACTCATTGGCGGACTGCTGGCCGGCACCATAATGCAGATGGCCCAAATGGTGTACATCCATTTTCAGTTCGGCGTCTCCAGATACAATGCGGTCTACGGGACACTTGCACTGTTGCCGGTATTCATGATCTGGATCTACACCAGTTGGGTAATCATCCTGGCCGGAATGGAAATAGTCTGGCATCTGCAAAAAAACAGCAACTCCGCCACCCCGTCCAGCCTGGCCCAGCAGAAGGAGCACTCGCCATAAGAGCCCGTATGACAAGGGTTTTTAGCGTCATTGACATTCGGAACTGCTTACTTTATACTTCCGAAACTTATGAAAACCTACCGGTTACAAATAGTTGCCGTCATTGCTTTTTCCGTTCTGGCATTTTCGGTTTCGGCCGGCGCCACCGAACCGGTTCAGCCGCTTCTGGCAGAACTGATCCGCCCGAATGCACCTTTGCTAGGTCCAGTCGAGCAGCCTGCACTCGTGCCGGCGGATGAAATTGCAACGGGGGGGACAGATGAAAAGTCTCAGGTAGCCGATCTGTTCACCCTTGAAGAGCTGCGGGATGAAGAGGATGACGGTGCTCTGGCACTGCCGGACAGTGACCTGTCCATATCCGACATCCCTCTGACACTCAACAGTAAGGTGGAATACTTCCTCTACTATTTTCAGACCAAAGGCAGACAGTCTTTTTCACGCTGGCTCTCACGATCTTCGCGCTACATCCCGATGATGAAAGAGATACTAAAGCGCGAAGGTATGCCGGAAGATCTGGTTTACGTTGCCATGATCGAGAGCGGCTTCCAACTGCATGCCCGCTCCTGGGCCAATGCAGTCGGACCCTGGCAGTTCATTTCCGGCACCGGCAAACGCTATGCGCTGCGCATTGATCAGTGGGTTGACGAGCGCAAAGATCCAGTCAAGGCCACCACTGCGGCTGCCATGTACCTGAAGGAACTTTACGGACTTTTCAAAGGGGACTGGTATCTGGCCGCTGCCGGCTACAACGCCGGAGAGAACAAGATCCTGCGTGCCATAAACATGTACAACACTAGCGACTTCTGGGAAATTTCCAGAGGGTCATACCTTAAGCGCGAAACCAAGGAGTATGTACCCAAACTGCTGGCTGCCGCCTTCATAGCCAAGGATCCGGCCCGTTACGGTTTTACCGATGTGGCCTACATGGCTCCGATCGAGTTTGACACCGTCACGATTACATCCCGCACCGACCTTGAACTGGCAGCCAGACTGAGCGGAACCACCTATGAGTCCATCAAGGAACTTAACCCGGACCTCAGACATTGGTGCACCCCCCCTAATTATCCCGATTATATTCTCAAAATACCTAAGGGTAGTAAACAGCAGTTTGAGGCTGAATATGCCAAAATAGCCGAAGATCAGCGCTTCACCGAGAAACTGCTGTATACACGCTACACTGCCCGCAAGAATGAATCTCTTAAAAGCATAGCCCGCCGTTTTGGCACAACGCCGGCTATGCTGGCCGAATTGAACAGCCTTGACACCAAGAGCAAGGTTAAAGGCAGAACCCTGATTGTTCCAGTCAAGCAGACGGTGGACTTCAGCAAGGAAGGACGAACAGCCCGCAATGCAGGAAGTAAAGGCAGTTATGCCAAATACTATACCGTTAAAAAAGGTGATACACTCGACTCATTGGCCAAACGCTTCAACACCACAACCAAGCTTCTCACCGCCTGGAATAATCTGAAAGTCAAGGTTGCTCTCAAACCGGGCCGGCGCATAATAATCGCAAAATTCACCAGCAAGAACGGCGAAATGGCTCCGGCAGAAAAGAGCTGATTCTCGCTTATCCGATTGAATCAAAGAATGAGAGGAATAACACCAGATGTATAATACCTGTATTTCCGCGGCGGTGGCCGCGGTGGTCGAACTGATACTGTTTTTCGTATTTAATCTGAACTGGTGGGCTTCGTTGATGATCGGCCTCATAGCGCTGGGGCTTACCTTCGTTTTGCTTTCGCGCATCACCATGAAAAAGGTCATGGCTGCGCTTGAGACCGCCGGCAAGGATCTGCAGGCCCAGCCGCCCCGTTTTGAGAAAGCCGTCCGGGAGCTGAAAGATGCTTTGCAGTATGGTAAGTGGCAGTTTTTTGTGGATGGCCAGTTGAACTCACAGATCGGAATGATCTACTACATGAAGCGCGACTTCTCCAACGCTTTTCCCCATCTGGAGAAATCGTTCTTCAAAAACTGGGCCGCTCTGGGAATGCTGGCTGTCTCCTACATGAAACGCCAGAAGAAAGACAAAATGATCAGTACCTTTGAAAAGGCTGTGCAGTGGAACGGAAAGGAATCGTTACTCTGGAGCCTGTATGCTTATTGCCTGAACGAGAGCGGCGACATCGGTAAAGCTAAAGATGTTCTTGCCAAGGGGCTGAAGAAGAACCCGGGTGATGAAAAGCTCAAAGACAATCTGGAGAGTCTGGAAAAAGGCAAGAAAATGAATATGCGAGCCTACGGAGATATGTGGTTCCAATTCCATCTGGAAAGCCTTGGGGCTCTACAGAAACATCAGATGGCCGCCATGGGCGGAAGGATGAAGCGACAAATGACCGTCCGCAGATAATACTTGCCTGCATCAGATTAACCTTCAGAAGCCGTCTCCCGACGGCTTTTCTTTTTGCTGGCCGATCTGAGCGCCTGATACAAACCGCGCGGAGTCGCTTCAAAGACCTGTACAGGACAACCGGCCTGCTCTTCCAGAAATTTCAATGAAACATCATCCAGAAAGACCCTCTCTCCTTCTTTCAGCATGACATCCGGTATAAACAGAGCCGAACCAACTTCATGACCTGCCAGCGCCGTAGCTATATCTTTTCCCGACACTAACCCGCTAACGGTAACAGATGATCCGAAAAGCCGGTTTTGAACCGCCAGCGGCACAAGCTGAAGACCGGTCTTCTGATTCAGGCTGTTCAAAAAATCTCCCACAAATCCGGCTGAGGATACTCCGGTAACAACTGTTGCCCTGAATACACCGGTCGGCCTGGCCCTGCGCAGCACCTGCGCAGCCTCCTTCATGAAAAGCGGCACCATACCGACCCCGTTTTCAATCTGCGGGAAGTCGCCGTACTCACCGATAGGGGGAAACTGGAGTCCTGCCTTAAGGTAGAATTCATCCGCCAGAAAAAGGAACGCAGCTCCCAGACTTTTTCGCAGGGCCCTCGCTGCCGGCTCCAAAACTTTTATAATTTCAGAGGCATAATTAACATCAACCGACCGCAACAACGGTAGCTTCCGGCGATGCTCTGTCAAGCCAAGCGGGACGACCGCCAGCGATTGAACCGCAGGGTAGAGAGATGCCAGATCCGATACAGTCCTTTTAAGCTCGCTGCCGTCGTTAAACCCCGGGCAGAGCACAACCTGAGTGTGCATGACAATGCCGGCCAGCGCCAGCCTCTGTAACTGATCAAGAATGGGAGGTATCTTCTTTTTACCGAGCAGCTTCGCTCGCAGCTGCGGATTGGTGGCATGAACTGAAATATATAGGGGGGAGAGGCGCTGTTCAATAATGCGGGACAACTCAGAGTTTTTCAGATTCGCGAGGGTTACGTAATTGCCGTTTAAAAAGGAGAGACGATAATCCTCGTCCTTGACATAGAGGGATTTTCTCAGACCTTCCGGGAGCTGGTGTACAAAACAAAAAATGCAGTTGTTGGCACAACGGGCCGGAGCAGGCGCAGAAAAAAGCAGGCCGAGTGATTCCCCCTGCTCACGCTCTACCTCCAGCTCCCATAGTTCTCCGTCCGGTTTTTCGATTTCAAGCAGCAGTTCTGCTTCTGAGGCGGTGAAATAACTGTAATCAATGATATCGCGCAGCGGGTGGCCGTTGACAGACAGCAGCCGGTCACCTGCCGCCACCTCAAAACTATCTGCAATCGATGCAGGGGTGACAGCATCAATCCGCAGGCCGGCCATCAACCAGCCCGGTAAAAATCTGAGTTGCGGTAATACTCGGCCAGAGAATGCAGAAATACCTGCAGTACGGCTGTGACCGGTACAGCTAGAAGCATCCCGAACAGCCCGAAAAGCTGACCACCGATCAGAAGAGACACTATAGCGACAAGCGGATGCAGACCAACCGTATCTCCGACTACTTTCGGAGTGATAATGATACCTTCCAGAAACTGAACAAGCCCGAACCACCCCACACATAGCAGTGGATGCAAAATATCGTTGAACTTGAGCAGAGCCATAGCGACCGAAAGGCAGATACCGAGAATCGTTCCTACATATGGAATTATGAAAGTCACACCCGCCAGCGTACCGATGGCGATGGCCAGATCGATTCCGATAAAGTAAAGCCCCAAGCTGTATAAAATAGCCAGTATAGCACAGACAGAAAGCTGACCGCGTACGAAACCGGAAAGCACCGTATCGACTTCAGCCAGCTTCTGGCTGTAGGCCGGGCGAAAACGTTCCGGGATAAACGATTCAATAAAGGCTTTGAGCTGTGGCATGTCGAACAGCAGATAGAACAGATAGACCGGTATGATCAGATAGCCCAGAACCGCCAGCAGCACACCCATGGTCGAAGTGAGGGCTTTCTGCAAAAATGACAGCAGCGGCTTGATCAGATCCGGTCCGGCGTCGCGAGCCTGCTGCAGTAGCTCGTTAAGCCGCAGGGCAAGTTTATCGGCTGTCTCGACCCTCAGGTATTCCTTGATTGAAGCCGGAGTAATTTCGTACAGATGCTGGACATAGGCCGGCAGGTTAAGCTGCACGCTTGAAAGCTCAGCCGTTATAGAGACAACCATAAAATAGGCAAAGCCGGATATAACAGCCATAGCTCCAAGGAAAACAATCAAAATCCCGAAAAGGCGATTGACTCCCCTTCGCTGGAGAAACTCGACCGCCGGGTTAAGGATGTAGGCCAGTGCAAAGGCAATGAAGAGCTGCAGAAAAACGGCAGAGGAAAAATAAAGGGTCGCAGCTGTCAGAATGACAAGCAGAGTCGCTGAAAAGATGAGGATTTTAGAGCTTTTTTGCATGGAATCGTCTTAGTCCAGGAAATCTGCGGGAATTTCACATCCGCAGATTCTCTGCCGGTTGGATTACTGGTGCAGCCGGAATGTGCCGTCTGCAGAAGTAATAGTGGAAATGGCGTGCTTATAGATCAGAATATCGCCGCTGGAGTCAAGCAACACCGAGAAATTATCAAAGGATTTGATAAAACCTTCCAGCTTATCACCCGACATCATGATTACTGCAACGCGTACCCTCTCTTTGCGAGCCTGATTGAGGTACTGATCCTGAATATTGAAAGGTGCTTTAGCCATGGCGGTTACGCCTCCCGTCGTTCAAAAAAATCAATTGCATGCTGCAAAAGAGTAGCAAACTTTTCAGGATATTCAAACCATAATATGTCCGGGTCGGCATTAAACCAGGTCGATTGGCGCTTGGCATATCGACGTGTATCACGCTTTATCAATCTGACCGCCTCGGAGAGGCTGATCTCTCCGCTCAAGTAGGCGGCAGTCTCTTTGTATCCGATAGCGCGCATGGCCTTTAAATCGCGGCCGAAACCGGACGTCAGAAGCCCTCTCACCTCATCCAGAAGGCCTGAAGCCATCATCCGGTCAACCCGCACATCAATCCGGCGGTACAATTCGCTCCGCTCAACTGATATGCCGACCTGGAGCGTGTCATAGCGTGTGGCGGCAAAAGCATGCCCCTGCTGGTGGCAGGAAAGCGGAACACCGGTCAGCTGGTAAACTTCCAGAGCACGGATGATGCGTACCAGATTATTGGAATGCAGGCCGGAGGCCAGAACCGGGTCAACCAGACGCAAACGTTCCAGCATGGCCTGATTGCCGATCCTGCCTGCCTCTTCCTGTAACTCGGCCCTTATTTCAGAGGCACCGCCGGGGGAGTCGACCAGCCCCCTCAGCAGCGCCCGGATATAGAGACCGGTACCTCCCACCAGAATAATCCGTTTGCCTCTGGCCGAGATATTTTTGACAGCGGCATCGGCGGCATCGGCAAAATCAGCGGCAGAAAAGAGATCGTCTGGTTCAACTATGTCAATCAGGTGGTGTGGGACTTCCGAGCGCTGCTGTGGTGTCGGCTTGGCGGTACCGATATCCAGACCGCGGTAAACCTACATCGAGTCGGCATTGATTACCTCAGGATGAAGATGGCGAGCCAGACGCAGAGCCAGCTCACTTTATCCGGATGCCGTCTGGCCACAGGTTACAAGGATCTTTTGAAGGCTGATGCTCACCTCACCGCAAGCGGATACGCCATAGCTTGCAGCTCTTATGGAAAATTACGGGCAGTTCCCTATACGTTTGGCTTTGACTTTCATATTCATGGTTTGCCCCTGAGTCTGCATCTTCATGGTAGAGTCGTAGGCATCACCCTTATAAACCGTTTCACCGCTGAATGTTCCGGCATTCTTACCGGTGCACTTCATGTTCCAGGTTACTTTGTTACCGGACTGTTTTAAATCTGTTACGGTACAGTTTTTATCGGTAGAGATCGTTTTTTTCTGATCTTTGACATCTTCCTTGCTGTAGCAGTGCTTGATTTTGGTGGGCGCCATCTTCATCGGCATACCGGGCATCTCCATGGTGGTTACAAGTTCCCAGTAGCCGTCGCGCATGGTATCGGCGGCAAAACCTGTAGATGAAAGGACAAGCGTGGACAGGACGGCAAAGACGATTTTTTTCATGAATAGGGCCCCCTTTGTAAACAGCCTGACGTGCGTTTATTGAAAACTGGTGAGTGCGAGTATATTCACCGGGAAGGCGAAAGGCAAGGGTTCTATTTGAAGATAATCACCATTACAACCAGGCTGTTACCCTTTATTCATATTCAGATTCATTGAACCGCTGCGATAGCCGGCCAAATCGACGGAAACATATGTAAAGCCCGAATCTGTAACCACCTTGGCAACCTTTTCTCGAAGCGGTCCGATAGCTAATGCAAACTCATCCGGTCCAAGCTCCAGGCGTGCTACCGAGTCATGATAACGGACTCGCAACGTTCGAAATCCAAGTCCACGGAGCGCCTCCTCAGCCTCACCGACCCGTCGGACACGCTCGAGAGTAATGGCCGTACCATAAGGAAAACGGCTGGAAAGACAGGCGAAGGCAGGCTTGTCCCAGCTGGGAAGCCCCAAATGCCGTGATAATGATCTGATATCACTTTTTGTAAAGCCAACCGTTTCCAATGGACTGAGCACTCCGATTTCCTGCGCAGCCTGGCGCCCCGGGCGGTGATCACTGCGGTCGTCCAGATTGGTCCCATCCAGCACGTACGACAGCCCTTCCTGATCAGCGATAATTCGCAGCTTTCCGAACAGCTCCTTTTTGCAGTAGTAACAGCGGTTATGAGGATTATGCTTGAACTCAGGAATATCCAGCTCTTCAGAAACAACTTCACGATGCCGTGCGCCCAGTTGTCCGGCCAGTGATCGTGCCTCTATCAGCTCACGTTCGGGATAGGTTTCAGATGTAGCCGTAACGGCCAAGACCCGCGTACCAAGCACTTTGACAGCAACAGCCAGAAGAAATGTGGAATCCACTCCACCGGAAAAAGCTACAACCGCACTTTCCAGGCCTGCCAGAGTCTGCTCCAACTCTTCAAGCTTGGCCGCCAGTTGCGGATCTAAATTGTCATTCATATTCCGACCCCTTCATTCACGGAGAATCTGTTCCCGGGGCGTGTACCCCGCTTAAATAGCAGGATGCCAACCCCTTCCGCAGTACGGTCAAATTCAAAAGACAGAGTCTGTTCATAGGCCAGCAGAGCCACGGCATCCAGCTGATCCAGATCCCTCAGGCAGAAAAGAATCCGGTTTCCCTTTTCCAGATAGTCAAGGAAACTGACTGAAACATCAAATTCCAGCGCCCCCCATTCCCCGGTAAGATCGACCACGCTCACTCCGCTGCCGCTGACGGAGGATCCACTCAGGCTGATACGTCGTAGAGGAAATCCTTCCGCTTCAGAATGGTACGGGCTGAATCCGGCGATCTGAGTTTTGTGCGCTTCCATCGGCACTGCAGTGATAATCATACCGGCGGCCACAGTGGCGTTGGAAAAACGGTCAATCAGGATGAAGCTGCCGGTATCTCGGTTCTGACTGTATGCGTCGAATGAGATCGGGCGGTCGAGCTCCAGGCGGACAACTCCGATTTCGTTCAACCCTAATGTCGGCACCTGTTTCTGTTCCAGCGTATTGACATCCATCGCATACTGCACGGCGGTCACCCGGCCGGGGGTCACGGCCGTAGCGGTTTTGACCAGATAAATCTGTCCCGGCTGCAGCGGCTGGTCGTGCATCCAGACCAGATTCGCTTCCGGGTGACGGGCATGGATAGGCGGGGCATCCGGAACGGTCAGCATATCTCCCCGGCTGATATCGATCTCGTCTGTCAGTGTCAGGGTTACCGCCTGACCGGCGGTTGCTTCCGGCAGGTCTCCTTTCATGGTAACGATCCTGGCCACCCGACTGCTGCGCCCGGATTCAGCAACTCGCAGTTCATCCCCCGGACGGATTGTACCGGCAGCGATAACGCCGCAGAAACCACGGAAATCAAGGTTGGGACGGTTCACCCACTGGACCGGCATCCGGAACGGCTGGGCTCGGTTGTCGCCTGCCACCTGGAAGGTCTCCAGATAGTTCATCAGGGTCGGTCCGGTGTACCATGGGGTGTTGGTACTGGCTTCGATCATGTTGTCGCCGTTCAGGGCAGAGAGCGGAATGGCGGTAATGGATTTAAAACCGAGCGGTGCGGCAAACTGTTCATAATCCTGCCGGAAAGCGGCAAACGTGCAGGCCTCAAATCCCATCAAATCCAGTTTGTTGCTTGCCCGCACTACATTCCGTGCACCGACCACCGAGACCAGAAAGCTGTGGCGCCTGGTCTGGGTCAGGAGACCCTTGCGGGCATCCACCAGTATGACCGCCACCTGGGCGGTGGAAGCACCGGTGACCATGTTGCGGGTATACTGCTCATGACCGGGGGTGTCGGCGACAATGAATTTGCGAAGGTCAGTGGAAAAGAAACGGTAGGCCACATCGATGGTGATGCCCTGTTCCCGCTCGGCCTGCAGACCGTCCAGCAGCAGGGCGTAATCGATAGCTCCACCCTGAGTGCCGACCTTTTTACTGTCAGCCTCCAGCGCCGCCAACTGATCTTCGAACACCATCTTGGAATCCCAGAGCAGACGCCCGATCAGGGTGCTCTTGCCGTCATCAACGCTGCCGCAGGTAATGAAACGCAGCAGCGATTTTTCTTCCTGGCTTTTGAGATAGGCAAGGATATCCTGCTCAATCAGCTCCGACTGGTGCGCCATCAAAAATAACCCTCTTGCTTCTTCTTTTCCATCGATCCGGCCGAGTCATGATCGATCAAGCGTCCCTGACGCTCCGAGGTACGGGTCAGCAACATCTCCTGGATAATCTGTGGCAGGGTGTCGGCCTCCGACTCAATGGCACCGGTCAATGGGTAGCATCCCAGAGTGCGGAAACGGACCGATTTGTAATGGATCGTTTCCCCCGGTTTAAGATCCAGACGTTCGTCATCCACCATGATCAGCATGCCATCCCTTTCCACCACCGGCCGGACAGCGGCATAGTAGAGCGGCACAATCGGTATCTGCTCCAGGTGAATGTACTGCCAGACATCCAGTTCCGTCCAGTTGGAGAGCGGAAAAACACGGATGCTTTCCCCCGGCTTGATGCGGGTGTTATAAAGGTTCCAGAGTTCGGGGCGCTGGTCCTTGGGGTCCCAGCGGTGATTTGCGCTGCGGAAGGAGAAGATGCGCTCCTTGGCGCGGGCCTTTTCCTCGTCGCGGCGGGCGCCGCCGAAGGCGGCATCGAACTTGTAGCGGTCCAGCGCCTGTTTGAGGCCTTCGGTCTTCATTATATCGGTATAAAGCGCCGACCCATGGGTAAAGGGTGAAATCCCCTGTCGGACCCCCTCCTCGTTAACGTGCACAATCAGGTCGAGGCCGCATTCGGCGGCCA
>CAZUGI010000063.1:0-16599 GCA_964619855.1 uncultured Geobacter sp. | reverse complement strand
GTCTGGCTTATACCAGATTTATTCAGGAATGTCAGATTAAGTCTAGACTATTGCATGTCAGTACCACATGTTGGCGTTCTGACACTTGATGATGTGACTGCGGAACGGTATGCCGTTATACTGGATTATCTCCGTAAACAGGGTACGCCAATCCCTACCAATGATCTCTGGATTGCCGCCTGTGCCATGCAGCATGGATTAACAATTTTGTCCGGCGATAAACATTTTACCCTCGCTCCGCAAATTATTGTCGAAACAGTAACACGATAAGGTTTTTTACATTATGGTCACATTCTTCATCGACCCTGTTGCAATTTGACCAATAAATAGACTATCATGCTCAGATGAATTTACGTTTTCCTGATCTGTCATTCCTTGCCCGCAATAGATTCCTCCTATTCCCCGGCATCCTGGTTCTTTGTGCAGTCATCAGCTGGATGGCCTATTCCAATGTGCTTTCGTCCGGAATATTCATTTTTGATGATTACGATTATCTGCTGAATAATCCGATTATTCAGAATATCGAAAATTTCCGTAATTACACGGACCCGCGCTACATAGGCTACCTGACATTCTTTCTCAATTATCAACAGGGGGGCATGGACCCCTACAATTTTCATCTCTTCAATGTGGTTATTCACACCCTCAATGCATTTCTTGTTTTCCTGCTTATAACACTGATCATCCGGGCTACTTCACCGAGAGAAAATGAACTGCCGGTCTGGTGGACGATTGCACTGCCCCTGCTGGCAGCTCTGCTGTTTCTGTGCCATCCTCTATCAACCCAGTCGGTAAGCTATATAACGCAGCGTTTCACATCCCTGTCGGCTTTTTTCTATCTGCTGGCGGTGGTACTGTATCTGGGCGCCCGTATCCGTTTTGAGCGACTGCCACACAGCGCTCTGGCATATCTGCCGTATGCATGTTCTCTGGTTGCAACCGCTCTGGCCATGAAAACAAAGGAAATTTCATTTACCATTCCTTTCACGCTCCTGTTTCTGGAGATGATTCTCTTCAACAGCTCTTATTTCCGTCTGCGCCGGTTGGTGTTTCTGGTCCCTTACGCTCTCACTCTGCTGATCATTCCGCTGTCGCTCTACGGCCCCAAATGGGGTCTGGTGCCGGCCGGGGTTCAGGGTGTAACCGAGATTACCCGTCTGGACAAGATCTATGATCTTGAACAGCGCTCTCGCTATGAATATGTCATCACACAGTTTAGGGTTGTGGTGACCTATCTGCGGCTTCTGATTTTCCCCTATCCGCAACGGGTAGTCTATGATTTTGCAGCATCCAGGTCTTTCTGGAGTTTCTCTGTAATCTTCTCGTTCCTTCTGATTGTCTCATTGCACTTCTACGCCATTGTTTCATGGATTGGTGCGGCTTTCAGCGAGGGGAGGAAGTCACTTGAACGCCGTATGATTGCAATCGGGATCCTCTGGTTTTTCATTACAATCTCGATTGAATCGTCGCTGATCCCGATCAAGGACCTGATTTTTGAGCATCGCACCTATTTGCCCAGTCTCGGTATTCTCCTTGTGGTATCGGTTTATCTGCTCCGTCTGGCTGAATGGTTCAAACCGGCAATAGATGTACGCATCAAGGTAACCGCCATTACGGCTATTCTGGCAACGGCTCTCAGTATTACCGCCTATAACAGGAACTGGATCTGGACCAACGAGATTCTGTTCTGGCAGGATGTGGTGGAGAAAGCTCCCAACAAACCGATTGGTTACCATAACCGCGGCTTTGCCTACGCAAAACAGGGCTATCTGCAGCAGGCACTCAAGGATATGGATATAACGGTGAAATATTTTTCGCAGGATCCCAACCTGGGGATGAAATGGGAAAGCGCCGACCTGAGTCGCTTCAATATGTCCAAGGCATATTCCAACCGGGCCAATATCCGTCAGGCGCTCGGGATGCTGGTTGAAGCGGAGGACGATCGTCAGAAGGCACGGGAGCTGTTCGCCATTCCCACGGCACAGCAGCAGCTGTCCAAAGATGAACGCCTGAAGCTGGCGGAGGAGTACTCCAAGCGGGGAGACCATAAGAAAACGCTGGAAGAGCTTGACAAGGTCGTGCAGGAAGATCCGGAAAATCCGGGGATACTCATCAATCGCGGCAACGCCTTGTCAGGCTTGAAGAGGCATGAAGAAGCTTTGAAGGATTTCAACAAAGTCATCAAGCTTCGTCCCGACGTTGCGGTGACGTATCACAACCGTGCGCTGGCACTGTTCTGGTTGAAGCGTGACAGTGAGGCAATGAAGGATCTCAAAAAGGCCTGTTCGATGGATTTTAAACCTGCTTGTGACAGCATCGAATTTGTCCGGAAAAACGGCGGCAAGTTCCCGGGGAGCTAGAAAAAATATGGCAAAGGTATTAATCATCAAGCTGGGGTACTCGGAGACCATGGATGCCGAGGTAAGCCGGACAACCAGTCTGGGCGATGTGCTGAGAACGACGGTTATTCTCTACCCGTTCAAGGACGATCACGTAACCTGGCTAGTCGATGAGGCCGCCTGGCAGCTGCTGGAGGGTAATCCCTATATTGATCGCATACTCAGGTTTGACCTGGCCTCGGTGCTGCAGCTGCAGCACGAGCGTTTTGACACGGTCATCAACCTTGAGAAGGTTCCGGGAGTCTGCGCTCTGGCGGATTCAATCAAAGCCTGGCGCAGGCACGGTTTCCGTTTTGATGAGATCAAGGGTGAGGCTGAAGCGTATGATGGCTGTGAATGGGTCTTCTCTCTCTGCCGCGATTCAGAACTGAAAAAAGCTCATACCGCCACCTGGCAGGAGGGGCTGTTGCAGATCGTGGGGGCACATTGGGAAGGGCAGGAGTATGTGCTCGGCTATCAGCCTCAGACAGAAGAGCAGTATGATATCGGCATCAACTGGGCGGTGGGCTCAAAGTGGCCCAACAAGGGGTGGCCCAAGGAGCGGTGGGAAACCCTGAAGGGCTTGCTTGACGGGGAATACACGTACTCCATGCAGCAGGGCATGGACAACCTTCACAAATACATGGACTGGATCAACTCCTGCCGATTGCTGGTGACCAACGACAGCCTTGGTCTTCACATCGCTCTGGCCCTCAAGAAGAAAGTGGTTGTGCTGTATGGGCCGACCAATCCCAATGAAACCTTTTTCTACGGCCGGGGCGAAGTGCTGTATCCCGAAGTGGAATATGATTGCATCCCCTGCCTCGATCCTGTCTGCATCCAGCCGCGCTGCTGCATGGATTTCATTCGGCCGGATGAGGTAAAAAAGAGTATTGACAAACTGTTAAAAGGATAAAAGGCAATTTAACACAGAGACACAGAGAGCACAGAGTTAGAATCAAAAACGTTTTTGGGGCAGTTCGGATTTGTTTTTAACATTTTTGAATAAGCAGATCCTTCACCTTGTTCAGGATGACATTTTTTGTTGACGGGGTAATATTTTCTCTGTGTTCTCTGTGCCTCTGTGTTTCAAATGAAGCTTTTCAGGTAAAAGGATAATTGTATGTCCGACGAATACCGCATAGACAGCCACAAACTGATGCTGCATCCCGACCGAGTGGCACGCTGGCTGAACGGTGAAACCATCTATCCCATCTATATGGAAATCTCGCCATCCGGTGCCTGCAACCATCGCTGTACATTCTGTGCACTGGATTACATGCAGTACCGTCCCAGTTTCCTGAATACCGCCATTCTGAAGGAGCGCCTTGCCGAGCTGGGACGGCTGGGGCTGAAAAGTGTCATGATGGGGGGCGAAGGTGAACCGCTGATCCATAAGGATGTTTCTGATATAATCCTGCATGCCAAGTCGTGCGGAATTGACGTTGCCATGACGACTAACGGAGTGCTTCTGACGCAGGAGTTCGCCGAGAAAAACCTGAAAAGTGTGAGTTGGATCAAGGTCAGCATCAATGCCGGTACTCCCGAAACCTATGCTGCCATACACCGGACCAAGCCGGAGGATTTCAGCCGAGTGATGAACAATTTGGCAGATGCAGCCAGGATATCCCGTGAACTTGATGCGGAGTGCGTTATTGGCGCCCAGATGATCCTGCTGCCGGAGAATGCCGGCGAGGTTGAGCAACTGGCGGCGCAGTGCCGTGAAGCGCAGCTTAACTATCTGGTAGTCAAGCCCTATTCTCAGCATCACAAAAGCCTGACCCATGAGTACGAGGAATTCGATTACGGACCATATCTGGAAATGGTACGCAAGCTGGAAACATTCAATGACAGTGATTTCCGGGTCATCTTCCGCGAAAACACCATGAAGAAGATGCACCGCAGTCGACGTGGTTACGAGCGCTGCCAGGCTCTTCCATTCTGGTCCTACATTGATTCTGACGGCAATGTCTGGGGTTGTAGTGCCTATCTGGGAGACGAACGGTTCCTGTATGGCAATATCAACGAACAGTCGTTTGAACAGATCTGGACCGGAGAGCGGAGGCGGAAGAACCTTGAGTTTGTGCAGTGTGACCTTGATCCGGAAGGGTGCCGCATGAACTGCCGGATGGATGAAATAAACCTCTATTTATGGGAGTTGACCCACCCGTCCGCGCACGTTAACTTTATTTGACGGCCTAACTTTTTCGTACAGTACAAAATCTATTATTTGACAGGGATGAAGGGGATACAGGGGATAACGGCAAGAAGACGTATCCAGACGATTTTGGGAAAACCAAAATGATATTTCTTTAGTTTACAGGCAGTTATCACTTTCATCCCCTTTATCCCTGTAAAAATGTTTCTGAGGTCCTTTTATGGAAATAACCCGTGATACCCTGCTGGAGCTGTACCGTCTGATGACCCGCATCCGCCTGTTTGAGGAGAAAATCGTTGAGCTGTACCCGCAGCAGGAGATGAAAACGCCGGTGCATCTCTGCATCGGTCAGGAGGCCATAGCGGCCGGTGTCTGCATCCATCTGCATAAAGAGGATTATATCTTCAGCACGCATCGCTCCCATGGCCACTGCATCGCCAAGGGGATGCCGCTTGCCCCGATTGCTGCCGAGCTGTACGGCAAGATAACCGGCTGCTGCAAAGGCAGGGGGGGGTCGATGCATCTGGTTGACCCTGAATGGGGCATTCCCGGTTCTACCGCCATTGTAGGCGGATCAACTCCGCTGGCGGTCGGCGCGGCGTTGTCGGCGAAGATGCAGGGCAACGGCAGGATTTCGGTCGCTTTTTTTGGTGACGGAGCCTCCGAGGAGGGGACGTTTCATGAAAGCCTCAATTTTGCGGCGCTGCACAGTCTGCCGGTGATTTTTGTCTGCGAGAACAATTTTTACGCGACCAACTCTCCCCAGTCCGCCCGTCAGCCGGCCCGGACAATCGCCGAGAAGGGTTATGGCTACGGCATACCGAGCAGAATGCTGGACGGCAATAATGTCATGGCGGTGTATGAATCGGCAGCCGAGGCGGTTGAACGGGCCCGTCGCGGTGAAGGCCCCTCACTGCTGGAATACCAGACCTATCGCTGGAAGGGGCATGTCGGGCCAAGTTGTGATGTTGACATGGGATGTCGTCCCCGTGATCAGCATGACGAGTGGCTGCAGAAGTGCCCGTATGATTTTTTCCGCCAGCATCTGTTAACGGATGTCGGGATTTCAGGTTCTGAAATAGAAGCCGTTGACGCAGTGGTTGATGCTGATATCGAAGCGGCCATCCGCTTCGGACAGCAGAGCGAATTTCCCAGGGTTCAGGATTTGTACGAATACGTTGTGTGAGGATCAATAATGCCGTGGACCAAGATACAGGCGGACGACTCGCGTTCCCAGGAAATTTTCAAGCAGTCCGGCGGAGGATCGCAGCGGGAGCTGTCCTACCGGGATGCCCTTCTTGAAGCTCAGGATCAGGCCCTTGAACGTGATCCACGGGTTTTTCTGATCGGGGAGGGGATTGACGATCCGGGTGGGGTCTTTGGCTCTACAGTCGGTCTGGCTCAGAAGTATGGCCGCAGCCGTGTGATGGACATGCCGCTGGCCGAAAACGGACTGACCGGAGTTGTGGCGGGTGCCGCCATGACCGGCATGCGTCCGGTTCTGATCCATATGCGGGTCGATTTTCTTCCCATGGCCATGGATCAGATTCTCAACCATGTGGCCAAATGGAGCTACATGACCGGCGGCGCCGTTAAAGTGCCGTTGACCATGCGGGCCATTATAGGGCGCGGCTGGGGGTCGGCTGCCCAGCACTCCCAGAGTCTTCAGGCTCTTTTCGCCCATATTCCGGGCCTGCAGGTTCTCATGCCGGCGTCTCCTTACGATGCCAAAGGACTTCTGCTGGGGTGTATCGCCGGAGGCATTCCTTCCCTGATAATTGAACATCGCTGGCTCTATGACCGCAAAGAAGCGGTCCCGGTGGAACCGTACCTGATTCCGGCCGGTTGCGGAGCCGTCCGCAGGCCGGGAAGTGACATCTCGCTGGTCGGTGTGTCACACATGGTATACGAATTGCTTGTTGCCGCCGAGGAGTTGTCGAAGGAAGGGATCAACGCCGAGGTCATTGACCTGCGTTCTGTCCGTCCCATAGATGACCAGTTGATAGTCACGTCGGTACGCAAAACCGGACGGCTGCTGGTGGCGGATACCGGCTGGAGGCGCTGCGGTGTTTCGGCCGAGGTGGCCGCCATTGCTGCAGAGCAGGCCTATGATGCTCTCAAGGCGCCGGTGCACCGTCTCACTATTGCCGATACGCCGACTCCTGCCAGTCCTGTGCTGGAATCCGCATATTACCCCACTGCTGCTGAAATCGTATCTGCAGTCAAAGAGATGTTATGAGCCGTTATGAAATCACCGCTGTCATGCCTTCTCTTAATGAGGAGGGCAATCTTGCTGACGCCGTTGCCAATGTTCTGGAAAGTTACCAGCGTCTGGGAATTAACGGTCAGCTGCTGATTGTCAACGATGGCAGCAGCGATCGTACCGGTGAAATGGCGAAAGAATTCAGCCAAAAGCATGCGAATGTCGAAGTCATCCACCATACAGCACCGCAGGGGATCGGAGCCTCTTTCTGGGACGGCGTCCGTTCGGCGGCCGGTGAAATTGTTACGATGATTCCGGGCGATGGCGAGAATGATGCCGCTGAAATCTTCCGTTATCTACCGCTCATGTCCCAGGTGGATATCGTGGTGCCGTTCGTATTCAACCGCGGAGTGCGAACTTTCAAGCGGAGATTGCTCTCGATTGTGTATCGCGAAATCATCAAGGCTTCATTCGGTCTGTCGCTCAACTACATGAACGGTACGGTCATGTACCGGCGCTGCATCTTTGAGGGGGTCGAACTGAAGTGCAGCGGTTTCTTCTACCAGACCGAGCTGCTGGTCAAGACCATCAAGCGGGGCTATCTTTATGCCGAGGTCCCGTATGCCCTGAATATCAGGGGTGGCGGAGAGTCCAAGGCGACAACTTTCGCATCCCTCAAGAAAGTGGCCAGAGCGTATCTTGATACATTGGCAGAGGTTCAGTTCGGCGAGTCACTGGAGGGGCGGATCGTACCTCAGTCAGTTACGGCCGAACGTATTGCATCGATCGGACAACAGTAGATGGAAAAACTGATTCTGGACGGACATAAGCTGAACTGGCACCGGGAGCGGGTCGAGGCCTGGCAGCGGGGAGAACGGATTGCCCCGATAACCATGGACTGTTCGCTGACCAGGGCCTGCACCTATCGCTGCGTCTACTGTTACGGGCAACTGCAGCACAATGACGTGAAAAAGATGACCAGGGATGTCATCTTTCGCTTCCTTGATGATGCGGCCGAGATCGGCGTCAAGGCGATCAGTTTTGTCAGTGATGGGGAAAGCACCTGCTCGCCGCACCTGTATGATGCCATCCTGCGCGGTAAAACCAACGGTCTGGACATGGCCCTCGGAACCAACGGCTTTCTGTTGAAGGATGACCGTCTGGAGGATATCCTGCCGGCCATGACCTATCTGCGATACAATATCTCGGCCGCAGAACCGTCACGCTATGCCGAAATTCACGGTTGCAGCGAATCAGCCTTTCACAAGGTGGTCGCAACGGTCCGTAAAACGATGGAGATCAAGCGCCGCAACAATCTGTCGGTTACGGTCGGTCTGCAGATGGTGTTGATGCCGGCCTTTGCCGACCAGATTATCCCGCTGGCCAAGTTGGGTAAGGAGCTGGGAGTTGACTATCTGGTTATCAAGCATTGCAGTGATGATGAAAATTCGTCACTGGGGGTTGATTATTCCGGCTACCACGAGTTAACCGATCTGCTTAAAGAGGCGGAAAGTCACTCGGATGGAAGCTATCAGGTCAGCGTTAAGTGGTCCAAAGTACTTAGTGACGGCAAACGGAGTTACTCGCGCTGTTTTGGTCCCCCATTCATCATGCAGCTTTCCGGTTCCGGTCTGGTTGCGCCGTGCGGGATGCTGTTCAATAACAGCTACAAGAAGTATCACATCGGCAATATCGCCGAGACCTCATTCAAGGAGCTTTGGAAGGGGGAACGGTACTGGGAGGTCATGAATCTGATCGCCTCGGAAAAGTTTGACGCCCGCAGCATGTGCGGTTCCCTCTGTCTGCAGCACAAGGTCAACGAATTCCTGTGGGAGCTCAAGCATGGCGGGGCGAAACCCGAAGTGCCGACAGGAAATCCTCCCATGCATATCAATTTTATTTAGGATTATATGGAACAGAATACTGAATCAGTCCAAATCACCCCGACAGAAGAGCAGATGGTTATTCCCGAGCCTTCGCAGTTGCAGCCAACACTATTATCAAGGCTGCTTTCAGTCAGCAGGTGGCATTTTGCCATAGCTGTGCTCCTGATAGCACTCTTTGTCTACATGGTCGATCGCTCACGCGATGAAGACCGCTGGAGCGACTGGGGCTTCGGTGATGCCCAGACTCTATTGTCTCTGAAGCAGTGGGACGAAGGGGGCTGGATTAACAACTATCTGCTGTTTATCCCGCAGGGATACGCAAAAGTCATGTACGAGTTCGATGACACGAACCTACGGCAGCATGCCCATGGCACCTGTCCCGGAAGCTCGCCCCGTATCGGCCCCCGTTTGTGGTATACCCATTATCCGGCCGGGTATCTGATCCCTTTTGCTGCCCTGTTCAAGCTTGGATTTGATACCAAATTTGCGGCTCAGGTTTTTGCTCAGATACTGTCAGTGATGGCCCTTGCCCTCATGTACCTGACCTTTGCGCGGATTACAAATCCCGGGCTTTCATTTCTGGCAGTTCTGTTTTATGCCCTGTCGCGGCCGTTTCTCGGTTATGCCGACAGCCTTGCAAACATTCCCCTGGATGATCTGCTCCGCTTCGGGTTTATGTATGCCGTGGTCATGTCCACCCGTGACGAGGATATTTCGAGGCAGGGGCGCTGGCTGATAGCCGCCTGGATCATGGAATTCTGCCTTTCACTCTCTTCGTTTGATTCCGTTTTCTTTATTTTTGCCTGGCTGGTGGGTTGGGATCTGCTGGAAGGCAAAGGTTTGAGGATCAGGAAATGGTTTCTGTTCGGCATGGCTCCCACGAGTGCCCACGGCCTGCAGTTCCTACAGAATGTCTGGTATCTGGGCTTTCAGGATGCGCTGATCGATATCAAGGATGCCTTTCTCCTTAAAAACGGCGGTGACACCGGCTACAACTCCGGTCAGGGGCGTCTGGCCGTTGTCAAGACTTCTGTAGCAATCATATTCAACGGAATTTTCCCGCGTATGGAGGCCTTCTGGGCGCTGTGCGGCGGTTATGCGGCCTATGCCTTCCTCGTCCGCGACCGGAAAGAGCGCCAGATGCCGCCGGTGCTGCTGTTTGTTCTGCTGTTTATCTGCGGGATGATGTTTGTCCTGATACTGCCGCACGCAGCCCGTATGCCTTACGAAGCCCGGCAGATGATGCCTTTTGTGGCGCTGCTGGCAGCTTCCGTGACCTGGGCCTTTTTCCGGGTCTTCAGAGATACCCTTTTCGGAAATTTTGCCGGAAAACCCTGGTTAGGTACTCGAGTTGCAAAATGGGTCTCGATCCCCTGTTTGATCGTGCTGCTGACGGTTTTCCTGTTAGCATGGGGAGTACATATCACCGTGACCCAGCCACCGCCCACCTACGACCAGATCAGACATATGCCGGATACCGCCATGGCGAAAATGATCAACCGTAACCTGAAGACCCAGTATGATACGGTTATTTTCGATGTCGGTGCCTTCCAGACTTTCTGGGATCCGAAGTATGTGCCGGGCTATCCGCAGATTCTGCCACTGACCGAATATTATGCCGGCAACAGGCCGATACTCTGTTTCAATCAACCGGAGAGTGCTGCAAAGGACATTGCGTATCTTGTCAGCAATGGTACTGCCAGATTTTCTCCGGTGCTGACTGCAAACAATATGGAAACATTCGAGAGGGTTGTTCAACAGCTTTACAAGAATGGAATCATCAGCGGACATCCGGGAAATGTTATATCACTGTTGGGAAGGCCACTGGCTGATCTTACGCATGTCATGGTCTGGAGAAAATGATGAAACCGATAATTATCCCTGAAACTCACAACTATATAGCGGTATTCATGTCGCTGGCCTGTAACCTGAAGTGCAGTTACTGTATCAACCGTTTTGAGGACTTTACCTACGAGAAGGGACATCTTTCGGGAGACGAGTGGATTCAGGGGCTGAACCGCATAGTCTCGCGTGACGACCTGCCGGTTACTCTGGGAGGCGGCGAACCAAGCCTGCACCCGGATTTCAACAGAATTGTCAATGGTATCAACCGTCCGCTCAACGTCGATATACTGACCAATCTCCAGTTCGATATTGAACGCTTCATGTCAGAAGTCCCTCCAGACAAAGTCAAACGTGAGTCACCGTATGCCTCTATCCGGGTTTCGTACCATCCCGAAGTGATGGAACTTGATCCGCTGGTAAAAAAGGTGCTCAGGATGCTCGAGCGCGGCTACAGCATCGGCATTTGGGGCGTGTTGCACCCTGCTCAGGAGGCGGAAGTTCTGCGGGCCATGGATTATTGCAAGGGGCTGGGGATTGATTTTAGAACCAAGGAATTTCTGGGTGAGTGCAACGGTGAGATGCATGGCACGATCAAGTACCCGGGTGCCTGTGATATGGAATTTGCGAAACACGCCATGTGCCGGACGACCGAGTTGCTGATCGGGCCTACCGGCAGTATTTTCCGCTGCCACAGCGATCTCTACGAGGGGCGTGCCCCAGTTGGGCATATTCTGGACCCTGACTTTCAGATAGACGACAAATTTCGCCCCTGTGAAGTATTCGGGCACTGCAACCCATGCGACGTTAAGGTCAAGACCAACCGTTTCCAGATTTTTGGGCATACGTCAGTGGAGATCGTTTTTATAGGCGAGGAACAAATATAGGCGCCTATCCCAATTAGGGTTCGCTTATATAGAAAACAAAAATTCTCAGGATAGCAACCGGTTTAAAATTCTGTCAATAATAGCCATTTTGGGGTTCAGCCCGGCAACCTCCTATTTCCTAGCGCTGTGAAATGTGTTTTTACCGAAGAAAATATACCACAGCCCCCATGGTAAAGTACAACTTACTGTAATCACACGCCAAAGCAGTAGTACTGCAGCACCATCCGCAATGCCTATCCATGACCACGCGAATCCAGCCATGAATTCAGTCCAACCAATATTTCCCGGTGTTATTGGGAGCAGATTAACCAATAGGACAAGTAAAGTCGCTGCTGCAAGCAGTGGAAGTTGCTCAAGTGCCGGAGGATTTGGAAAGAGATATGTCAATAGTGTAATTCCGAACAAGGCAATAGATTGTAATACCAAGCTTAGTAGAATAACCTTGGCACAGCGTGTAAATCTTATTGTTAGAACAATTCCCCGTAAAAAACTTAATAAGGATTGGTAGTTGATGAAGCGTTTTAATATTGACTGAATTTTTGTCCGTATAGATTCAATTGCAAGCATAACTGTCACAGCCAAAAGAATAAGTAAGACTAGTCCAACGCTCATAAATATTGAAAGTAATACTTCGTGAAGATTTTGAGCAACAATTTTATCTGCCAATAACAGGAATATAATTGTAAGCCAAGCCATTAAAAGCATTGCAACAACTCCTACTGCCTTATCCATGAAAAGAATTCCTATACATTGGCTTTTCTTGATAGAATCAGCGGGAAGAAGATAATATCCTCTTACAATATCTCCACCTATTCCACCTGGCAGAACAAAATTAATAAAATTTCCTATCATCGTAAGACAAAAAGTTTTGGACTTAAGACAATTCAGTTCGATCCAACAGAGCATCCTGGTTAATCTATAACTGGCTAAATACTGAGAGAGTATAAAGCACAAAATTGAAACAGCTACTATTGGCATATTGTTTAATTCTGTGATTAATTTAATTTTATTTATATCAATCTGGCCTCGTGAAATCAAATGCCAAAACAAGGCTATAATAATCAGCGTTTTAATTAATATTATAATTATTGTTTTTATGTAACTAACTTGTGGATTAGAGAGATTAGTCATTTAGAGAAAAGAGCCTTTAATCCATCAGTGTATTTGGTTAACTGTGAAAATTTAAAACGCCTTAGCTCCTGAATAATAAAGCGTGGGCGAAGGTAAAAGTGTTTCATTGCATATTGCTGAAGTTTCATCAGTTGCTCATGTGTAAGACCATCCGGAACATAGACTGGCCTGCCCCCGGAATAGGTAGGGTAGGATGTAAAATCGCTCCATGATCCATAATGAATTTTATTCTGCATTGATAATTGATCAAAAAGTTCGCAACCAGGATATGGAACGAAGAGATTGAATATGGCGTACCTCAAATTGAGGCTTATTGCAAATTTAATAGTCATTTTAATGGTTTCTTCAGTTTCATTCGGAAGTCCGATCATAAACATGCCATCGGCCTCTATACCAGCTTTTGACGCCATCGTTACAGCCTGTCTCACGTCCTCAACAGTGAAGTTTTTTTTCAATTCCTGCAGGATATGATCATTGCCGGATTCGATGCCAAAGTTGATTCTTACGCACCCTGCTTTTTTCAGTTTGTACAATAATTCCTGGTCCAATGGCTTGACACGGCACTCCGTTACCCAGCTAATCTTATTATGTAAACCCCTTGCAATAATCTCATCACACAATTCAATTGCATGATTTCTCACAAGTGGGAACGCAAGATCCATAAAACTGAATACACGACTACCATACTGATCATAGAGATACTCCATCTCGTCTACTACAAGTTTAGGAGTTCTCATTCGGTATTTTGTGCCCAAGCTCCTCTCGGTACGGGATGAACAAAAGGTGCACTGGTTCGGGCATCCGCGTGTCGCTAAAATCTGCATTTCGACTTGGCATTTTTTTACTTCTGTTCTGGGATCGGTTGAGTACTTATCCATCGGAAACAGATCCCAGGCAGGTAGAGGTAAGCCGTCCAGATCATCAATGGGTTGGGCCGATCCG
This sequence comes from uncultured Geobacter sp., assembly GCA_964619855.1. Classification (GTDB taxonomy): domain Bacteria; phylum Desulfobacterota; class Desulfuromonadia; order Geobacterales; family Pseudopelobacteraceae; genus JACRCG01. The sequence continues at coordinate 3,172 of CAZUGI010000063.1, read as the reverse complement.
TTATGGACAACCTGCCCGTCCTTGCGAAACGATATACCGCAAACATCAGACGCACCTATACCGGTTTCAATCGAGCGAACCAGATTAAGAAAGGTCAGCTCTCCTTCGCCATGTACAATATAATCTGCAAAGTTGTTATTCAAGATTTCTTCGGCAAACAGAGATGCATGCATATTACCCATAACAATCTTTATGTTCTGCCAACGGGCATGTATAGCCCTAGATATGCCATACACCACCTCAGCAGAAGGGGTAAGAACGCTAATGCCAATGATTTCAGGCTGATAATCAGCAATAAGTTCCAGCAATTCTTTCAGACCATAATTGTTTACATAAGCGTCAACTATTTTGAGATTGAATCCATGATCACGCAACACAGCTGCTATATAAGCCAATCCGATTGATGGTTGCGGATTTGAGAAGCTCTTCAAATCGCCATATGATGTTTCAAGGTTTGTAGGCGGTATCAGTAACAAAATATTCATTTAACATTATCCTTATCAGAACTAAGCCTTACAATCGTTCCGAGCTTTACTACATTTCTTTTTCCGAGAATTATCCAGGTAAACCAGAGTCGTAAAATATCAACGACAGAATTACCGATTGCCCGCACCCTGGTTCCTTTAGCAGCGCCTTCGCTCCTGGGTATGAAATTGATTTCAACCTCTTTGATCGACTTGTCGGCCCAGTATGATTTTATAAGCCCTTCCGGATTGGCAAACGAGCTGCGTGCTTCATATTTAACCAATTGAATCCATTTTGTTGGATAGAAGGTGACATTTTGATAATCAGAAATGGGCACTCTAAAAAGCAACCTTATGAGAAGATAGTTAATTACGGAGACAACTGCTTTGCGAACTGAATCGGAACGTCGTGTCAAATGCTTAATGCCAAAAAGGTGCATCAAGGTTGCAACAGGTCTGAACAGCTCTATACTGACTGTAACCGGCTTTCTCCGTACACCTTGAACGATGTCGTAATGCTTAAGGTACTCGAGATACTGGCGTAAACCCGATATATCATAACACCAGTCGATGGTCTGCCAGAACAGAAATTCCTTACTTGCCAACTGAATGGCGCGACGGCTTGAAATGCCAACATTGAGGTTGCATTCATTCTGAAAAATCTTCAGCTGCGGATGTTGTTCCTGAAACGACTTTGCAATTTCATAGGTTCGGTCGGTACTGCCGTCATCAATAAGTACTATTTCATAATCCGCAACCGTGGCATCCATAAGTGATATTGCCCGCTCCAGATATTCGCAGATGGATTCCTCTTCATTATATGCCCAGCAAAGAAGAGAGACGCTTCTGTCAAACTTCGGCATGCCCGACTCCAGATATTTTTCTTCATCCGGCGTCATGTAAGAATCCTTTTCAATGTCTCTGCCACATAAGCAACATCATCATCAACTAATGACTGGTACAGCGGCAGTGTGACAGTACGAGAACCGATGGCATAGGCCTTTGGGAAATCTTCCGGTTGGTATCCAAATGTTTCCCTAAAATACTTAAGAGTATGAACAGCCCTATAGTTAACAGCACATCCAATTCCGCTTTCCTGTAATCTGATAAGAACCCCATCCCGCGGACATTCCTGGGGTATGAGAATGGTAAACAAATGGTGTGCACTTGTTTCACCCTGCCCCGGCGGTTGAATGAAATCGAGCCCTTCAACATTCTCAAGCAGTTCGCGGTAGAGAGTCTCGATATTCTGTTTCCGTTGGCGATAGCTATCGATCCGATCGATCTGGTTGATGAGCAGAGCCGCCTGGATATCGTCCATATTGTACTTCCACCCCATCATCTCCATATCCCAGTGCTGATAGGTGCCGGTATAGCGTGAAGCCGCGTTCTTCGAGATCCCATGATGACGAGCGGAACGGAACCAAGCGGCATCATCATCGCTTCGGCACACAACCGCTCCCCCCTCGCCGCAGGTAATATTCTTGGTGGCATAAAAAGAGAAGCAGGCCGCGTGCCCCAACTGTCCGGGACGCACGCCGTCACGCTCTCCTTCAATACAGTGGGCCGCATCCTCAATGATGATCAGATTGTGGCGTTCCGCCAACGCGGCGAAACCACGCATATCCGCCATGCGGCCGTAGAGATGCACCGGGATAATGGCCCTGGTTTTGGCTGTTATGGCCTTTTCCGCGTCTTCAGGCCTCAACAGGGCACTCTGCGGGCAGACATCCACCAGCACCGGTGTGGCACCGGCCTGAATGATTGCCGCAGCAGTTGCACAAAACGTCATAGCCGTAGTAATCACCTCATCACCAGGGCCAATGCCGTATCGCAGCAAGGCAAGATGCAGGGCAGCCGTGCAGCTGGACAGCCCCACGACATGACCATGTCCCAAATATGTCGCGAGCTTGCGTTCAAACTCGGCAACCTTTGGTCCGGTGGTCAGGAAGACCGAACGCAGAACCTCCGTAGCCAGTGCAATATCGTCATCATTCAGATTGTGCCGGAAGTACTCTACCTTTTTCTCTGACATGTGCAGCACCTTTACTAATGAAGTTCTTTCTTGCCGGATCGGGTAATGATCGGCACAGCGCGCATCCAGAGTTGTTTCTCCCACCATTTCTGCTGTTCGGAATACCACTCGATCGTTCTTTTCAGGCCATCTTCCCAGGAAACCTTGGGCTTCCAACCGAAGACACGTTCGATCTTGGCGATGTCACCGGTATGGCGAAACACCTGGCCGGGGCGATCTCCGACAAAGGTGATCAGTGATTCGTCACACCATGCGGTCCCGGATCAGGACGAGACGCCTCTTGCCGCTGTCCCACAGGGCAATGGCAAACATGCCGTTCAGCCGATTGGGAAAGTCAAGCCCCAGTTTCTCGTACAGATGGACAATTACCTCGGTATCCGAATGGTCCGTATAGAAGCGATGCCCCTCCCGTTCCAGTTCTGTCCTCAACTCGGGGTAGTTGTAAATCTCGCCGTTGAAGACCGTATAGATCGAGCTGTCTTCGTTGCGGATGGGCTGTTTACCCGACTCGACGTCAATGATGCTGAGCCGACGCATGCCAAGATTGACAAAGCTGTCGCTGTAAAAACCATCATCATCCGGTCCACGGTGAACGATAGCCCCTGCCATTTGTCGGAGAGTCGCCTCATCCGTGTGTCCTGTAAATCCGCAGATGCCGCACATTTATTATTTA
>CAZUGI010000062.1:0-17017 GCA_964619855.1 uncultured Geobacter sp. | reverse complement strand
ACCCGACCCGGTGCTCCCCAGATTTTCAATTCCCCGTCGAAACCTTTACGCCCCCTTGTAAAATCGAATTAAGAATAACCAGTTCAAGGTTAAGTATTAATTCAATCCCAACCTCTACCTGCTATATTCTGTTCTTGGACTTTAACGCCTGAGACATCTCACGATGACTGTCTTTGGCCTTCAAATCTTCACGCTTATCGTACAGCTTCTTTCCCTTTGCAAGCCCTATCTCGACCTTTACCAGGCCGTTTTTAAAATAAAGGCGCAAAGGAATGACCGAGAGCCCCTTCTCGCGAACCCTGCCATATAACCGGTCTATCTCGCGTCGATGCAGCAGCAGCTTACGGTTACGGTCAGGTTGGTGGTTCTGGCGGTTGCCGAACTCGTAATGTGAAATATTCAGATTATGAAGATAAGCTTCACCATCCCGCACCAGCATGAACGAATCACCCAGATTGGCCTTGCCGGCACGCAACGACTTGACCTCAGTTCCCTGTAGAACCAGTCCCGCTTCAAGCTTTTCCTCGATGAAATAATCGTGATATGCCTTTTTATTACTGCAGATCAGTTTCTCGCCCATGGTTTTCACAATAGCAGAGTCCGCTTGAAAAGGGAATGCACATACTTGCATTAAGCCTTAGAAATCTATATAGTTCTTTAACCTATCCCAGCCCCATTCGTACGGACAGGATACATACTTAACGAAGTCGCTTCCCTGCAATAAATGTTTCTCACAAATACATCTATATTATTGAAGGACTGACCATGGCCACCTCTGAAAAGCAAGACAAACCAACCGTCTCCGATCTGCAGCGATCATTTCTTCGCCATCTGCAGTACACCCAGGTCAAGGACAAGTACACTGCCACCAAGGCCGATCTCTATCTGGCATTGGCCTATGCTGTACGCGACGTACTGGTTGATCGCTGGCTGGATACCCAGCAGTCGTACTATAACAATGATGCCAAGCGGGTTTATTATATTTCCATGGAGTTCCTGATGGGACGGGCACTCGGCAACAGCCTGATAAATCTGGGGCTTATGGAGGAATGGCAGACCGCGCTCAAAGAGATGGGGATTAATGTCGAGGAACTTCTGGAGCAGGAATGGGACGCTGGGCTGGGCAACGGCGGACTAGGACGTCTGGCAGCCTGCTTTCTGGATTCAATGGCTACCATGAGGCTGCCAGCCTACGGCTACGGCATCCGCTACGAATTCGGCATGTTTTACCAAAAGATTGTTAACGGAAACCAGCATGAGGCTCCCGACAACTGGCTGCGTTACGGCAACCCGTGGGAATTTGACCGCCAGGAGCATCTGCATAAGATCAAGTTCAACGGACAGGTAGCCAGTTACCATGATGAACAGGGAGAAACACGTTACTCCTGGGTGGACACCAATGATGTTATGGCGCTGGCCTATGACGTGCCTATCCCAGGCTATTGCAACGACACTGTCAACACCCTACGCCTCTGGAGTGCCAAATCAACCCGCGACTTCGCACTGGACTTCTTCAACCAGGGCAATTACATCGGGGCCGTAGAATCAAAAATGCGTACCGAAAATATCTCCAAGGTGCTCTATCCTGCTGACCATGTTGCAGAAGGAAAGGAATTGCGGCTGCGCCAGGAATATTTCCTGTCATCCGCCACCGTACAGGACATCTTCTACCGCTTCGCCAAACAGCATGAAGACCTGAGTCTTCTACCGGAAAAAGTTGCCATACAATTAAATGACACCCACCCTACCCTGGCAATTCCGGAACTGATGAGGATCCTGCTGGACGAGAAACGCCTGGACTGGAATACGGCCTGGAAGATCGCAAATAATACATTCGCCTATACAAACCACACCGTACTGCCGGAGGCATTGGAAAAATGGCCGGTAAGGATAATGGAAACGATTTTGCCGCGCCATCTGCAGATAATCTACCATATCAATGATCGCTTTATGAAACTGGTGGCGGATCGCTTCCCGGGAGACAATGACCGAATGCGTCGTATGTCAATCATTGGCGAAGATGGTGAAAAACATGTCCGCATGGCCAACCTGGCCATCGTAGGCAGCCACTCAATCAACGGTGTCTCCGCCCTGCATAGCGAGATACTAAAGGATGACCTATTCCATGATTTCTATCAACTCTGGCCGGAACGTTTCAATAACAAGACCAACGGCATTACCCAGCGCCGCTGGCTGAAACATGCCAATCGCTGGCTGGCCGACCTGATTTCCTCAAAAATCGGCGAGGAGTGGGTTACTGATCTGGACCAGCTGAAAAAACTGATTCCGCTGGCGGATGACCGCGAATTCCAACGTCAGTGGATCGATGTTAAGCGCGCCAACAAACGCCTCATGGCTGATTATATTTTCAGAAAAAACGGCGTTGTGGTTTCACCGGATTCAATGTTCGACTGCCAGACCAAGCGCATCCATGAATACAAACGCCAGCTTCTGAACGTGCTGCACGTTGTCACCCGCTATAACCGCCTCAAAGCCAATCCCGGCCTTAACGTCGCTCCGCGTACGGTGATTTTCAGCGGCAAAGCCGCCCCATCCTACTTTATGGCCAAACTGATCATCAAACTTGTCAACTCCGTCGGAGCGGTCATCAACAATGACCCCACCGTTAACGACAAGCTCAAAGTCCTCTTTCTGGCCAATTACAATGTCTGGCTGGCCGAGATGATCTTCCCGGCTTCCGACCTGTCGGAGCAGATTTCAACGGCCGGCACCGAGGCATCCGGCACCGGCAACATGAAGTACTCCCTTAACGGGGCGCTGACCATCGGCACCCTCGATGGAGCCAACATTGAAATCATGGAAGAGGTGGGTCGAGACAACATCTTCATTTTCGGCCTGACAGCCGAACAGGTTACCGGCCTCAAAAACGCCGGTTACAATCCTCATGATTACTACTATCGTAACCAGGAGCTTAAACAGGCTATAGACATGATCGGTAACGGCAGTTTTTCTCCGGGCGAACCCAATCTTTTCAAGCCTATTGTTGATACTCTGTTAGGTATTGATCATTATCTGCTGCTGGCAGATTATGCATCGTACATAGCCACTCAGGATGAAGTTGATAAACTCTATCAACAGCCGCACGAATGGGCACGCACCTCGATTCTCAATACAGCAGGCATGGGCAAGTTTTCCAGCGATCGCACAATATCAGAGTACGCCCGTGAAATCTGGGGCATCCAGCCGGAGAATATAAGCCGTCACAGCCGGCGAGACCTTTTCTGAAACAGGATACGATGAACACGCCAGGCCTGTGGGACACCAGAGACAACATCAGCGGCCGCTCCCGCAGCTCAGCCCCGCTGGCCGAGCGGATGCGCCCCCGGACAGTCTCCGAATTTACCGGCCAGGAGCATCTGCTGGGCGAAGGGCGCATCCTGCGGCAGATGATTGAAAACGATAACCTCTCTTCGCTTATTTTCTGGGGGCCTCCCGGATGCGGCAAGACCACACTGGCCCACGTCATCGCATCAGAAACAAAATCACACTTCATATTTTTCTCAGCAATTCTCTCCGGCATAAAGGAAATTCGAGAGATCTTCCGCGAGGCAGAGGGCTATGCCGCCCGGGGAATCAAGACCATACTCTTCATCGATGAAATTCACCGCTTCAATAAATCACAGCAGGACGCCTTTCTCCCCTATGTAGAAAAAGGCGTGGTCACCATCATCGGTGCCACCACCGAAAACCCTTCTTTCGAAGTGATTGCCCCCCTACTCTCCCGCTGCCGGGTACTAACCCTCAATCGTCTCGAACCTGCTATCGTGAAGAGCATCATGGAACAGGCACTTGCTGACTGTGAACGCGGCCTAGGAGTTCAAGCTCTCTCATTAGCAGGCGAAGCGCTGGACTTTTTAGCAGAGCAAGCTGGAGGCGATGCACGCATAGCTTTGAACACTCTGGAAGTTGCAGCGGGACTTGTAAAACAGGGGCAAGGGGCAAGGGGCAAGGGGCAAGAAAAACAGTCACAGAAGATACAGACAGAAGAACAACTTATCACGCTGGAGGTTGTCCAAGAAGCGCTGCAGAAGAAGGCGCTGTTGTACGACAAGGACGGCGAGGAGCATTACAACGTCATCTCGGCCTTTATCAAGTCAATGCGCGCCAGTGACCCGGACGCATCGCTTTACTGGCTGGCCCGAATGCTGGAGGCCGGGGAGGACCCAATCTTTATATTGCGACGCATGATCATCCTGGCCTCGGAGGATATCGGCAATGCCGACCCGCGAGCTCTTCAAGTGGCGGTATCTGCCTTGCAGGCTTTCCAGATAGTCGGCATGCCGGAGGGGCGAATCATATTGGGACAGGCAGTGACCTATCTGGCTACAGCACCCAAATCCAACGCATCCTACATCGGCATTGACGCTGCCTTAGCAGAAGTCCGCAATAGTGGTGCACTGCCGGTACCAATGCACGTCCGCAACGCACCGACTAAACTAATGAAGGAGTTGGGCTACCATAAGGGCTACCAGTATGACCACGACTATGAGGGGGGCTATTCGGGACAAACGTGCCTGCCGGAACAGTTGGCTGGAAAGAAATTTTACGAGCCTAAAGCTCACGGCTATGAAAAGAATATAACTGAGCGAATGGAATGGTTAAAGGGCAAGGGTAAAAGCAAATGAATAACTCAACAGTACTAAGAGTATGCTTCAGATTATTATGCCTATCAGTCCTTATATTACCTGTTTTACTTACTGGATGCGCTGTAACAGGTGGTTCACTGATATCTGCGTCCTATGACGGGGATGCTGCAGAAGTTAAAGCGCTGCTAGACAAGGGTGGCAATGTTAATGAAAAAGGTGGCTGTGGATTGTGGGACATAGGCGGGGATTTTGGTGCTACCCCTCTGCTCTGTGCGGCACTTGGCGGTCATATGGATACCGTTAAGGAGCTGATCGGCAGGGGCGCAGATGTTAATGCAAGAGCCAGCGGTCCTGGCAGTTTTGGCAAAACACCACTTACTGCTGCCGCAGCAGCACGCCACACCGGCATCGCAAAACTTCTACTCGAAAAGGGTGCTGACATTGATTATGCCTTGAATAAGATTGGCAGCTATGATGCACAGGGCTATCAGTTTCTAAAAAACCTTGCAAACCAGAGTGAACAGGCTCGACAGCCACAACCAGTTGCTAGTAAACCTCCCCCTGAGGTCGTTACGGCTGTCAAATCGGATGTTGATTCACTTCCCGGAATCACTACCAAGCCGAACAAAAACGCCTATGCGATTGTGATCGGCATTGAAAAATATCGCCAAAAACTTCCACTGGCTGATTTTGCTGTAAGCGACGCAAAACTTATGAGCGAATACCTCTCCAAGGTTATGGGTTATCCTGAAGAGAACGTGGTGACGCTTACCAACGAGCAAGCGTCACTGGGTGACTTTGTAAAATACTTTGAAAAGTGGTTACCAAACAATGCCGAGCAGGGAAGCACAGTCTTTATCTATTACTCCGGTCATGGTGCTCCCAATCCCAAAAGCGGAGATGCTTATCTGGTACCTTACGATGGTGATCCCTCTTTTATTGAACAGACAGGCTATTCCTTGAAACGGATTTACGAGAACCTAGCAAAACTACCGGCCAAAAATATTATCGTGGCTCTGGACTCCTGTTTCTCAGGTGCAGGCGGAAAATCAGTAGCGGCCAAGGGATCTCGCGCTCTGGTGCGTGTGGAGAAAACCACCGCTCGAAATATTGCAGTACTGACCGCTTCTATGGATGACCAGACCAGTTCCTCTTACGAAGATAAGGGGCATGGCGTTTTCACCTATTTCCTCCTGAAGGGGATTAAAGAGCTATTGGGCGAAGACAGGAACAGCAAACTGGAACTGGGTGAGTTATACAACTACATCAAACCGCAGGTGGAACGCACATCCCGAAGGCTTTACAACAATGAACAGACACCGCTATTGATGACTGCAGACGAGCAGATGAAGAAAATCGGTTTACGATAGAGTATTGGAGTACAAAATGAAATTCATCCGATTCGTATGTTTGTTGGTTCTTGTATTCCTGCCACTTGGCTGTGCTCAAAAATATGTTCTGCCCGAGGTTGATGTACCTGTTTCGATACCTGCTTCAATCAGAAAGATTCCAATGACAGTCGGGATACTTGTAGCAGATGATACTGCAAGAAAAATAGAGACCTGGGTTCAACCTGAAATGACTGCCGTCACAGTAACGCTAGATGCGCCAGTCGCAAAAATGCTGTCTCAAAAAGCACCGCAAATATTCTCCAATGTTTTCGAACGGGTAGTGCTTGTTCGTGGTGAGCCATATGCATCCGGCATTGATGCAGTACTGATTCCAGAGATCAGAAAATTGGGGTTTCTGTTTGCCACGGTCCCCAATTTCCCATTGGCAAAATCGAAGTTCGAGTCTCAGGTAACTGTCAGGAGCATGCTTGTTGATAAATCGGGGATGCCTATCTGGGAGCGAGAAGTCAAGTCTCCAACACCTAGTAACAGGATTTACCAGGTATATCCTGACGAAGATTTGGAAGTCATGATGGGAAAGGTGATTACGGAATCAGCTATTGAAGCTCTTAAGGCCACTGCCAATGAGATCGTTTTCTCCAGGGAAATCAATGCTTTTGCCAACAGAAAAAACTTACCTGTTTATGTTGAAAGTCCTAGTTCACGGTCTGAACCTGTTGTTCAGCTAGTTCAACAGACAGCTGCTCCTGACGTTGTTCAAGCTGCTACAGTTCCCATCACCAAGACTGAAAATTTGCTGCCACACACAATGCAGGCCGAACGCGAAAACTACTTCGCCGTTGTAATAGGAATTGAAAAGTATCAGAATTTACCGCCATCCGATTTTTCCAAATCAGATGCCTTCCTGGTAAAAGAGCATCTTAAAGCCCTGGGTTTTGCCGATCGCAACATTGAATTTATAGCAGATGAAAAGGCGACATATTCCGGCATCAGGAAGGCGATTGAAAACTGGCTCCCCAGACGGTTAAACACTAACAGTAAGGTGGTAGTTTATTTTGCCGGTCATGGAGCACCTGAACCGCAAAGCGGTGATTCATATCTGGTGCCGTTCGACGGAGATCCCAATTATCTGGTAGAGACCGGATATCCTCTCAGACGTTTATACGAAAGGCTTGGGAATCTTCCTGCAAAAGAAGTGATAGTCATGCTTGATTCCTGTTTTTCCGGATCTGGCGGAAGGAGTGTACTTGCTCAAGGCGCAAGGTCACTTGTCAGGGTAGAAAAGATTGATCTCAAAAAGGATAACATCGCGGTTCTGACCTCAACACAGGGGAGCCAGATCAGCACCTCTTCTCCGGAGATGAAACATGGTCTATTCACCTACTTTCTGCTGAAGGCCCTGAACGATGGGAAAAGAAATCTGGGCGATATTTATGAGTATATCAGGCCCAGAGTTGAAAACGAGGCCAAGCGTATGAATGTTGAGCAAAGCCCGGCAATCAGTCCAGATCAGGCAAGCATGAAGGGGCGTTTTGCGCTATGACCCACATTAGAAAAACGGTCAAAATTGTGTGCACATATTATCAGGATTATTTTGAAGGTGAATTATGAAATTATCTGTATTTGAAAGAAGGATATCCTCCGTAATAAGAAATACATTTATACTTTCAGTGGTCTCACTCAGCATGTTTTTATCTACCTGCGTTTCTGTTCCTGAACGCTAGAGATTTTCAGATAAACTTATTATTAGTTAACTTCAGAATCAGAGGAAATATGAAACTTCAATTATCACTTATTGAGTGTCTGATTTTGCTTATTTTACCCGTCACTACGCTGGCAGGTGAACCACCTACAACACCTTTCATCCGTATAAACACCGAAATGCATTCAGCCAAGATTATGAATATGGCCGCTGAACCAAGCGGCAAACTCCTGGCAACAGCCTCGTTCGACAAGACTGTAAAGATTTGGGAGGCTGACACCGGAAAGCTTGTCAGGACTATCCGACCACCCGTCGGAGCAGGAAATGAGGGAACTTTGAGCTCTGTAGCTTTTTCAGCAGACGGTAAATCGTTAGCAACCGGCGGCAACACCGGCAATAGCTGGGATAAAAGCTACAGTGTCTATATTTTTGATGTGCAGAGCGGCGAGATGACACACCACATCAGAAATCTGCCACAATATATTTATGGGTTAGCCTACTCTCCTGATGGTTCCAGCCTGGCTGTTGCATTTAACAACAGTCATGGTGTCAGTGTGTTCAGCACATCCGGTTACAAGCCGCTCTGGTCTGATAAGGACTTTAAGGGCAACTGTTATGGAATGGACTTCGATAAGAGTGGAAATCTTGCTGTCTCAACTGACCACGGCATTTTCAAGATGTACAGACCGGATGGAACAAAATTGTATGAACGGACCACGGACGAAGGAAAGTATATTTTTTCTCTCAGATTTTCTCCGGATGGAAAGTTTATCGCATTGGGATATGAAGACTATAAATCGGTTGAAGTACGCAATTCGTCTGACGGCAGCCTGGCCTTTGAACTGGAAAAACCGAAAGGCAATTGGCCCAAAAATGTCTACGCCAGTGTTGAGTGGTCTGACGACGGAAGGCAGATTCTGGCAGCAGGTTTGATTTGCACACCTGATAAACGCAGAGTACTTACCAGATGGATTGTTAAAAACAAAACTCTCGATGAACAGGTGATACTGCCGCCCAAGAACAATATTACGAAGCTTATCAACTTAAAAAACGGTTCAATCGCCTTCTTATCTGCGATAAGCGGATTCGGAGTTATTTCAGCCGGAGACCATGGCAAACAGACAACACTCGCATGGAATGCGCATTCCAAAGTCAAATATACCGAATTAGAGCCGAATGGCGGAGGGCTCGGCTATTACCACCCGCTTGCGGCAGCCGACTTTTTGAAAAACCATGATGCTTTCAAAATTGCAGCTGATGCCAACTCTGTACTGTTCAGCTACGAGCGGGATGGTCAAGCCAAAGCCACTTTTGATCTAAAACGACGAAAGCTGGTGATTGACAACACGTCTGAAACAGATCTTTTATCTCCTCGTTTGACAGGAAACGGCATCGACGTCCAAAACTGGGAAAACTGGCGCTCACTTACACCTCCGCGCCTTAATGGAAAGAAGCTCAACGGTTTTTGGGATCGTGAAATCAACTTTAGCCTGGCAGTAAAACCTGATGAAAGCGGATTCGTGCTCGGTAGCAATATGAATATCCGTTTGTACAGTAGATCCGGCAAGCTTATCTGGAGGCAGAGAGTTCCAGGTGGTGCCAGAGATGTCAATATTTCTGCCGACAATCGTATTCTGGTTGCCGCCCTCGACGATAGCACAATTAGATGGTACCGAATGTCTGACGGCCATGAACTTTATGCGCTCTATCTCCATCCAGACAAGAAGCGATGGGTACTCTGGCTACCGGACGGTTTTTTTGATCATGGCCCTGATTCTGAAGACTTGATCGGATACCTGGTTAATCGTGGTGCCGACAAGGCCTCCATCATGGTCGGCGTTGATCAGATGTATGATATTTTCTACCGACCGGATGTCATAGACAGAGCCATCACCGGCGAAGACATCTCCACATACCTGCAGAAGCTGACTACACGATTCACTAACGCCAGCATTGTAAAGAAGCCGTCTACTGATGAAGCTGAGAAAATTGCCCGTGATAAAACCGAATTGGAGAGAAAAGCTGCGCTAAAGGCAGAAGAAGATAGAAAAACAGCCGAGCTTATAATGCGTCAGAAGGCGGAGCAGGAACGTGCCGAGAAGCTCCGCTTGGAACTGGAGACCAAACAACGGGCAGAAAAAGAGCAGAAAGATCGAGAGAACGCTGCAGCAGACAAACTGGCAAAGGAACAGACTGAAAAGGATCGTCTTCGACACGAACAGGCTCAGCTCGAGAAGACTCCTATGATCGAAAATCAACAGTCTTCAGATGAAACTACTGTTGTCGAAGATCCATCCACCACTGCCCACAACACTGCATTGGCAGGGCTTCTCAACATAAAAACCCTTCCACCCATGGTCCGTTTCATTTCAAAGTCAGGTCCCAGTGAAAACAGAGATTTCACCTTAAAGGCTGAGCTTTGCGACAATGGCGGCGGAATCGGCAACGTAACATTGTTCATGAACAACACCCCAATCGCCTTTGAGCGAGGTGATCGTGGACTCGCTGTGCGCGACAAATCAGCAACGTCTACCTGCCAAAATTTTGAACGAGTCATCACGCTCGCTCCCGGTCAGAATATCATCTCACTGATGGCCTTTAACAGCGCCAACAGCATTGAATCGGACCGTGATCAGGTTACGCTGAATTATGTCACGGCTGATGTTGAAAAGCCGAGGCTGCATATTCTAACCATTGCTGTAAACAGCTACCGTGACGGAGATCTGCGGCTAAAATACCCGCTCAATGATGCCGAGGGTGTAATCAAAATGGCATCTGAAAAAGCCGGATCGCTCTTCTCCGGCATTGATACTTACCGCCTACATGATGAACAGGTCACTAAAGAGAAAATGGAGGATATCTTCAGACAGATCGGCTCAAAGACCAGAAGAGGAGACGTATTTCTGCTTTTTATGGCCGGTCATGGATTGACTGACGATGCCGACGGAATGTATTATTTTCTTCCGGTCAACTTTCGCTACACCGGTCAGGAATCTGTCGCACGCGATGGTATCTCCATGAATGACTTCAAACGCTTTCTGACGAACATACAGGCAATGAAAACACTCCTCCTGATTGATACCTGCAATAGCGGTTCATTCAGTGAAGCCGTTGCCAGCAGAGGAGTGGCAGATAAAACCGCCATCTCCAAACTTGCCCGTGCTGTCGGACGGGCAACCATTGCCGCCAGTTCAAAAAACCAGGTGGCACTGGAGGGATATGAAGGTCACGGCGTTTTCAGTTATATCCTGCTAGAGGGGATGAAAGGCAAAGCGGCAGACAAAAAGGGAGAAATAACCATCAATCGTCTGGCAACTTTCATCGAGGAAACTCTGCCTGAGTTGACCTTCAAAAAATGGGGCTACGAGCAGATTCCACAGAAATCCCTGATCGGCTCAGATTTTTCCATCGGCATGAAATAGAGGTTGTGATGAAGCCATTCTCCCTTGAGCGTAGTCTGACCCTGCCGATCAGCCTGGATCAGGCCTGGAATTTTTTCTCCGACCCGGGTAACCTGGCGAAGATAACACCTCCGGATATGGATTTTAAAATTACCTCGCCACAACAAAGCTCCGTCTACGCCGGTCAGATCATAACCTACACCGTTCGGCCGCTGCTGGGAGTTGCTGTAAACTGGACAACTGAGATAACCCACGTTGACAAACCTCATTTCTTTGTTGACGAGCAGCGCTTCGGACCTTATCGTTTCTGGCACCATCAGCACCGCTTCCGCGAAGTGGAAGGTGGCATTGAACTGAATGATCTGGTGCACTACCTTCTCTTCCACGATCAGTTTGCCTCTTTGATCAACCACTTGATCGTCGCACCGCGTCTCAGGAAAATTTTTGACTATCGCAGCAAAGTGCTGAAAGAGATTTTTCCGGTTACATAAAATATACACTGAGAGGTTACGCAATGAAACGACTCGCAATACTTACAAGCGGCGGAGACTGTTCCGGCATGAACGCCACCATCAGAGCGGCAACCCGCACTGCCATCGCCAATGACGTTGAGATGATCGGTTATCGGAAAGGTTATGCCGGACTTTTAAAAAATGACTTCATAGTTCTAAATTCCCAAAGCGTTTCAGGAACGCTTCAACGAGGGGGCACCTTCCTGCAGTCAGCCAGATCAGCTGAATTCCGCACAGAGGAAGGGCGGAAAAAAGCCCTTGGAAACCTGCTGAAAGAGAAGGTAGAGGGATTGATAGTAATTGGCGGGGACGGATCACTGGGTGGCGCTCTGGCGCTTGATAAAATGGGATTCCCGGTGATCGGCATCCCGGCCAGCATCGATAACGACATCGCCTACACTGATATGGCTCTGGGGGTTGACACTGCTCTTAACAACATTATATATGCCGTTGACTGCATCAAGGACACTGCCAGTTCACACGACCGGGCCTTCATAGTTGAAGTAATGGGGCGAAACTCCGGCTATCTGGCATCAACCTCGGCTATCGCTACCGGCGCCGAATTTGCCATCGTGCCCGAAGTTCAGCTTGATTTGGTAGAGATGTGTCACCAATTGCGACAACGCTACGATGAAGGGCGCACCAACGCGTTGATCATAATGGCAGAGGGTGCCGGCCACGCCCAGGAGATCGCCGACGGCATCAAAAATGCGGTCGGATTCGAAACCCGTGTGACAGTCCTTGGGCATTACCAGCGCGGTGGCGCACCGACAGTTTTTGACCGCCTGCTTGGTAGCCGCTTCGGCATGAAGTCGGTCGAACTTCTGCTCTCCGGCACAAAAGGTGTCATGGTCGGCCTGTCGGCCAACTCCCTGACCACAACACTTCTGGAGATGGTTATAAATGGAGGACAGAAAAAACTGAGTAACGACCTGCTGCACATGGCAGATATTTTGGGAATTTGATGCGTCCAGGATCACGTTTTCATAGGAAACGCTCCATCAAGGCCGGTCTTCCACCTGGCACGCTTGTTCATATTGGGGACGAATCCAACAAGGTCGTCCATATTTCCGTTATCGGATATTCGCCGGAGGTAGTTGAAGATCACCATTTCCAGCAGATTGACCAGTACCTGCAGACTTCCTTCGATAATTCCGTTGTGTGGGTAAACGTTGAGGGCGTGCATGATGTGGAACTGGTTCGCATTTTGGGTGAGAAACACTCCTTCCATCCACTGGTGCTTGAAGACATCGTCAACACCGTACAGCGACCCAAAATTGAGGATTATGGCGGCTATCTCTTTATTGTGCTCAGAATGCTGCGACCTGCTGAAGAAGGAGATTTTACTTCCGAACAGCTTAGCATAATTCTTGGTCCCGGATATCTGTTCACCTTTCAGGAGGGATTAAAGGGCGATATTTTTGACTCAGTCCGCGACCGCATCAGAAGCGGGAAGGGAAAAATCCGCGGAATGGGAGCAGATTATCTGGGATATGCCCTGATCGATGCGATTGTTGATGGCTATTTCAGCATTCTTGAGGGCTTTGGTGAACGAATCGTGGATGTGGAGGAGGAATTAACCCTAACTCCTGACCAGCAATCGCTGCACAAGATAAACGCTCTGAAGAAAGAGATCATTTTTCTGCGCAAGACAGTCTGGCCCCTTCGTGAAGCGATCTCATTTCTGGAACGGGGCGACAGCGACCTGCTGCATCCTGCGACCAGACTCTATTTCAGGGATGTCTACGACCACACCGTGCAGGTGATTGACACCGTTGAGACTTATCGCGACCTGCTCTCCGGAATGCTAGACCTCTACCTTTCGAGCATCAGTAATCGCACCAATGAGGTTATGAAGTTTTTAACCGTAATCGGAACCATCTTCATGCCGCTGACTTTTCTGGTGGGAGTTTACGGCATGAACTTCAAACATCTGCCTGAACTGGAATGGCCGAATGGTTATTTTATGCTGTGGGGATTGATGATTTTCCTCTCGCTGTCAATGGTTGCTTATTTTAAAAAGAAACGCTGGCTGTAACAACTGGGGTTACTATGACGCAACTCTTACTCAAGTGGGTTCTGAATTCCTTTGCCCTCTTTATTGTGATGAAACTGATTCCGGGCATACAGATTGGCCGGTTTCAGGATCTGCTTCTGGCCGCGCTGGTGATCGGACTTTTAAATGCCTTCCTGAGACCGGTTATAATCCTCCTGACCCTTCCGGTAACAGTTCTGACGCTGGGACTTTTTACCCTTGTTATCAACGGCCTGATGATTTACCTAGCTTCACACCTGGTAACAGGATTTCAAGTATCCGGATTCGGTGCCGCTTTTGTGGCTGCACTGTTCTTTAGTCTGTTCAGTTTTATTTTAAACCTGATCTTCGGTACCAAGGAATAACTCCAATTTTACGAGGTAACATTATGAACTCACGTGTACTGCCGCTGTTATTGTCTCTGGCTGTTCTTATCTGCCTCCTGTCCGGCTGCGCCATGGTTGACCAGAAAATCAGCCTAGCCTACAAACCGGTCGACAAGCCTTTCGGCAGAAACAGTGGAGAAGTATTTGTGTCAAAGGTCGATCCGGTGTCGCTGTTGCGCAACACAAAGGGCGAGTGGATTGTCGGTGCCCTGAACAATGTCCACGGGGTCAAGCAGGCCGACCTTTTATCAGACAGGGCTCTGGGAGAATGGATATCTGAGGCTCTGGTGCAGGAATTAAAACAGGCCGGTTACACAGCCAGTTTTGCAGCCCAAATGCCGTCAGCTGCAGCGCGTGGTATCGTCATAAATGATATAAACGCTTTCATGAATGTTAATAAAGGGGCTGTCAGCGCCGACACCAAGCAGGAGCTGAAATTCAATGTTGATGTCATCATAGACGGCTCAAAAGTAAAAACTCTTACTATTGCCGCCAGAGATAAAAAGACCCTTGCCCTGAACGCATCAATCGAGGAGAAAGAGCGTATCATGCTCCAGTCATTGCAGGATGCCATGCAGCAGGTTGTTCCGGAATTGATCGCGCTCTTCAACAAAAAGTGATCAGATCTGACTTCGATCTGCTTTCTAAACTGGGCAGTACCATCCGGAAACAGAACCTGCTGCAGCCGGATGATACTGTCATTGTAGCCATCTCGGGAGGAGCCGATTCGACAGCCCTGTTGGACCTGTTGAACAGGCTCTCGGAATACAATCTCAAGCTGATTGCCGCACACCTGAATCACTGCCTGCGCGGTAATGACTCTGATGCTGACGAAGAGTTTTGCCGGCGACTGGCAGCACGTTATTCGGTACCGTTTGAGTCCAGGCGCATCAACATCCGGGAACTAGCACGGACCGGACAGCTGAATCTGGAAGATGCCGGGCGCCGGGCCCGGATCTCATTTCTGGATGAACTCCGAGCAAAACACGATGGCTCGGCAATTGCCATGGCACATCATGCCGATGACCAGGCCGAAACGCTGCTGATGCGTCTGCTACGGGGTTCAGGCATGACCGGACTGTCAGGAATGGGTTACCGGAATTCTCGCGGCTATATTCGTCCCCTGCTGGAAACAACCCGCCATGAAATCGAACAGTACCTACGTGAACGAGGCCTGAGCTGGTGCGAGGATGCCAGCAACCAAGACACCATCTACCTTCGCAATCGCATCAGGCACGAACTGCTACCTCTCCTCGAACAGTACAACCCCGCCATCCGTACCAGCCTTGCTGCCACAGCTTCAATTTTACATGATGATGAAGCTGTACTGGTGGAGCTCACAGAACGTGCCTTTAACGACACTTGCAGTACGAAGGAAGGCGGGGTCGTCTGCAACATCAAAAAACTTCTGATTTTCGATCAAGCCCTGCAGCGAAGGATTTTTCGCCATGCCTTCAAGCAGGTTGCCGGCAGTCTGGATGGATTGAGCCGACGGCACACTGACGCAGTTATCGCTCTGATGGCTTCAGAGCGCCCAAACAGTCAGCTGGCACTTCCTCAAGGAATTACTGTAGTAAGAGAATACGGCAGCCTGCTGTTCAAACATTCCCGCAATAGTGAACCAGAGACTCTGCCAGATTTTCAGATAACCGGCCCCGGACAGTATAAGCTCTCCACAGGTGGTTCGCTGACAATAGAAATTATCAATCATCCTCCCGACTTTTTATCTCGATCGGACTATAGTGTACACGTCGATCTAAACAGTAGCCCCTTTCCATGGCGGGTTAGAACCTTCCACCCCGGAGACCGTATGGTACCGTTCGGCATGATCGGTCACAAAAAGGTAAAAGATATTTTTATTGATCGAAAGATCCCTCAGACTGTACGCAGACACACACCACTCCTGTATTGCGGAGACCGGCTGATCTGGCTAGCCGGAATCAGCGCATCCGAGTTATGCCGGGTCGGCAGAGAGAGCAATAACACAGCCCTGGTAACCTACTTAAGCGGTTAAGCCGGAATAGTCGAATCGCAATTCATCTTGTCAATACACGCCCGATATGCTAGTTTTACAAAATTTTCAACATCGCAATACTCATTTATTCGGGGGTTTACTTTGAATCAGTTTTACAAAAATCTCTCTCTCTGGATGGTCATCAGTCTGATGATGATCCTGCTGTTCAACATGTTCAACAAGCCTCGTCCAACCGCCGAGAAAATCAATTTCAGCGACTTCATTTCTCAGATCGAGTCCGGCAAGATAACTTCGGTAACCATTCAGGGCAATGATATTTCCGGTAAATTCGACGGCAAGGATGGCAAAGAGTTCCGTACCTACAAACCCTACTCCGATGCCGACCTGACTGAGAAGCTTCTGGAGAGGAAAGTCACCATCAACGTGAAGCCGGAAGAGGAGAAGTTTTCCTGGTTTTCGATTATCATTTCCTGGTTTCCACTGATCCTGCTGGTCGGTGTCTGGATCTTCTTCATGCGCCAGATGCAGATGGGTGGCGGCAAAGCCATGTCCTTCGGTAAAAGCCGCGATAAAGACCTGACCGAATCCAATGTCAAAATCACCTTTGAGGATGTAGCCGGTATTGAAGAAGCCAAAGAGGAGCTTGAGGAGATTATTGCTTTTCTTAAGGATCCCAAAAAATTCACCAAACTGGGTGGTAAAATCCCTAAGGGTGTGTTGTTGATAGGGCCCCCAGGCACGGGCAAAACGCTTCTGGCACGGGCCGTTGCCGGCGAAGCCGGTGTACCCTTCTCCTCCATCTCCGGCTCCGATTTTGTAGAAATGTTTGTCGGAGTAGGGGCCAGCCGGGTTCGAGATCTGTTCCTTAAGGGCAAGAAAAGAGCTCCCTGCATCATCTTCATCGATGAAATTGATGCCGTGGGTCGACACCGTGGTGCCGGCCTTGGAGGCGGTCACGATGAGCGTGAGCAGACCCTCAACCAGCTACTGGTGGAGATGGACGGTTTTGAATCCAACGAAGGTGTTATTCTGATCGCCGCTACCAAC
>CAZUGI010000061.1:0-17211 GCA_964619855.1 uncultured Geobacter sp. | reverse complement strand
TGGACATAGCTGGCGCCTGACCCGAACGCCATAATGGCGATCACGGCCGCGATGCCAATAATGATGCCGAGCATGGTCAGAAACGAGCGCATCTTGTTGGTGCGAAGAGCGCGAAGGGCAATTTTGAGTGTTTGCAGGAAATCCATGGTTATGCGCCCTGATCAGTCGGAGCGGCCTTGCTGTCCGAAATAATTCTTCCGTCACGAAAGGTTATCCGCCGCCCGGCATAAGCGGCCACATCAGCTTCGTGGGTGACCATGATGATGGTGATGCCCTGTCTGTTGAGGGAGGTGAACAGATTCATGATCTCCTCGGAGGTGGCGCTGTCCAGATTGCCGGTCGGTTCATCCGCCAGAATCACCGCCGGACTATTGACCAGAGCCCGTGCGATGGCGACACGCTGCTGCTGACCACCGGAAAGCTGACTGGGGTGATTGTCCTCCTTGCCGGACAGGCCAACCTGCTCCATGGCTGCCAGGGCTTTTACACGTCGCTCCTTGGAATGAAGACCGGCATAGACCAGCGGCAGCTCCACATTTTCAACGGCCGGAGTACGAGCCAACAGATTAAATCCCTGAAACACAAAACCAAGCTTGTTGTTGCGGATATCGGCCAACTGGTTGGTATCCATGCCGCCGACATCCAGACCATCCAGCAGATAGGTACCAGAGGTCGGCCGGTCAAGGCAGCCGAGCAGGTTCATGCAGGTTGATTTACCGCTGCCGGAAGCGCCCATGATGGCCACAAACTCGCCCGCATTCACCGAGAATGAAACTCCCTTGAGCGCCTCAAACTGCTGATCACCCATGATAAAAACCCGCCGGATACCGGTCAGCGAGATTACAGGGGGCATCGAATTATAGGCATCTGTTCGTTGATAATTGGTTTTCTCATGGATGGATGATATCCTTCTATTGCCTGACAGTCCAGGCGTATTGCACAAAACCGGATGATATGGTTATCCGATCTTGACCGTTTTATACAAAAAATTCTTGAAGCGGAACAGTTGCCGCTGCTCATCTTCTGCGGACTGCCCCTCATTCAGGGCTTTGAGGTGGCGGGCCACTGCCGGCATGGTCTTGCCAGCCTTCACTCGCGCTTTTTCGATCACAGTCCTGACAGTTTCCCTGGAAATATCACTGCGGGAAAATGGTTCATAAACTTCAGACCAAAAGTCACCGCCCAGATCAATCCTGTTAAGAATTTCGAGCGCCAACCGTTCATCAAGATCCCGTACCGGAGGTGAGAAGGGTCGCGCCTCCAGGCAGCCTGTCCCGGCGATTGCCCGGGAGATTGCTTCTCCGGTGATAATATTCTTGTTCCTGAAAAACAGGGCCCTCAGCAGAATGCTGCGCAACTCCCGGATATTCCCCTTGTAACTGTGGCGCATAAGAATATCCTTGGCATCCTTGGTTAAAAGCGGTGGTTTATCGTTAGGTTCCTTGTCGCCACGGTACGTGAGATAGAGTTTGCCCAGAAAGTGAACCGACAGGTCGGGGATATCTTCACGACGCTCATTAAGAGACGGCAGGCGGATGGAGAGTTCCGAAAGCCGGTGATACAGATCTTCGCGAAAGCGTCCGGCAGCAATTTCCTCGTGCAGATTCTTGTTTGTTGCCGCCACCAGCAGTACGCGGCTGTAACGGTCGGTATTTTCACCCAGACGCACAAAACCGCCGTTATCGAGGAATCGCAGCAGCTGAACCTGCGTCTTGGGATCGGCGTCGCCAATCTCGTCCAGAAATACAACTCCTCCGATAGTCTCTTCCAATATTCCGCGCCGATCGGTATAGGCCCCGGTGAAAGCTCCTTTTTTATGGCCGAACAGTTCTGAATAGGTCAAATCGCCCGAATAGGCTGCAATATTGCACTTCTTGACCGGAAGTTCTCCGCTTGGGTTGACGACACGCCGATACAGTTCGTTAAGCTTGTTGTAAAAATTATTGAAAAAGAATTCTTTGCCAGAGCCGGTCTGCCCTGTTACCAGAATGGAGGGGAGTCCGATAGTGGCCTCCTGGAAAATATTACGGGCCCAGTAGGTGATACGGTTAAAAAGCGGCGGCGATACGGTGTTGATGAAATCCACCACCTCCTGCGATTTTGGACTGTTGCCGATGATATTACCCAGCAGGTAGGAAGAAACGTGCGGATCTTTGTATGCAACATCGGTATTAAGCCGATTGACTTCTCCCTGCAGACGTTCGATGCGCTGCAGGTCCGAAATATGACGGGCAGTCAACGAACCAATGATCTGCAGGATCCGGCGATGTTCCTCACGGAAGAAGTCGTACTGCAGAGAGTTAAGGCAGATAACCGCGATGACTTCATCATCGCAGATGATTGGAACTGCAATCTCGCTTTTCAGGAGTTCGCTCATGGATCGGTGGAATCCGCCCCCTTCGCGCTCATCCTCCACTCTGGCAATGATCTTGGGCTGTTTGCTGAAAGCCACGTAACCGGTCAGACTCCGTTCTTCGGACGGCAGTTCTTCTCCTCCGACCAGGAAAGGTGGAATGTATTTTTTAAGCCATTCCTTGTTTTTTGCGCCGCTGATTGTCCCGTTTTCATCCTCCACAACCAACCATAGTTGGCCATCCCGCTCCGTCACCACTGCAATGCTGCCGGTATCGGCCCCGATCAGTTCGGTGGCCTTAGAAAGCACCTTGGTTAAAAATGGCTGCGGGTTTTCAGCCCGCTCATTCAAAAGGTCCGTGATTTCAGACAGGACCCGGATTTCAAGATGCTCGCCGCCAACCTCGCTGATAACCCGCTCCACCATTTCGGCGTGAGTCTGAAGCAGACCCATCTCGAAATCGCTGAAACGGTAAAGATCGCGGGAATAGTAATTTACAAGACAGATAATGCGGCGATTTTCCTTATCGAAGCGCGGCACCACGTACAGTGAGCGGAGTTCCATGGATTCGGTCAGAGCCCGTTTTTGAAGGTTGTGCTGGGTCAGGTCGGCAATAAAGAGCGGCTTCATAAGCCGTTCGTCGGTAATGATCGCCTGATCACTGATATAATTTGAAATCAGTGATTTGCCCTTGTGCAGATCAATGGCGCCCTGCTGATCATAGAGCTGCTTGAGACCTTCATCACCCGAATAACTGGCCAGTATTTCCAGGGCACCGGTGGCGGCATCCTGCTGGGACGGCACCAGCACCGATGCCAGCGAGACTTTTTCAATCAGCCTGACCGCCGAACGGACCATCATACCGGCCGCCTCACGGGCCTTGAACTCTTCCAGGCGCCGGGCCAACTGGACCTGCTGGTGGTAGATACGGGCCTGATCAAGATGGTCTGCAACAAAACCGGCTAGGTCGGCCAGTTTGGATCTGGCTTTTGCCGGAAGTACTTCGCCGGGATGATCCTGATCGATACAGAGTACTCCGATTGACTTGCCAAGGCTTACCACGGGGATGACGTAGCTTGAGCGAAATCCGAAGCGGTTTGCAAAAATGATGTCCGGTGAGTTTTTGGGCATGCCGGCCACCTTGAAATCCACTGGATACTGACTCATATATACCGATGAAACCACTGTTTCACTCGAACCGATTGCAAAACCGGCCTCGCGTATCTCTGCAGCATGGGGGCCGGTTGCATACACACAGGTGAGTGCGCCACGGGTCAGGTCTTCCAGGTAGATACGAAGCTGGTCAGACCCGGAGAGCAGCTTGGCCCCCTCGGCCAAGGCATAGAGGAGCTCCCCCTGATTCTCTTTACCGTAGGTTGAAATTTTTTGTCGAAGCTCTACTATGTGGCTGTTGATAGGCATTCCGGCTCCTGAGAGGTAACACTACAACTCTCTTGAGTATCAAATGTACACAGACGGAATGTAGCGCGGGAAGCAAAGCGGGTCAAGCGGGAAATGGATGATGCGGCATTGCAGGGCAATGGTGATATTTCCCATTCAGGGAGGGCTTCAGATCCTAGTTCTGGAGAATTTTAAGCATTTTTTCCGCGACGTCCTTGCCGCTGATATTATAGGACCCTTCCGCCAGCTGCTGCCTGATGGCATTCAGCTTATCGAGCCGGGCCTGATCGTCAGACATCTGTGCGGCGGTTGCCGAAAGCTCAACATTCACAGCGGTGTTCTCCGGAGAAACCGCCTGACCGGAATTTTCCTTTGAAGAAGATGCCGGTTTTCCGGCATCGCTATTCAACAGCGCCATATAATTCGAAAGCCGGTCTTCAATTTTCATGACACTCTCCGATAGATGTCCTGATGATGTTAACCCCATCGGCTGATTACGGCCAAAGCTTTAGCGGACAGCAACCCTTAAGTTCAGCTCAAACCTTTTCTGATCTGATAAAGATCCTCGATATCCAGCCCGTTCTTCTCGAAATATTCACGTTCCAGCTCCTCAACATAGAAACGATCAAGGCCTGAGTTCTCGAGGAAGTCCTCGCGCAGACCGACGTTGCGTTCAGAGATGATCTGCGGCAGCAGCGAATGCAGATACATGGCTTCCTTCTTGATGGTGAAAATTGTTTCTTCAAAGAGACGGTCCGGAAGCTCCTCTTTTAGGCTCTTTTTGGTTTTCAGCTCTTCGATGACCTCGCGGCGCAGCGCATCTTGATCCGCCTTGGTGGCAAACTTGGAGTAGAAATTGCGGATGCGGTCACGGACATGCTCCAGCAGGATAACCGAAATGCGTTCTTCTTTGTCTATATCGTTCAGTTCCTGATGCAGTTCCCCTATACTGGAAGTGCGGGCCTCTATGCCGGCCAGCCCGTTCATGAGTGTCTGCACCTTGCGCCGGCCGAAGCGGCCCAGATAGGCATTGGCAAACAGTTCGCGTATAAAAAGCTCTGTAAAACAGTTCTCCTGCAGGTTGTCAAAGGCCGCCTTATGTTCCAGGAGCCCCTGCAGCATCTCTTCGTTGATCCTGACATTTTCCATAAAAGCCAGTTGGCTGACCAGATTGGAAACACTGTCAAAGCGGTCCAGATATGTTATGACGTAAGAGAATCCATCCAGCAGTGACGCATCGGCACCATCCCTGATTTTCTCATCGCACTCCTTGCTGGCATCCAGCATGAGTTGATCAAAGCTGTGGTCACGGTTCTCCATGGCCATCTTCTTGGCCTGAATCAGTTTGAGCATATCGTCGCGATCTATCCGGCTTTCAATTTCCACTTCCCTGAAGAAGATTCCTTCCAAAATTTCGCGGGTGGCAGCAACGTAATCCCGCTCCTCGCTGTTCTTCAGGTTGCGCCCTTTTTTCAGCATCTCATCCAGAGTGTAAAACAGAGCACCCGGAATCTTGTTTCGGACTGAGAGCGTCTTCAGTCGTGTCAGCCTGGCATTGTCAAGGTTGCTGATCTCACCTTTGGCATTGCAGGCCAGAAGAATATTCCGGTACTCATCGACAATGCGCTTATTGGCAGGACTGCGGTACATGACGTCAATCCGTATCCGTTCCTGCTGATAGCGGTCAATCTGGTATTTTGAGGCAACACTGACCAGTCGCCCGAAATCCTCATCCGATATTTTCTTGTTTTTGAAATAGAGCCCTCTGAACAGGTTGCGGTATTCACGATGCTGCCGGTTGATCAGCTTGACTACAAACAACTGAGCAGCTTCATCTTTAAGGAGTGGAAATATCTCGGAGATAAGAACATCGTCACGCTCGTCACCTACAGCCTCTGATCGTTTTATAACCTTGCCGAGTCTTTTTACGAGCTCCTCCTGCTGATTCTTCAGTTTACGGGACAACAGGTTGGAGTGGACAAAATAGAAGTAGTTACAGACCGCGTTGCCCTCGAAAAAAATATTGTCATAGGTTTCGCTGCCTGAGGTCCGGTCACTGAAACGCACTGAACCGGCATCGTCAGAGCGAGCCCCGTACATGACCAGACGATTAATAATTTCAGGCTTGGCAAGATCGGATGAAGGCTGATCAACCCCGAACATGTATTCACAGAAGTAGCCGCCATTGCCCTGATATGAGATGCCCTCGGATGAAATTATCATCTCGTTTCCGGGCGAAAAAATGCGCAGATGATCCTCGTCCTGAACTATGTTGAAGAAATAGCGCTGGTAGGCCTCGTTGCCCACGACCATGACAAAATATTCCGTCTGGTCACCGACCTGTCCGTGCAGCCGGATATCCTTGTGCATTTATTCTCTCCTCATTCTGATTGCCGATCAGGGGTATGGCAGATCAAATTCCATGCCGTCAAAAGCAAATTCAAAGCGTGGCGGCAGTTTGTCGCCTTCGGAATATGCCACCTCATGGGTAAGATGAGTCAGTATTATGCGCCCGGCATTAAGCTTTCCGGCCGCTGCAATGGCACCCTCGATGTTATAGTGAAAAGGATGATCTGTCCAGCGCAGGCCGTCTATTATCAGGAGATCAAGGCCTTCCAATAGCGGCAGAGACGAGTCGGGAATGGCACTGCAGTCAGTCAGATACGCAAAAGTGCCGATCCGGTATCCAAGCGCGGAAGTTCTGCCGTGCACCAGCGGCACCGGAACAACCCGAAGTCCGAACAGCTCAAACGGATCATGTATCTCGTGGGCTGTCAGAAGCGGAGTGTAGCCGGAGCTCTCCTGTTCATGGAAAATATACCCGAAGCCGGCCTGAAGTGTTTTGAGAGTACTCTGTGAAGCAAAGCAGGGAATTATTTCCTTGTACAAAAAATAAAAACCGCGCAGGTCGTCAATGCCGTTTACGTGGTCGGCATGAGCGTGGGTAAAAAAAACAGCGTCAACCTTTTTCACCCCCTGGCGTAGCGCCTGATGGCGAAGATCGCTGGATGTGTCGACCAGAATGTTGCGACCATTATGGCCGATCAGCAGCGAGGCGCGGCTTCTCTTGTCCCGCGGATTTGTAGAAGAGCAGACCCGGCATCGACAGCCGACCATCGGAACTCCGGTGGATGTTCCACTTCCTAAAATGGTGATCTTCATAGCGGACAGCTTTCGTGTAATTTGTCCGAAACTAACAGAATTCCGGCAGGCAGGCAAGGCGGTTTTCCGCCCTTTAACCGGCTATGCCTTCAGAATATCAATCAGAAGAGCTGTGTTCAGGCCGATTACAACCAGTCCCACAATCCAGAGCACGCACGCGCCGTAGGGTTTATTGACATAGTCACCCATGACTTTTTTTGATGAAGTTAACAGTATCAGTGGAATTATCGTAAACGGGAGCTGCAGAGACAGGGCGATCTGGCTCCAGAGAATGCCTTTGAAGGGGTTGGATAGCAGCATAATTGACGCAAGCGCACCCAGCAGAGTTATCCCGAGGCCGATGCGGGAGTGCGGATCATTGATATCGAAGGGTTCGATAAAGATGCCGGCAAAGACGCTTCCGCCGGCCATTGCTGCGGTAACCGAAGAAGAAAGCCCGGCAAAGAGCAGTCCCAGGGCAAAGACCACGGCCGAGGCTTTGCCGAATATAGGCTCCAGAGTCATCGTTACCTGCGGCAGTTCGTTTACGACGATGCCGTTTTTATAGAACACCGCGGCTGCCATGATGATCATGGCGCTGTTGATGGCCCAGCCGGCGCCCATCCCGGCCAGGGTGTCAAAAAACTCGTATTTGAGCTGTTTTTTTATGACGTTATCACCTTGAGCGTTCCACTGCCTGCTCTGGATAACCTCGGAATGCAGAAATATGTTGTGCGGCATCACCACCGCCCCCAGCACCCCCATGATAACAGGCAGGGCGCCGACCGGAAAAGCCGGCGTTATCCAGCCGCTAAAGGTCTGGAGCCATGAGACATTGGCCAGCCATATCTCGAATACAAAAGCAAGGCCTATCAGCGAAACGAAGCCCATGATCCATTTTTCCAGGCGCTGATAATTTTTTGAAAGCAGCATCCAGGCCGAGAAGAATGCTGACAACAGTGCACCGATTCCCAGCGGAAGACCGGTCAGCATATTAAGACCTATGGCCGCCCCCAGCAATTCGGCCAGCGCAGTGGCAACACAGGCTATCATGGCACTCCCCAGCATCAGGACACGCAGCCAGGGCTTAAAGAATTTTGAGGCTGCTTCGGAGAGACAAAGTCCGGTGACGATCCCGAGATGGGCGGCGTTGTGCTGAACAATGATCAGGATGATCGTTGAGAGAGTAACGACCCAGAGCAGCTGATAGCCGAACTGCGATCCGGCGGCCACATTGGTGACCCAGTTGCCCGGGTCGATGAAACCGACCGTGACGAAGAAGCCGGGACCGATATAGCGGAACAGCTCCAGCGAAGCCAGACGTGAGGCCTGCCTGCCGATGTGGGAAAACCAGTTCATGTGTTTGACTTTGGCAAACTCACTTGTCGTTTATGTACTTCAAGGAGTATTTTACATAATTGTCCGGCGATTTCTTCAACCAGGCTATCTCTTCCGGCGTCAGGTCCCGCTTCTGCTTTGCGGGAGCACCAACCCAGAGCGTGTGAGACGGAATGACCGTGCCTTCGGTTACGAGCGCCCGGGCACCCACCAATGCCCCCTCACCCACAACGGCATGGTCCATAACCATGGCCTGCATCCCTATGAAACAGCCGTTCTGCAAGGTGCAGCCATGCAGTGTAACACTGTGACCGACCGTAACATCATCACCGATGATCAGAGGCGCGCCGGGATCATCGGCATGTTTCTTATGCGTGACGTGCAGCATGGAAAGGTCCTGAACGTTGCTGCGGGCGCCGATGCGAATGGAATTTACATCGCCGCGGACTACACAGTTGTACCAGATACTGGACTGCGGCCCCATTTCGACATCTCCGATGATAACAGCGGTCTCGGCAACAAAGGCGCTTGGGTCAATTTTCGGCATTATACCCTGAAAAGGTCGGATCATGTTGATGTTCCTCCGAGTGGATGGTGGCTACGGCGTGTCGGAATATACCCGCTTCACAAAGAGTTGGCAATCATGCTGTTTAATCAACGCAGACAGCATTGGACTCAGAGCCGGGGCAAGATTAAACTGCTTGTTGCTCTGGTGCATTTTTGCTATGCTTGGCAATCAATTTTATTGCGACAAGGGGATATGCGTACGATGAAATTCACCAAAATGCAGGGTGCCGGAAATGACTATGTGTATGTGAATTGCTTTGAAGAGACCATCAGTAATCCTCAACAGACCGCCATACAGGTCTCGGACCGCAACTTCGGGATCGGTTCGGATGGGCTGATTCTGATTATGCCGTCCGAAGTTGCCGATGTGCGGATGCGGATGTTCAATTCTGATGGCTCCGAATCTGAAATGTGCGGCAATGGCATCCGCTGCGTTGCCAAGTACGCCTTTGATCACGGCATTGTTGCAAAGACCGAAATTACTGCCGAAACAGGTGCCGGCATCCTGACGCTGCAGCTTTTTCCCGGCGCCGACGGGAAAATCGTAAAAGTGCGGGTCAATATGGGACCGCCGCGCCTGACGCGCGCTGAAATCCCGATGACCGGCGCCTCCGATGCAACAGTTGTTGCCGAAGAACTGACCGTCCTGGATAAAACTTTCAAAATCACCTGTGCTTCAATGGGAAATCCGCACTGTGTTATTTTTGTCGATGACGTTGAAAACTTTCCGGTGACTACCTACGGTCCCCTGATTGAAAACAACCCTCTGTTTCCTCGCCGGACCAACGTCGAGTTTGTCCAGGTTATTTCACGCACAGAGGTCAGGCAGCGCACTTGGGAGCGGGGCGCCGGAGAGACCTTGGCCTGCGGAACCGGCTCCAGTGCTGTAACCGCGGCCTGTGTTCTTAACGGTCTCACCGAAAAAAAGATTCTCAACCACCTCTCTGGCGGTGATCTGGAAATGGAGTGGTCGGAGGATGGTACTATTTACATGACCGGACCTGCTGTGGAAGTGTTTAACGGGGAAATCAGGCTCTGAAACCGGTATGTACCGCACCCTTGACATCATAAATATACTTTTGGGAGTTGTTGTGATTGCTCTGGTCGCAGGAATTGCCACTGACCGCCTTGCACTTCGCCTTACAAATGCTGTTCGGCCCGGACCAATCAGGAGCGAGCAACAAATTCCGGTTGCTGCCCGTACCGAAGAGTTGTCGTTTTACGCTCCCATACTGACCAACGGCCTTTTCGGCAACTCGGCACGGGGAACACTTTCACCCATTACGAACGCTTCGGCAGCAACGGCCGCTCCGGCTACCGCCCCGGCTGACCTGCTACTGCTCGGAACCGTTGTCGGTTCCGTTCGTGAAACATTTGCTCTGGTGCGGCACACAACCAAAAAAGAGGAGCGGGTTTTTCGACTAGGCGAGACGGTTTTTGATACCGGCCGACTCAGCCAGGTAACCCGTGAACAGGCTTTCATTCTGCTGAATGGGAAAAAAGTCGAACTGCTGACGCCCATGACCCCGCCAGCGGCAGCACATGGCCAGACTCAGCCGGAAACACAACAGGGAGCGGCTGTAACCGCCACCGGCACCGGCAGCTATATTATCGACCAACGGGCCCTGAATGCGGCTCTCGACAACATCGGCCAGGCCATGACTGACGCACGGCTGCTGCCCAGCCAGAAGGACGGCAAGGTAGAGGGCTTTCGGGCTTCCGAAGTCAAGCCCAATGGCGTTTTTGCCATGGTGGGCATAAAAAACGGCGATGTGCTGCTGCGCTTGAATGATTTCCCGGTGGACTCGCCGGACAAGGCTCTGCAGTCGTTCATTGCCCTCAAGGGACAGAACCGCCTCAAACTGGATATGATCAGAGACGGTCGTCCGGTAACATTCAACTACGATATTCGATGATCTGGAGGCTTTCTTGACTCGATACCTGAACCGCATATTCTGGATGCTGCTCCTGGCAGGAACCATTTTCAGCTCTGCGGCAAGCGCCTCGGCCGGCAGTGGGGTGGTGCTTAATTTCAATGAAGTGGACATCTCCACCATGGTGAAGTTTATCAGCGACCTGACCGGAAAGAACTTCATTCTGGATGAGCGGGTCAAAGGTAAAATTTCGGTCTATTCCCCCTCCAAGCTTTCGAATGATGAGGCCTATAACGTTTTTGTATCGGTGCTGGATCTTAAAGGATTTACCGTTGTGCAGAGCGGGAAGGTGGCAAAAATAGTACCCTCGGCCGGAGCCAGACAATCCGGCTTCACACTGCTGCCGCCCGGCGACTCTCTGCCGGTCAATGAAAGCTATATTGCCCAGGTCACCAAGCTGGAGAATATTTCGGCCCAGGAGGCACTGGCCTTTCTGCAGCCGATGATCTCCAAGGATGGCCATATTTCGGCCTTTGGGCCGGCCAATCTGATCCTGATGGTCGACTCATCGCTCAACATCCGCAAACTGCAAGGACTTCTGCATACAATCGACAGCGAGAGAACCAGAGACGGGCTCGAGATCATATATTTGAAGAATGCCTCGGCCGAAAATGCCGCTGCAACAATCCGCCAGTGGCTGACCGGATCAGAGAGCAGGCCGGCCGGTCAGCCGACTACTGCAGGCGGGGGTGTGGCTGGGAGCGTTATGGCTGATCTGCGCCTCAACGCCCTGCTTGTGTTCGGCAATGAAAATACCAAAAAAGCTGTGCGGGAATTGCTGACCAAGCTGGATGTGGCACCGCCCGAGGCCAGCAGCAGGGTCAATGTCTATTATCTGGAGAATACCGACGCCACCGAGATGTCAAAGGTTCTGGAGAACGTCATCAAGGGGCTTGCCACCACTGCACCGGGCCAGCCGGCCGCAGCGTCACCATTTGACAGCGGCAAGATAACCATTACGCCCGACAAAGCCTCCAATTCACTGGTAATCATGGCGTCTGTCACAGATTACAACAACCTTGTTCAGGTTATAAAGAAACTGGATCGACGCAGTAAACAGGTCTTCGTCCAGGTCCTGATTGCCGAGGTGTCACTCGACAAGTCCAGAGAACTGGGGCTGCAGAGCGGTGTAATCGGCGGCGGAGTTCTCAACAAATACCTGACTGTGGCCGGTCTCTACGATCCGCTCGGGACTCTTACCAGCATCGGCAATGTTCTCAGTGCAGCATCGGGCAGTGCACTGACCCCGAACATTTCTGCCAGCCCGGTAAATGTGACCGGGATTCTTCAGGCTCTGGACAAAAACGGCCTGCTGAACATTCTCTCAACCCCCAACATTCTGACCTCAGACAACAAGGAAGCCGAAATCAATGTCGGAGAAAACGTTCCATTCCAGGGCGCTTCAACGATTTCTTCAGGCCTTTCAACAACATCAGTAGAACGCAAGGATATCGGGATCAATCTCAAGATCAAGCCCCAGATCAGTGAGGGTGATTATATCCGCATGGATATCAATCAGGAAATATCGGCCGTCAAGCCTAACAAGGGCCAGGCTATCGATCTGGTCACCACCAAGCGCTCGGCCAGGACCAGCATAGTTGTCAAGGATAAGGAGACTGTAGTTATCGGTGGACTTATCCAGGATCAGGAAAACGAAACCGTCAACAAGGTGCCACTTCTGGGAGACATTCCGGGCCTTGGCTGGCTGTTCAAGACTACAACCAAAACCAGACAGAAAACCAACCTGATGATTCTGCTTACTCCGCACATCGTGAAAGAGGCTTCCGATCTGACAGCTGTCACCGACGAACAGCGAAAGAAGTTCAAGGAATCTGCCAAAGAGCTTACACCGGTTGATGTACAGAGGGAGATTTCGGGAAAATGAGCGGCACACTCATGCCGGATGAGCTGGAAGAGTCTGCGCGTAAACTGGGGATCACCAGTCAACCTGAGATACTGATCGAAGATGTCGCGCCGCACCTGCTGAATCGTTTGCCGCTGACCTTTGCCCGTACCAACTCCGTTCTGCCGCTTCAAGACCTTGAGGGAGTCATCCGGGTTGCGATATCCGATGCATCTGCCCTCCTGCTGCTCGGCGAACTGCGCATGCTGTTCGGAAAACCGATCGAAACGGTTCTGGTCCCGGCCAGACACCTGACCGATGCCATCAATCATGCCTATGCCGGCGTATCAGGTACGGCTCGCGAAGTGCTCGAAGAACTGAAGGGGGAAGATCTCTCCACCATTGCCACTGAACTGAGTCAGCCCCATGACCTGCTTGATCTGACAGATGAAGCGCCCGTTATACGGCTGCTGAATTCCATCCTTTCCGAGGCGGTCAAAGAGCGGGCCAGCGACGTTCATGTCGAGCCTTACGAGCGCGACCTGCTGATCCGTTTCCGGATTGACGGACTCCTGTACGAAAAACTGTCACCACCCAAAATCATCCAGGAAGCCCTGATTTCGAGGGTCAAAATCATGGCCGGTCTCAATATCGCCGAAAAGCGCCTGCCACAGGATGGGCGCATACGAGTGATCGTGGCCGGCCGGGATGTCGATATTCGCGTTTCGATCGTTCCGACCTTCTATGGAGAGCGGGCCGTACTACGCCTGCTGGACAAGAAGAAGGGGATTCTCTCGCTGTCCGACATCGGGCTGGGTGAAGCCGGGGTTCGTACCATGGAGCGTTTTCTGGCCCGTACCAGCGGCATCATACTGGTGACCGGACCGACCGGCAGCGGCAAGTCGACCACGCTTTACGCAGCACTGAACCGGGTCAACTCCAGCGACAAAAACATTATCACTATCGAAGATCCGATCGAATATCAGATCAAAGGCATCGGACAGATTCAGGTCAATCCGAAAATTAATCTGACTTTTGCCGGTGGACTCAGATCGATCCTGCGCCAGGACCCTGACATCATCATGGTCGGCGAAATCCGTGATGCCGAAACAGCCGAGATTGCCATCCAGGCCAGCCTGACCGGCCATCTTGTTCTTTCTACCATGCACACCAACGACGCCGCCACCGCAGTGACCCGTCTGGTAGATATGGGCATCGAACCGTTCATGATCGCCTCATCGCTCACGGCAGTTGTCGCGCAGCGTCTGGTACGAGTGATCTGCCCGCATTGCCGGGAAGAGTACCGCCCGGCCGAACAGTACGCCGGCGTGGCCCTGCCCGAAAAGCTCTATCGCGGCCGGGGCTGTGACAGATGTTTTGGTCTTGGCAGCCTCGGTCGCACCGCTATCTATTAAATTCTGCCGATCGATCAGGAACTCTGCTCGATGATCATCCGTCGCTGCCATTCCGGAGAAATCAAGGAGTACGCCGTTGCCCACGGTATGCGAACGCTGCGGGATGATGGATTGGCCCGGGTCGCCGCTGGAGATACCACCATTGAAGAGGTGCTGCGGGTGACACAGGACGATTATGCCGACGTACCACTATAAGGCCTTCAGCGCAAGCGGCTCTTCCCTTTCCGGCAGCATCGAAGCTGACTCCGGTCACCAGGCTCTGCAGCTGCTGAAAGGCAGAGGTTTGCTGCCTCGTGACGTACAGGAAGAGGGACGTGTCAAAAACCGGACGGGCGGATTCTCTTTCCAGCGGAGGGTTTCAGCAGAGGATATGTCACTTTTCACCCGCCGGCTGGCAACACTTGTGGCATCCTCGATACCTCTCTTTGAGGCGATGGGCGCCCTCTGCGAGCAGGAAGAGAGCGGCCCTCTTCGCTCCGCCGTTATCCGGGCAAAGGATCGCATTGCCGAAGGGGCCTCGCTCTCTAGGGCACTTGCAGCCGAGCCGGAGATCTTTGGTGAAAGCTACGTCAGCATGGTGGCGGCCGGTGAAGCCGGTGGAGCGCTTGATGCCGTACTGGAGAGGCTGGCCGATTTTCTTGAAGAGCAGGAACAGGTGCGCAGCAAGGTAAATTCCGCCCTGGCGTATCCAATCCTGATGCTGCTGGTGGGTGGAGGGGTGATGATCTTTCTGCTGACAGTGGTCATACCCAAGATTGTTGTTATTTTTGAGGACAGCAAAGCCGCCCTGCCCCTGCTCACGACAATGCTGATAAAGCTCAGTCATGTGCTGCGTGACTGGTGGTGGATTCCGGCCGGCCTGATAATTGCTTCCATTCCGCTCTACCGCAAAGCAATGAATAATGATGCATTACGACATAAGCGGGATGAAATGCTGCTGAAGCTTCCGCTGGCAGGAGGGCTGCAGCAGCGCCTGATTCTCTCGCGCTTTGCCCGAGTGCTGGGCCTGCTGCTTTCCAGCGGAGTGCCGATTATCAGAGCTCTTGAAATCACCGGCGAAGTTCTGGTCAACCGTGTGTACCGCTCTTTTCTACGGGAGGTTATTGACGAGGTTACCCAGGGCGGCAGTCTGTCGGAAGGCCTGAGGAAAAAACCTCTTTTCCCGCCGATGCTGGTACATCTGGTCGGAGTCGGAGAAAAGAGCGGGGCCTTGGAAGCCATGCTGGTGAAGGCCGGTCTGGCTTATGAGCGCGAGTTCAGCTCCCGCCTTGTCCGCCTGATGGGTCTTATGGAGCCGCTATTGGTTCTGGCAATGGGAGTGGCGGTCGGGATTGTTGTGCTGGCTGTACTGCTGCCGATATTTGAAATGAATCAGCTGATAAAGTAGGAGCAAATTTCAGACTCCGCCATCGATTATATTTTTTTACAGAATTAATGCAACAAAACTACCCAGGGCAGCTGCTATAATCCAATTTCAAATCAAAGATGCCATCAAGGCGACGAGGATTGAGGCGACGAAGACATACATAGAAGTATGTTGAGGAGCCGAAGACGAGCCAACAAAGAGGGGTTTTGATGTGGAATTGGCATTAAGCTGCCACTAACCAAGAAGACAAAGGATATTCGTATGGATTTTACAAGAATGCTGCACAAGTTTACCGTAGTTCCCTCACTGACTGACGAACTGCTCGCGCTACAACGCGTGGCTTACAACCTGTGGTGGTGCTGGGAGCCGGATGGCATAAACCTTTTCCGTCGCCTGGACGGCGACCTATGGAAATCGACACGTCACAATCCGGTGGAAATGCTCGGGATTCTACAGCAGACAACGCTGGAAGCGCTCAAAAATGATGAAGGTTTCATGGCCCACCTGAAAAAGGTGGACGAGAAGCTGACCGAATATCTTGAAGCAAAGACCTGGTTCCAGAAAACCTGCAACGGTAATTCCAAGATGAAAGTAGCCTATTTTTCAATGGAGTTCGGCCTGCATGAATCGCTGCCGATCTACTCCGGCGGACTCGGCATTCTGGCCGGTGATCATCTGAAATCTGCCTCCGATCTGGGTCTGCCGCTGGTGGGAGTCGGCCTGCTGTACCGTCAAGGATATTTCCGTCAGTATCTTAACAACGAGGGATGGCAGCAGGAATATTACCCTGAAAATGACTTCTACAACCTGCCATTGACCCTTGAGCGCGACGAAAAGGGTGTACCGCTGTCATTCGAGCTGGATTTCGGTCCACGAAAGTTCAAGGTTCACATCTGGCGGGTGCAGATCGGTCGTGTACCGCTCTACCTGCTGGACACCAACCTGGAGGAAAACAGCCCCGAGGATCGACTGATCACGGCCCAGCTCTACTTTGGCGACAAGGAGATGCGCATGATCCAGGAGATCCTGCTTGGGATCGGTGGTATCCGCGCCCTGCGGGCATTGGGAATTGTTCCCAATGTCTGCCACATGAACGAAGGACACGCGGCTTTTCTGGCGCTGGAACGGATCCGGCTCCTGATGGAGAAGCGTGGAATAGCCTTCAACGAGGCCCGCGAGATCGTAAGAGCCGGCAACATATTTACCACCCACACTCCGGTTGAGGCCGGCATCGATCACTTCCCGCCCGAACTGATTGACAAGTTCTTTGCGCGCTACTTCAGATCGCTCGGAATCAGTCATGATGAATTCATCGGGCTTGGACGCCAGAATCCGAAGAATCAGCAGGAATCTTTCTGTATGGCTGTCCTGGCGCTCAAACTTGCCGGACACACCAACGGCGTCAGTCAGCTGCATGGCGAAGTCTCTCGCAAGATGTGGAAAAACGCCTGGCCGGAACTCCCCGAGGAGCAGCTGCCGCTGACCTCGATCACGAACGGTGTTCACACCCGCACCTGGATGTCCAACCACATGGCCAGCCTGCTGGTGCGCTACCTTGGCACACGCTGGCTGGACGATCCGACCGACCACAATGTCTGGCGCCGTATTTCCAAGATTCCGGACGCCGAACTGTGGCGTACCCAGCAGAGTTGCCGAGAGAAGCTGGTAGACTTCGCCCGCAAGCGTTTGAAAGAGCAGCTGATCAAAGTCGGCGCCACCACCAAGGAGATCGCCACAGCCGAGGAGGTGCTTGATCCGGAAGTGCTGACGATCGGTTTTGCCCGTCGTTTTGCCACCTACAAACGCGGAACGCTGCTGCTGCGAGATCTTGACAGTCTGGCCCGCATCCTCAA
>CAZUGI010000060.1:0-17320 GCA_964619855.1 uncultured Geobacter sp. | reverse complement strand
GACTGTAGTAATTTTGTAACAACTATTTTAGTGGTGTTTTTTTGTTAGCGTCAAAGAATTAATTGTAAAATGTACATTGTTCGATATATTACGGAGTTATTAGATGCCCATCTCCACACCATTTAACATGTAACCCACTGATTATTCGGTGGGTTTGTTATTTATCAAAAGATCCTTTGCAACTGGACTGATTTGTGGGAACTTTTTCAAATTCATCATGTCACTTTGGCATTTAATTTCAATGGTCTTCTCTGGCAAAAAGCTTAGCGCGTGCGGCAGTCAGGCATCTGCTGACATCTGCAATGCTTTGGCACGCCAAAGCGGCACGTGCCAGTTTACGGCACTCTTCAATGCTATGGCTGCGAATGGCTTGTTTTGCTACCGGAATACTGGGAGCAGACAAACTGAATTCAGATATACCCATCCCTGCCAATAACAGGGCGGTTAACGGATCTGCAGCCATTTCTCCGCAGACAGAAACCTTTTTACCGGCTTTGTTGGCTGCGTCTGCAACTCGCTTGATAGAATGAAGCACGGCCGGATGATGCTGATCGTAATACTGCCTTACGCGGGCATTGTTGCGGTCAGCAGCCAGAGTGTACTGAATCAGGTCATTGGTGCCGATGCTTACATAATCGACCTCCCGTATCAATGACTCGATGATTTGCACTGCCGCCGGTATTTCAACCATTATTCCAAGTGGTATGTACCCACGGACATCATGCCCTTCTCGGAGAAGATCATTTCTGACCGAAGTCATTATTTCCCTGATCTGTCGGATTTCATCAAGACTGCTGATCAGTGGAAACATGATCGTCGGATTGCCGGCCTGGGAGGCAAGCAGGATTCCGGCCAGCTGTTCTTTGAAGATATCCTGACGTTCCAGTGAAACCCTGATGGAGCGCCAGCCCAAAAACGGATTATCCTCGTGGGGATATGAAAAATAGGGCAGCCCTTTGTCGCCACCGATATCAAGCGTCCGGATATTCACGGTCTGGCCAGGGAAACCCTCCAATATCTTGCGATAGATGGAAGCCTGTTCTTCACGGCTGGGAAATGCGGAACGGGCCATGTACGGGAATTCAGTGCGGTATAATCCGACACCTTGGGCGCCATGCAGATTGGCGACCCGGACGTCTGATATCAGTCCAATATTTGCGCTGAGAGTTATGGCAAAACCATCGCTGGTAACAGCCGGCAGGTCACGCAGCCCTTCCAGCTCTTTCATGCGGCCGGCATGATCCTGTTCGAGCCGGACGTACTCCTTTATTACCGCATTGTCCGGATTCAGGAAAACATATCCGGAAGTGCCGTCCACAATGATCTCATCCTTGACATCAGCCGCATCCATAAGCCCGGAAATTCCAAGTACCGCTGGTATGCCAAGAGACTTCGCCATAATGGCAGCATGCGCGTAGGCATTGCC
Organism: uncultured Geobacter sp.; assembly: GCA_964619855.1. Taxonomy (GTDB): domain Bacteria; phylum Desulfobacterota; class Desulfuromonadia; order Geobacterales; family Pseudopelobacteraceae; genus JACRCG01. Next base: position 15,894 of record CAZUGI010000060.1, on the reverse strand, counting down.
TTTCTCGGTAACAATGCCCAGAATCTTGTCGTGATCAAGCATCGCCAGATCTGAAGGAAAAATCTCCTCGGCTACAATCACCCGTTTTTCCTTTAGCGTAACGACTTTGGAGTCATTATTTTCGATGACGTCCATGATCCGGCGGCCGATATCCTTCATGTCAGCCGAACGTTCCCGAAGATAGGGATCTGCCATGGCAGAAAACGCCTGAATATAATGTTCCACGACATCGTGCACGGCACGCGTGGCACCCATGCCCTCAGAGATCAGGTCATTAACCTTCGTAGAGAAGCCGCGATCTTCCAGAATCATCAGATGGGTGTGAAATATTGCTGCATCATCCTCGCTCAACGTCTCACTGACCCGCTTTTCCATGTAGATAGTTTGTATCTTGGCCTTCTCGAGGGCGATTGAAAATTTCTTCTGTTCTTCGGATTTACTTCCAACTTTAGCCAGCTTGATGACCTTATCGCTGAAACGATTCAGGATGTAGACTTTCCCGTGGCTGAAGCCTGCGGAAACTGCGGTTCCACCGAGAGTTTTGGAAACCGCCGTCCGCTTGCCCCTGGTTCGTGAAGATATTGTTGCGTTATCCTCAGCAGTGTTCTTTATTTTGGCGAGCTCACTTTCAAACCAGGCCCGCTCCTGCTCCTTGTGCTGAATAGAATCGAGTAACCTGGCATTATGGATTATGCTGCCAATCTGGAAAGTGATCGTACGCAGGGCACTGATCTCATCCTCACCGAAACTGCGGGCCAGGCGTGTTTGAACGACAATCACACCGATAGGCACCTTATGCTCAAACAGAGGCAGCCCCAGAAAAGAGAGAAACTTTTCCTCCTTGGCTTCTTTAAAATATTTATAGCGGGGGTGAGACGGGGCATTGTCAGTCATTACCATGGAACGGTTTTCAACAGTAAGTCCGCACAAGCCTTCATGAACTTTCATCGAAATCCGATTGACCGATGCCTTGGAAAGACCTCTGGTTGCCTTTAAGACGAGGGTTTCTCCATCGCTTTCCAACAGATAGATTGAACAGACATCACTTCTCATACGCTTGGCAACCAGCGTGACGATGTTATCGAGAGTCTCCTGCAGATCGTGCGAGTGCAGGATGATCGAGCTGATGTCTTCCAGAGTTCGAAGACCGAGTGACTGGTAGTTATCTTTCATGCGGCTGCCCCGTTGGACTGAATTTCGTAGAAGTATAGATTATTTTTAATGGGATGTAAAATAATGATGGCTGGAATTGTTGGGGCGTGTCTGCTATCCTGTCCTAAAATTTAAAACTAATTTTTCAACCTTAGAATGGAGGCAAGTCATGGTCGACACCCTGCTGAACGAGACGATTAAACAAGGGATTGATCTTCTTGATAAAGGCAATACCAAGGAGGCCCTCAAGGTTCTGGAGGGATACTGGAAAGACAACAAAAACATTCCGGATAGCTGGTTCTATCTGGGTGATGCCCTGGCCGAAGACGGTCGGCTCAGCGACGCAATCGACCGTTACCGTGAAGGGCTCAAACTGGCTCCTAATGATGCTGACGCCCTGACGACGCTGGGTGACATGCTGTTGGAGAACGGAAAACACAAGGACGCCATCGGCTGTTATAAAAAGGTGCTGGATATCGACCCGAAAGACGCTGATGCGATGGTAAGTATCGGCCTGGTTTACAACATTCAGGAGCGGAGCGATGATGCTATTTGCGCATTTCGCCAGGCGCTGGAAATTGAACCTGAAAACGTATTTGCCTGGAATGCACTGGGCGATTCGCTCTATGGGCAAGGGGATGTCGAAGGAGCTGTTGCCGCCTTTGGCAAGGGCATTGAAATTGATCCTGAAGACCCTGCAGCACACTTTAATCTGGGTGAGTTGTATTACGATCTGGAAGAACTTGAAGAGGCCGAAGACGAATGTCTGGAAGCGGTTCGCCTTGACCCGGCTTTCAGCATGGCATATCTGACACTGGGCGGAATCTGCATGGATCAGGACCGCACTGCTGATGCGATTAATTTTTTTGAAAAATACCTGAAATATGAAACATCGCCGCAAGCCAAAGAAATGATCGACGAAGTAAAGGCGGTAGTTGAAGGCCTCAGGGAAGAGCTGAAAGACTAGATCATGGCGGATTCGAAAACGACCCTGATAGATTCCCATGCTCATATCTACTACCGCGACTATGCCGGTGACTTCAAAGAGATGCTGCAGCGTGCTCAGGATGCCGGTGTTGAGGCCATTCTTGTGGTCGGCACCGATATTGAGTCAAGCCGCGAGTCGGTCGAGTTGGCAGAGAAATACCCGGCGCTCTACGCTTCCGTCGGCATTCATCCCCACGATGCCGGTCGCGTAACTGATAAATGCTACGGTATTATTCAAGCCCTGGCTCAGGCAAGCACAAAAGTGGTGGCTATCGGAGAGATCGGCCTGGATTTTTATCGTGACCGCTCACCGCGCGACCAGCAGGAACTGGTCTTCAGGAGTTTCCTCAGGATGGCGAGTGAGCTGGAGAAGCCGGTCATTATTCATGATCGCGAGGCACATGACCGGGTAATGACCATCCTGCGGGAGAAGCCGGTCAGGCGGGGTGTCCTGCACTGTTTTTCGGGCGATGCCAGGATGGCAGCAGATGCCATCAGGATGGGCTTCTACATCTCCATCCCCGGGACAATCACCTATCCTTCAAATGAAACTTTGCGTGATCTAGTGCGTGAAGTCACACTCGATCGTATACTTCTGGAGACCGACTGCCCTTACCTCACCCCTGTTCCCTTCCGTGGAAAACGCAATGAACCGGCTTACGTGAGGATTGCAGCCGAGAAAGTCGCCGAAGTCAAAGGGCTGACGATCGAGGATGTTGCCAGGATTACGACCAAGAACGTGCGAGATCTTTTCGGGATCCGCCTTTGGGACCAATCCGCAAAGATTGCCTACCGTATCCGTAACTCGCTCTACCTTAACATTACCAATCGCTGCTCAAACCGCTGCAGCTTCTGTGCAAAATTTGATGATTTTACCGTCAAGGGACACAATCTGCTGCTGGATGGTGAACCTTCTTTGGAAGAGGTAATGGCCGCTGTCGGTGAACCGCAGGGAATTGATGAGGTTGTGTTTTGCGGCTATGGCGAACCACTGCTGCGGCTTGATCTGGTAAAACAGGTGGCGGGCAGGCTTAAACAGCGCGGATTCCGGATCCGCATAAACACGGACGGCCAAGCCAATCTGGCGTACAACCGTAACATACTGCCAGAGCTGGCCGGGTTGATTGACAGCATATCTGTCAGCTTAAATGCACCCGATGCTGCTACCTACGGTAATATGTGCAACACTCCTTTTGGAGATGCCGGTTTTACAGGGGTCTGCGATTTCATTACTCTGGCAAAAAAAATTATTCCCCAAGTGACTGCCAGCGCCGTTACCGTCCCTTCGATAGACATTGATGCCTGTCGCACACTGGCTTTGTCCTTGGGAGTGGAATTCAGGGTGCGTGAATACGCAGAAGTCGGATAACCATGTACATAATGGAGAACTGAAAAAGGCCACATCGGATGATGATGTGGCCTTTTAGTTTTTAGGGTGCCGAGAGTGAGTATCTTGCCAGGCGATCTACGGCAAACCCCTTAGTCGTTAACCGTTCAAGGATCCCCTTATAGACGGAGTCATCCATTACCGGCTGTCGTGCCAATACCCAAAGATACTGACGATTTGGGGCACTTATGACTGCATATTCGTATTCCTTGCCGAGTTCAATGATCCAATAATCACCCCGGAACGGCCAGAAAAAACTTACTTTTAGGCGTGCATTGCCATCTGGATCTACTGACCAGGCACGACCCTTTGCCTCGCGTAGCCGCCCGTCTTTTTCATCTACGCAACGGTTAATCACTTCAACTTCACCGTCAGGCAGCAGCGTGTAGGTTGCGCTGCTTTTTATGCATCCTTTCTGGAATGAGTGATCGATACGGGCAATTTCATACCAAACGCCCATATAACGGGTCAGATCCACATACGGAACCGTAGTTAACGGCGGCATTCCAGAAGCCGCATGACCACTCTTGAGCGATATGCATAGAATCGTACTCAAAACAATACTGGAAGTTACAATTAGTAATAATCGCATCGGTTCTTTACCTCCGAATATTTACACTTTTTCAACTAAAAAAGTGGCCGATTCATCTCGATGAACCCGAATCCTTCTCCATGCCCCGGATTTAAAACGCAATGACCAGATTACAGCTGTGGAAAATACAAAGATAGTTGCCAAAGTCCACTCCGCTACCAGATTCGGACTGATTCTGTCAATTAACCACAGTAACATGAGAAACAGACTTGAGCAGACCAGAAAAGAGCGGGCTGTCCAGCTGGTATCTCCTGATGATGCCAGTATGCATCCAATCATGACATTGGCAGCATCAAACATACAGTAGAAGGCGACGAATTTCATCAGCATCGAACCGGTTTTCACAATATCCGCACTTTCCGGGCCACTGCCGGCAAATATTGAAACAAGCGGCACCGAGGCAACTACAAATAACGTTGCTACAGCCAGCATCCATATTTCGCATAGTGCAAGCGACTGCCAGGCAATGGACGGAACTTCATCGTCTTTACCTGCTCCCCGTGAATGTCCTACCAGAATCCCTGCCGCCTGCCCAAGCCCCAGGGCAGGAAAGAATGCAATGCCATTGACCCTGAAGGCGATGCTGGATGCTGCCAGCTCCACGGTTCCAAGTCGGCCTATCATAATGAGGAAAATGGTCCATGCCGCAAGCTCTCCGCTGATTCTCAGCCCCATCGGGAGCGCAAGCGACAGAAAGTGTCTGTATTTATCCCAGCTGAATCTGCGGGCTGCCGAATCAGATAAACCTGCAGCTTTGGCAAGCATTATTATAAAAAGGGCTGCGGAAACAGCCTGTGCGATGACAGTTGCGATAGCAGCTCCGGCTATTCCCATCTGCGGCAGTCCACATTTTCCGAGCACCAGCCCCCAGGCCAGTAGAGCATTCAAACCAAACGATATGAAAGTCACTCCGGTGACAATGATGGGTCTGCCAATTCCGGACAGCCATCCCGACAGGGCTGAACCAAGTACCGGGAAAAATGATCCGGCCATACAGATAAAGAAATATGTTCTCTCGTTCTGAGCGACCAGAGGTTCGTGTCCCGCCAGCAGAAACAGGTTAGCGATGGGCCACGCCACTATGAGTGCTATACACTCTGAAAACAGGGCAGTATAAATACCAAGCCAGAGCGATGATCTGACACCTTTGGCATCACCACGTCCGTGACAGTGAGCTACGAAGGTGCCGGCATAACCGGAAGTCCCGAACAATAATCCCTGAAACAGGATTACCGCCATGCCGGATGGGCCGATTGCAGCAACCGATTCACTGGAGTGCCGGGACAATACGATAGCGTCAATAATTTGCATTATCGTGATTGCGGATGTAGACAATATCATTGGGCCTGCAAGCTTAAGCAGGTTTGAAACGTGTTTTAACATTGTAAAGTCTTGGCCTGGATGGCGGATGTGTGGGTTGCATCGGCTATTGCCAGATATATTGTGCCTTCGGTTATGGTTATTGACCAGTTGATAGCTCTCTCAAGCTTTGATGCGAGTGTATTGATGAAAATCTGATCTACGCTGACAATGGTCAGATTTTTAATCTTTTCAATTTTTGGCAGATGCTGTTGATCCCAGCTTGCGAGAGCTTTCCCACATGCCAGCAGTGCCACTCTTTCTGCATGTCTGCACGCCTTGATGATTCTGTCAGATTCCGGCAGTCCAACTTCAACCCATAGTAGCTTTCTGCTGTCTGGACCGATAACCCAGATGTCTGGCTCATCGGTCGCGCAGAGCCCTTTTGTAAAGGCTAAATCTGGTTCGTAAAATATGGCTAGTGCCAGCAGACGGGCCACGAGCCGTTCGACGGTCTCCGAGGGATGCCTGGCGGCAGTGGTCTGAAGCGTTTCGTAGACTCCGCGGTCAATGTCTGAGATTTGGAGGTTGGCTCGGTATATCGTTGAAGGGAGTGCCATGTATATTCCGGCCGCTTTTCTTTGTTTTTAATAGTGAGGTTCGAATCCGGGTTTAACGAAAAAGCCCTCGCTCGGAGGGCTTGATCACTTTTTCTATCTGTATTCTGCTGTTATTTCTTCTTTGCTTTCGCTGGTGCTTTTTTGGCGGCCGCTTTAGCAACAGGCTTCGCTTTGCAGGAAGCTTTGCAGGCATCCAGGTCTTTCAGGAATTTGCCTGTAGTGAACTTGCCAACTCTTTTTGCTTTGATCTTGAGCGGCTTACCGGTCTGAGGATTTCTGCCGGTACGTGCAGCTCTCTTTGAAGCCGAGAAGGTGCCAAAACCAACCAGTGCAACCTTGCCGTCGTTCACGAGTTCTGTGGTTACTGTGCACAAAAATGCCGCTACAGCTGATTCTGCCTGAGCCTTGGTAAGTTTTGCCTTTTCAGCAATCTTTGCTACGAGTTCTGCTTTTGTCATACGTCCTCCTTGATGGGATTTTCGCACGTTATATAGCGTTCTATGATTAATGTCCACTATTCATAAGCAGATCAGCAAATCAATTAATTTTCTGGGCTATAAATATCTTGTAACACTGCTGACCATTTGGGGTAACCAATATTCCAATTTCTTCACAGACATAACAAAAAGGCTTACTCCTCGTCTCCCCAAATTGGGTACACCCAGAAGTAAGCCTTTAAAAACAACTGGTATTTATAGCAGTTGCGAATTATTTGGGGTGGCTAGAGGGATTTGAACCCTCGAATGTACGAGTCACAGTCGTAAGTGTTGACCGCTTCACCATAGCCACCATACAGGGGTTGTTTTAATAGCCTGAATCCGGTATCCAAGTCAAGGTAATTTTGATAAAACCGGTGCGCACATTACTTGCTAATACTCCTTCTAAGCTGCTCCATTTCTGCCTTCAGTTTATCATTTTCAGCCTTTATACGAGCATTTTCTTCTCTCAATTTTTCTGTTTCTCCAGGTTGCTTCGGAAGGGTATCCGCTGCCGGTGTTATTGATGGATTAACCCGCAATGGCGAAGTGACCGGAGCAGCAACAACCGGCGGATCTTTGGGAATGGTCTTGTTTGAATTTTCGTTGAAGGAAGCTTTGTCAGCGACCTCTATTTTACGGCATCGACTTTCTTCAAATTCTTTCAGAATCCTTCTGGCGGAGAAGCAGCCACTGGGGTTAAACGTGTATTTTATGCCTGAACACTGGTCAATTTCCTTACTTTTTAGCTCCTGTTCCTGTTTTCTGCACGCATCCAACTCCGGATTATCAGGCACAGTGGCAATTATACGCTCCGGCACGCTCTGTCTGACCTTAACTTCCGGAGAAAGTGGCACTTCATTTTTCAATTCCGATAGGCTCTTAGCGGGCTCAGAAGAGGCTTTTGATGGTATCGGCCCAGGTAAGATCTTCTCCACTCTGCCAATTTTGGTACACTTACCTTCATCAAACTCTTTGAGAGCCTTCCTGGTTGCAAAACATCCACTGGGATTAAACAGGTACTGCAGGCCGGAACAACTGCTGAATTCTTTTGACTTCAAAGACTGCTGCTGTTTCAGGCAGGCATCGTAATCCTGTTCTCCAAATGCATTTACTGAAAATGCGGCCATTATTAACATCATAACTATCGTCCTGCTCATGCGTTCACCTCGCATACAGATCACGTACATTGAATTCCAAACAGTAAATGAAGCCACACCCAATATGGCACTACTAAACATTTTTTACCTTACAATCTCCGAGGATGAATATACTTCAATAGTGTCATCTTTCCAATAGATAACAACGGTGATGGATTGATCAATTTGCATTTTTGATATACGATTATGCAAAGGACCGTTGAAGACTTTACCTATGATGGTAGATACGGAATATTGGGTTAGTATAAATCAGGCTGTAATTGAATGAGGACAAACGCCATGAAATTTATAGTTTGCGTGTTGCTGGCCGTTATTTTGGGAGGATGTGCCACCATACCTCCTGATACTTTGAGGCGCGAACAGTTTGAAAAACTGTCCCAGAAATATTCACAATTTGATATCAAGCTCGCGTGGGATAACAAAATTTCTGACAGTGGAGTTATAGTTGAGGGATTAGTCTGGAATGTACGATGGTTTCGTGCAGAAGGTTTGGAAATCTGGGTGTCACTGGTTGGCCCTGATGGCAGCATTTTGGCCAAAGAGGTCGACTTGATAAGACCGGACCCATTGAAGATCGGGGAAATGGCGAATTTCAGGATAGAGCTGCTCTCAAAGCCTGTGCCGGGATCAAAACTTTTGTTCACCTACAGATTTGGTGCAGTTGAAGATATTGAAGGCTCCACGGCCTGGATGCAAAGTTTTGAGTCCAAGTTGTAAAAATCAATTCGTTGGATGCAACAAACCAGTCTCATGCAATTGAAGGGTGGAAGCATGCGTATAGTGTTACTTTTCTGTGCCATACTTTTATTTGTCTTTTTAGCTCACGCCGCCGAAGACCGTTCTCTTTCCGTCCGCAAGAAAGCAAATTCAAGTGAGCGCCGTGTTGCCTTGATAATCGGTAATAGCACCTACAGTGACGCCCCCTTGAAGAACCCTGTCAATGATGCCGACTCCATGGCACGTGTTCTTAAAGATACCGGCTTTGACGTAACAGTTGTCAAGAACGCAGATCGCCGCAAGATGTACTCCTCCATGAACGAATTCGGCCGTAAACTCAAAAAGAGTGATATCGGTCTCTTCTACTATGCCGGCCACGGCGTCCAGATCGACAGCTCCAACTACCTGTTGCCGACTGACCTCAAAGGGAGTGATATCCAAGAAACTGACGACCTGCGCCAGAACTCGTTCCCACTGAATGAACTGATGGACCGTATGCGGGATGCCTCTACCAGCAACATCATCATTCTGGATGCCTGCCGCGATAACCCCTTCCTGGCAAAAATGAGCAGAAGCGCCTCACGGGGTCTGGCCAAAGTATCAACTCCAGCCAGTACATCCATACTCTACTCTACCGACCCCGGCAACACTGCCTCTGATGGAATAAGCGGAGACAACGGAGTCTTTACCAACCGCCTTATTGAATCAATCCAAAAAAGCGGCCTTGAATTGGTGGAAGTCATGCGTGAAGTCGCACTCAACGTTACCCGTGACACCAACGGCGCCCAAAGACCCATTTTTGACGGCGTACTCTCCAGCAAATTCTACTTCCGTGAACCTGAGGCGATCAAACAAGCCGAACCACCACAGGCAATTACCGTTGATAAACAGGTAATGGAACTTCGCTACTGGGAGAGCGCCGAGAAATCCGGCACGGCTGCCGCCTACCAATCCTACCTGAAGAAATACCCCGCCGGTGACTTCTCGGAACTGGCCAAAGACCGCCTGGAACAGATAGCCGCCCAGAAAGCCAGTGACGCATCAAAAGCCGAACGTGATCGCCTAGCCAGAGAAAAAGCCGACCTTGAAAAAGCGGTAAAGGAAACTGCCGAACGAGCCAGACTTGCAGAAGAGCGAGCTGACCTTGAGCGGCGCATCCGTGAGGCCGAAACCAAAGCCCGCCAGGCCGAAGACCGCTCCAAGCAATCTGAAGGTCGCCTTGCCGCTGAACAGGCTCGTTTAGCAGAGCAGGCGCGACTGGCTGAGCAAGCCCGCCTTGCCGAACAGAAAGCTGCCCTTGAGAAAGTCAACGCCCAGATTGCTGCCAAACCGCAGGTAGTTGCATCGCTTCAGCCGGATAAAGTCGTAAAGAAGGAAGCCATCAAAGAGAAGATCAACAACTTCCTGGTATCTGATCTGACTGTCACTGATGAAGCCGCTGGGCTGATGTGGATTAAGGATGCTGATGTTTGCGGAAAGGCCATCAGATGGGTAGATATCCAGAAGTGTATCGACAAGCTAAATGGCAAGGAATTTGCCGGATACCAAAATTGGCGAATTCCCTCCATCTCCGAGCTTGAACAAATCGTGTCGTACGCCAAGGCCAAAGGCTGGGGAGATAAAGAAGGGCATTATATTGCTGATTATCTGAACAAGAACGGGTTTATGAATGTCAAACCGGAATATTCTCCCAGTTCAGACGGATATAACACCCAAAATTCAATCAAAATACCTATGATAAGGATGTGGAGCGGTTACAAAGAGGAACTTCATGTATCAAGATCAGGAGGCAACTTGGAGTTAACTGTGCTTCTCGTGAGAAGTACCGAATCTAAGTAACCTATGTTCTGGGTAAATAAGCGCTGTTAATAGCAGTCAAGTAATTTACGTTTTGCTTCCAAAAACTCCGGATAATTGCTGTCTAGATAAGTATTGGTAACCACGGAAGAAACTACTCCTGAGGATGTGGTACGCGCCTCCTGCTACAGGAATAAAATGCCCTGATCAGGGTAAAGATTTGATGATGCTGACTATGTTTGAAGGGGCTTTGAAAATAATTGTCTGATAAAACCAGCTTCATAGTGCGGTTCATTCTGTTTGCATTGGCCCACTCACTGTTTGCGACCGACTGGGCAAAAAATGCTCTTCATGGAACCAACCGCCAGGGTTACCGGCTTTGCTATAATATTGCATCGTTAGTCATGTTCGGCTGGGTCATGTCGGCCTACCGACATTCAGATGTACTTTATTTTGTGCCGGGGATCTGGAGCCTGATCATGTACCTATTGCAGTTTGTTGTTGCAGCGCTACTTGTGTACTGCCTTAAGCAGACTGGAGCAGGTGAGTTTTTCGGGCTTACAAAACAGAGATCCAACTCATTCATAAGCACCGGATGGTACTCGTTTGTGCGCCATCCGCTCTATTTTTTTTCAACACTGTTTATGGTGCTTAATCCGGTTATGTCCACGCAATGGCTGCTGCTGACCATCATGAGTACGGTATATTTCATCATTGGCGCCCTGATAGAGGAAAAACGGCTTTCTGCTGAATTTGGTGAAGTATACCGGATCTACCAACAGCGTGTTCCCTTCCTTATCCCTTATCCTTCCAGATTTTCCCCCCTGCATGACAAATAATCTGCCGCTGGCTTGAATTTGAAGTTCAGGCCATTCTTCCCCGTTTGACTCTTTAAAACCATCTGATATTCTGATACATAATATATCTACGCGAGTTGTTTTTTTGAGGGAGTTCTCCATGTCTGAAATTTTTGGATTCGATGCATTCTCTCCTAAAGAAATCGCTGCGCGGGTTGAAACATTCGGCGTTGTCAAAGCACGACTGCCGTTAATCGCCATGCTGATGCTGAGTGTGCTGGCGGGGGCCTTTATCGGCCTGGGTGCACTCTATTTCGTTATTGTAAAATCAGACCATTTATTGGGCTTCGCCGTCAAACAAGTGCTCGGAGGCGTGACATTTTCTTTGGGGCTAATTCTCGTCATAGTTGCAGGTGCGGAATTATTCACTGGAAATAATCTGTTGGCGATGGCCTGGGCTGACGGAAAGATTTCTACACTCGAACTGCTGCGGAACTGGGCAATAGTTTGCGTCGGTAACTTCATTGGCGCAACCGGTCTGGCGCTCCTGGTTTTTCTCTCTCATCACCCTGAAATGAATAATGGTGGCATTGCTCAGGAATATATCAGGATTGCCGCAGCTAAGGTTGTGATGCCGTTCTGGACTGCCTTCTTTAAGGGCATCCTCTGTAATGTCCTCGTGTGTATGGCGGTGTGGATGGCGCTTGCAGGCCGAAGTGTCATCGACAAGGCTGTGGTCATTGTCTTTCCCATATCTGCTTTCGTTGCAGCAGGCTTCGAACACAGCATCGCCAACATGTTCATCATTCCGCTTGCCATGCTGCTGCAGAACTTCGGGAATACCGGTGTGATCGCCGATACGATCACATGGACCGGCTTCTTCAGCAATCTGGTTCCGGTAATACTGGGAAACATTGTCGGGGGCAGTTTGCTGGTGGGCCTTGTGTACTACGTTATTTACCGTCGGACAGGCTCAGAGGATGAGTAGAACAGTCAAATCTCTCCCATATGTAAATAGATAGAAAACCGAGGGGTTCATTCGCCTCACCGGTCTGGTGTATCCACCACTGATAACGGTTACTGAAGGATTCAGTTAGTTGCAGGGATATATCCCAATCTCCCCCTGCCCTTGCCAAATACTTCTCGAACGACGAAATTGAACGCATGTCCATAATTCAGGCTTTCCATGCAGAAGGAGTCGTACCATGAAAATATTTGCAATCTTTCTTCTGATGATCTGTTTTTCGGCTGGGCATGTTGCCGCGGCAACCAATGAAGAGGCCGTCGCCGCATATCAGCAGGGTAAGGCGGCCATGGAGCGTTCGGCTCCGCAGGAGGCGATACCATTTTTAAAGTCAGCCCTGGATACCTGTACCGCGCTGGGTATTGATCCCTGCCGGACCATTAATCTGGACGAGCTGGGAAATGCCTACGCCATGCTTGAAAGATATAGCGAGGCACTAGAGGCCTTTCAGCTGTCCCTATCCATCAAAAAGCGCTCAGGCGCCCCTCCGGACCGAATCATAAGAAATTTGAATGATATCGGACAGGTGCAGTATGCTTTGAAAAAGTACGAATACGCCCAGGCTGCTTTTGGAGAAGGACTTGAGATATCAAGAAATCTGGATATTAAGGGGGCTACAGCCATGCTCCTGGAAGGTAGCGGCATGGCGCACTTTGCATCGAACAACCTTAGTCTGGCCCGTGAATCTTTCGAGGAATCACTGCGGCTTCAGAGGGAACTGGGCTACCCTGGCGAAGAAACCGTCCGCAACCTTAATAATCTGGGTGCAGTTCACGCGTCTGCCCGACAGTACGGTCAGGCACAGCCTTATCTTGAAGAAGCATTGACGGTGTTCCGGAAGACAGGCCTGCAGGAGGAAACTGCGACCGGCTTGAACAATCTGGGCTATGCACTGGCGCAGTTGAGCCAACACGAACGCGCCATGGGTTATTATGAAGAGGCCCTCGCCATCAGGAGAAAGCACACCTCACCCCTGGATACCGCCATCGTACTTAACAACATGGGACTTTTGCTGGTTTCCATGGGCAGACATGATGACGGTCTCGCCCGCCATGACGAAGCGTTGCGCCTGCGAAGGCAGAGCGGCGATCAGCAGGCGATCGCTGAAAGCCTGAGCAATATCGGTTTTGCCCACTACTATTCAGGCTCCTATGACAATGCCATGAAATATTTCGATCAGGCATTGCAGATCCACGAAGGCTTGGGGGATAAGCGCATTTTGGCCACCAGCCTGAACAACATGGCATCAGCCTACGGCCGGCTGGGGCGTTACGATAAGGCCTTGCAGTGCCAAGAACGTTCATTGCATCTGCGCAGACAATTGAACATTCCGTCAGACACGGCAATGATTCTTAACAATATAGGCCAGATGAATCTGGACCTTGGGCTATATGACAGGGCGATGAGCAATTTTTCAGAGTCGCTGGACATAAAGAGAAAACATGGCCTGTCAGCGGAATCAATTGCCATAACTCTTAACAATATCGGAGCCGTGTATGATTCCACCAGGCAGCCGTTACGAGCTTTGGAAGCGTATCAACAGGCGTTGTCGATCAACCGTGAACTGAAACTTGCACGGGCAGTGGGCAACAATCTTTCGAATATCGGCATGGCTTACCTGGCACTGAAGAAATACCAGCAGGCCGAGCAGGCATTCATCGAAGCGGCTCAGGAAATGAACAAGGGAGACAAGAAAGTCAGAGGCAATCCCGGTCTGGTGGAGCTGTATCTGACAACCGGAAAGTATGATCGTGCCCTTGATCTTCTGGAACAGATGGCTCCAGACTGGACAACAGACGATGGTATGCGGCTGCAGCTTCACACCCAGAGAGGTTCGGCGTTGAAGGGGCTGAAGCGCCTTAGTGAAGCCACCGTTGAACTGCTGATGGCTGTTGCCATCTCGGAAAACACCCGCCGTACCGTAAGCGACAAGGGCGGTTATTTTGGGAGCGGCTATGCCGGCGGCAGGATACAACCCTACAGATTACTGCTGTCGGTGCTGTGCGAACGGATTCTGAGGGGGGATACTACCGATGCGCGACTGGCGCATCTGGGCAAGGATATGCAGGACAGCGCCTTCAGGGTGGCGGAGTTGATCAAGGCCAGAAACCTGCTGGAATCCATGGCATCGGCCCGCAGAGACAACAGCCGTAGCCAGCTGCCGGACGACCTGAAGCGCAAGGAGCAGTCGCTGCTGAATAGGTTGACAGCCCTTGACGACCAGTGGGAAACGGCAGTCAAGTCGGGCGAAACCGCCATGGCGGCTTACAATGCGAACAAAGGGAAGATTTTCGCTGAGTTTCTGGCATTGCTGAAGGTGATAAGAGCCAAACATCCCCAATATGCAGCCATGTATTATCCAGATGCCGTGCCCGCATCCGGTCTGGCGCTCGGAAATGATGAAACTCTGCTGGAGTATGCCTATGGAGACGGGGCGTTATATCTGTTTGTGGTCCGGAAAGGTGGCGTGAAGTCAGTTGTACGCATCCCTGTTGCGCCGGAGGAACTGGAGAAGCGTATCATGGCTTTCATGGAGCCGCTTTATGCCAACAGGCCGGAGGCTTTTTCGGAACCGCTTTCCAGGGAACTGGGTGAAACACTGATGGCTGCCGCCCAGTTCGGCCTGAAGGATGGAAGCAGGGTAATCATAGTACCTGACGGCATGCTAGGCCTGATGCCTTTCGGTGCTCTCAAGCCGGCAAGGGAGAATAGCGACAGCAATCCTGCCTTTCTGGACGACAGATGGATCATTACCTATGAGCATTCGGCCTCCACCCTTGCCTTAAACAGACAGCCAAGAGCGGCAAAGGCAAGGCAGCCTCTGTTTGCAATCGGCAATCCGGTTTTCAGCGAGCAGGACCCGCGCTATACGGCTTACAAGCAAAACAAGTCATCGGTGCAGCCTGCAGCAGGCCAGGCTGCCGGCTATCCTTTCCGAGGTCTGAGTGTGCAGGCCAAACCGGCTACCGGAGGCAGTGATCGTCCGGAATGGGGTGAGGTGATATTTCCTCCATTGCCTGAGACCGAAACCGAAGTCAGGTCGATAGCGGCCACCCTGAAGGTAAAGGCTGTGCCGCCGGATGTGCTGCTGGGCATCAATGCCAACAAGACCGGCTTCCTGAAGTCAAAACCCGGACAATACCGCTATCTGCACTTTGCCACCCACGCCGATCTGCCCGGCAAGGTTCAGGGGGTTGGGGAGCCTTTCATACTGCTGGGGCAAGTTGAAAACAAGGGTAATGACAAGGGGTTCCTGACATTGTCCGAGATACTTGACCTGCAGCTGCATGCTGACATGGTCATGTTATCGGCATGTGATACCGGCAAGGGTGATCTGGTAGCCGGTGAAGGTGTTGCCAATTTGGCCCGCGCCTTCCAGCATGCAGGCGCCAGAAGCGTTGTATCCAGCCTCTGGCAGGTGGCTTCCGGACCGGCGGTGGAATACATGATCTCCTTCTATGGCCATATGCAGAAAACCGGAAACAGGGCAGTGGCGCTTTCTCTGGCACGCAAGGAGATCAAGAAAAAATACCCCAGCCCCTTCTACTGGTCCGTATTTGCATTTTACGGAGAGGGTCGCTGAAAAGAAAAAGCCCCTGATTTCTCAAGGGCTTTTGGATTTGTCCGGATGGTGCCGGACTGTTAGATGGTGGAGGCGAGGGGAGTCGAACCCCTGTCCGAAAAACCTAGCATCTGAGACTCTACACCGTTATTCCGTTGCTCGATTTAGCTGTCTGCCTGCGCAACGAACAAGGCAGTCAGACAGCGATCCCGCAGAGTTTCGGGTTGTGCTACGGGCGTTGCACTTCCCTATCCGATAGTGAGTGACGCCCCCTTCCTACCATCGGCATCTCAGTCGGGGACGCCTGTTAAGCAGCTAGTGCAA
>CAZUGI010000059.1:0-17554 GCA_964619855.1 uncultured Geobacter sp. | reverse complement strand
GGGGTACCTGGATTTGAACCAAGAGATGACGGAGTCAGAGTCCGTTGCCTTACCGTTTGGCTATACCCCTGTGAAGGATAGTTCTTGTACCAAATCGGGCGCTGAACGTCAAGCCTTTCTTTGGTCGCGAGCGGCGGTGGCACCTGCTTCTATAGCCTTCACATTGGCCGGAATAAGACGGTGATTGCGCTCCGGCAATGTCTTCTTCAATGCTTCTTCCAGCGCGGCAAACGGCAGCGCTCCGGTCAGGGCGATATATGCCCCGCAGGCGACCATGTTTACCATCCGCACATCACCAAGATCAATCGCCAGTTGATTCATAGGCAACATCACAAGTTCGACACCCGGCAGCGATATCCCGTCAGTATTGACAAGGCTGGAGTTGACAATACAGATACCTCCCTGCTTAACCTTGGCCGCGTATTTGTCAAAAGACAGCTGGTTAAGAATAACCGATACCGAGGGGTTGCCTACAACAGGAGAACCGGTATCTCCATCGGAAAAAACCACGGTACACATGGCCGATCCGCCCCGTTTTTCAACCCCGTAGACAGGAAAAAACGATACATTGAGGCCTTCGTGAATGGCAGCATAGGAAAGCAGATTTCCGGCCAGAAGTGCCCCCTGACCGCCGAAACCTGATATAAAAACATCATAGCGCATGAATATCTCCAGAATCTAAAGATTGGCAGTCTTTCGGTACACACCCAGCGGGACGTAGGGGATCATCTAGTCCCCTACCCGCTTGTTAGCTTCAAGCGGCTGCATACCCCAATTGGTCGGACAGGAGGCCAGAATTTCCACAAAGGAAAATCCTTTTTTTTCTATCTGGCAACGGAAAGCGTTTTTAATGGCCTTCTTGGCCTGGAGGACATTTTTGGGGTTATTGACCGCCACGCGAGCCGAAAAAACCACTCCCTCCAGTTGGGAAAGCAATTCAGCCATCTTGAACGGCGCCCCGTCATTTTTGATGTCACGGCCATAGGGAGAGGTCGATGTTTTCTGACCCGGCATGGTGGTGGGGGCCATCTGTCCACCGGTCATGCCGTAGGTGGTGTTGTTGACAAATATGACTGTGATGTCTTCACCGCGATTGGCGGAATGAATAATCTCGGACATGCCGATGGCCGCAAGGTCGCCGTCACCCTGATAAGTAAAAACGATCCGGTCAGGGCGTGCGCGCTTGGCACCGGTAGCAACCGCCGGGGCACGACCATGGGGGGATTCGATCACGTCGACATCGAAATATCCGTAAAGGAAGACCGAACAGCCGACTGAAGCAACGCCGATCGTCTCACTGCGGACGCCGAATTCATCTATGGCCTCTGCCACAAGCCGATGGACCGAACCATGATGACAGCCGGGACAAAAATGCGTTTGAACGTCTTTCAGGCTTTCAGGCCTGCTAAATACCTGTGTCATTGTATATCCTCAGATGTTCAGGCACATGCCTGATAGTTTTTTCTGATCTGCTCGAAAAGTTCTTCCGGTGTCGGAAGTGAGCCGGCACCCGGCGGGCGGCCGTAAAATGCAACTTCGGCATCCCGTGCCACTGACAGGCGTACATCTTCAATCATCTGTCCGGTGGAAAGCTCTATATCCAGAAAATGCTTGCAGCGTTCAGAAAGCTTTGCACACGCCTTTTTGGGAAAGGGGAAAAGTGTTATCGGACGCAGCAGACCGACCTTCATGCCGGACTCACGCGCCATGGCAATGGCTGTTTTTGCGATCCTGGCCGGTGATCCGAAAGCGGTTACAATCAAATCAGCGTCTTCCGTCTGAAATTCCTCCCAGCGACACTCCTTTTCCGACAGTTCCTGATAACGGGCATGCATCTTCCAGTGGAAGGCCTCCATCTCGCCGTCGCCCAGGTAGAGCGACTTGACAACATTCTGCGGTTCTCCGGCCGCCCGGCCGCGTACAACCCATGGCTTGGGCGGCAGAACAGTTACTGGGCGCGGATTGGGGGTCACCGACTCCTTCATCTGCCCGATAACGGAATCGGTCAGCACCATAGCCGGCATGCGGTAGATATCGGCCAGATCAAAAGCCAGCATGGTCAGATCGTACATTTCCTGAACAGAGGCGGGGGCTAGAACAATTATGCGATAGCCACCATGTCCGCCGCCACGGGTGGCCTGAAAGTAGTCCGCCTGCGAGGCATCGATACCGCCCAGACCAGGGCCAGCACGCATGATATCAACTATTACAGCCGGTAGTTCCGATCCGGCCAGATAGGATATTCCCTCCTGTTTAAGCGAGATCCCTGGGCCGGAGGATGAGGTCATGGCACGAGCACCGGTAGCCGCAGCGCCGAGAACCATGTTAATCGAGGCGATTTCGCTTTCAGCCTGAATGAACGTGCCTCCGGTTTTCGGCAGTTCGCGGGACAGGTACTCGGGAATATCGCTCTGAGGCGTGATCGGATAACCGAAGTAGCAGCGGCAACCGGCCTCAATAGCCGCCATGGCAACCGCTTCATTTCCTTTGAGGAATACTTTTTCTGGTTTTTTATCTTTCACTAACATCACTCCTTGGTATGCATAAAATGAATTCGAAAAATGTTCCAGATGCGAGGCTTGCAAGTCCCAGGAAACGAGACGTACCGATTTGTACGACGCAGTTACGAGGAATGAGCGTAGCGCAGCAGGTGGGCATTTATTGGATTCATCACTCCTTGAATACGCAGATTGCTACGTCCGGGCACATCTCGGCGCAGAGGGCGCAACCAGTGCATTTTTCCGGATCGGAAAAAACAGCCATGTTGAGCCCCAGGCTGTTAGGCGTATCGCTAAGCGTGACCAACTTCTTCGGGCAGGCAATGGTGCAGAGACCGCACCCTTTGCAACGAGCTTCGTCAATCTTGATATACGGCATTGATATTTATCCCCTTGTTCAGTTCAAGTCGGCTTTTCTAACAGATTACAAGTATGCCAGTCAAGTTAAAGAGCGCCTGGGCGGCTACTTTTTAGTCCGATAAATATCCAGGAGTTGTCACCTGACGCTAGTGCAGCCCAAAAAACATCAGGCAGACATCCCCGCTCTGTTCGGGGAATACCTGCCTGAAAACCCGACACCACATATAATCAACTTACACTACAGGATTTTCGATATTCTAACTCTTTTTGACTTTGGGGATAAATATCTGGTCCGGGTCAAGTACTTCATGGATGATGCGCAGCTCTTCCCGGGTAGGAGGCAGCGTTTCGCCAGCCACGCGTGAGATGTCCAGATCGAATTGGCACATCTCCTTGATCTCTTCTGGAGTCTTGCCAGGATGGCAGGTATCCAGATACATCCTGCCGCTCTGCTCATCAAAACGAAAGACTCCGGCCGTGCTTATAACTGCCGAGGGACCGCCCCGGAAAGCCGCACCGTACAGATCGCGCCGATGAACAAACTCACCACCCGGCCACTTCTTCACTTTCCAACCCGGGCTGGTAATGTAGCTGACATTCGGCACAAAACGCCGCTTTTCGTGCACCATGATGAAAACCGTACGGCGGGCAAAGGAATTGATATCCGGGTTGCCACCACTGCCGGTCAGACGCAGTTCCGGGTTAAGATAATCGCCGATGCAGGTGGTGTTTACATTGCCGTATTCATCAACTTCGGCCCCGCCCAGAAAACCAAGATCAACCAGTCCACGCTGGGCGATACTGAAAGCATCGTTCAAACCGGAGGAACGGGAAGCGCCCATTTCACAGCGGGCATCGCCAACCGAGGTGGGCAGTTCAGGCGGACGACCGTCCAGAGTGCCGGCCTCAAAAATCAGTTTCAGGTTGGGGGCATGGGTTTTCTGGGCCAGCATAATGGCCACCATCGGCAGGCCGGTTCCGGCAAAAACGATCTCGTTATCTCCAACCTCGCGAGCGGAGGCACAGCACATCAGGTCCGCCAGACCGTATTCTTCAGGAGTCGCATATTCTGTTGCCATGGTCACTTACCCCCCTTCTCACGAACGCTGTAATTGAGAGCTGTATTGGCCTTGATTTTCAACATGCGCGGCCAGCCCAGCTTTTCCAGATAGCTCATATGATCCAGCCCGAAGATCCACTCTTTGGCGAAATCATCAAAACCTTCCTGCGTACGGGTACGGCCATAGAAGTCCTTCAGAAAATTGCCATCGACATCGTAACGCCCGAACATACCGGTCGGGTGCGCGCCGAATGGGCATTCCAGGATGTAGTCAACCTCAAAGCTCGGGATGGTGTTCTGATCGGCATTGCGGCGCAGATACTCTTCAGGCACGATCTCTTCGGCTACCACAATAGTGATGTCCGCGGCGCGGGCTGACTCAGGGTCGGAATAATACTGTCCGTTGACCCGCACGGTCCCCTCTTCGCCGACCTGCTGCACGCACAGCACGGCAACATCCAGCTTGACTGCCGGTATAAGCACCTGCGATCCGGCATCGAAGAAGGGATCCTCTACAAACTGATACTTATGACGAGCTATGTGTGGGTGCTTGCCATCGCGCATACCGGCCCGGCCAAGCATGTCGTACTCCGGATTATGAATATCGGTACCCAGCGATGTCTGAGTAACCGCATAGGCAGATCCGGAGGCAGCCGCCGCAAAACGGAACATCATCTCGGCATGACTGTAATCCTCCACAATGATCTCTTTATTTCCGACCTTGCGGGAAAGATTGGCGCCATACTTGCCGTACAGCTCGTGACCGACCCAGCAGGACTCCCATATGTCGACACAGCCGGCCCCGACCAGGAACTCGGTTTGCGGACCGCCGTTTACTTCGATCAGGTGCAGTCCTTTACGCCTCTGGCGGATCAGTTCATACACCAGCGCAAAAGGGCGCCGCCAGATTGTGAAGCCGGAAAATGTGAGACTGGAGCCGTCCTTGATGATTTCGGCGGCCTGTTGCAGGGTGATGCGTTTGTTCGTACTCATGCCTGCCTCCTTTTTCCCGATTCCAACTCAAGGCGCTATCTGCGTTGGCTCGTCTTCGGCTCCTCAGCGTACAAATATTGTACGCCTCCGTCACCTCATCCTCACCGCCTTGATTTCATCCTTGATTTGAAATCGGCATTAGTTGAAGTTTCTCAGAATTTCACGTGATATGATCAAGCGCTGGATCTCGTTGGTACCTTCATAGATAGCTGTAATGCGGGCGTCACGGGCATAGCGTTCAACCGGGAAATCCCTTGTATAGCCGTAGCCACCCAGCATCTGGATCGCCTTGTAGCAGGCATTGTTGCCAGCTTCAGTGGCATACATCTTGGCCATGGAGGCCTCTTTTGCAAACGTCTTGCCGGCCTGCTTGCGGTAGGCAGCATTCATCAAGAGCAGTCGGGCAGCCTCCAGTTCGGTGTAGGCGTCGGCAATCATCCACTGGATGGCCTGAAAGTTACTGACCTTCTGCCCGAACTGAACACGCTCGGTAACATAGCGGGTTGCATAATCCATGGCCGCCAGCCCGACCCCCAACCCCAGGGAACCGATTCCAATACGCCCACCGGCCAGTTCACCGGCAGCGATCCGGAAGCCATCATTCAGCTTGCCCATCAGGGCTGTTTTCGGAATACGGCAGGAGTCAAAGATCAGCTCGTTTGTGGCGGAGGCATGCTGCCCCATCTTCTTCTCTTCTTTCCCGATTATCAGACCGGGCGTACCGGCCTCTACCAGGAAGCAGCTGATTCCCTTGCCCTTGGGGGCTTCCTTGTCGGTCACCGCCCAGGCCACAAAAACACCGGCGTAGGGAGCACTGGTAATAAATATTTTGGTGCCGTTCAGTACCCAGCTGTCACCGTCATCTACAGCCTGAGTGCACATACCGGCCGGGTCGGAGCCGGCACAGGTTTCTGTCAGGGCAAAGCCTCCGGCAGGGTATTCGCCGGAGCAGATTTTCGGGATGTAGGCCTTGCGCTGTTCCTCTGAACCAACCGCCTGAATTACCTCTGCCACCATATTGGTTACAGAAACTGTTACCGCCGTTGAGGCACAGGCCCTGGCAATTTCGGTTATGGCAAGACTGAAAGGTATGACACCGGCCTCGGAGCCGCCATATTCTCCCCTGACGTTCAGCCCCATGAAACCGAGTTCAGCCAGTTTTTTGAGGTTTGCCAGCAGTGCCGACCGGTCATCACCCTGATCGAGCGCTGCGGCAACCGATTCCAACTCGGCCTTGGCAAAATCACGGGCGGTATCCTGGATCAACTTCTGCTCTTCGGTAAGGTCAAGAAACATGCGTACCTCCTCGGCTTTAAATGTGAAACCACAAGAATTAAATCAGTAATTCGAGACTTCTATTAAATTCATATCAGGATCTCTGAAATAAAACGAACTGATTGGACCGGTAGCACCTGTTCTCAGAACCGGGCCCTCAAGGATTTCAACTCCCATGCTGCGAACATGCTCAATTGCTTCGACCAGCGGAATTTCTGTGATGAAACAAAGGTCAGCCGAACCAGGAGTCGGTACTTGCGCTTTAGGCTCAAATTCTTTGCCCGCTTGGTGGAGATTTATTTTCTGATTACCATACTTTAAAGCTAATCTTCCGGCACCAAACTCCTCTTTTTCCATTCCAAGTACTGAAACGTAAAACTGCACCGTAATTTCGAGGTTTTTTACTGTTAATACCAAGTGATCAAGTCTGCAAATATTCATACAATAACCTTCCACAATTCGTGACAATCCCCTATCAACAAACTGTTTCTATCGGCACATCCATTCCTTGTCCCCATTCCTGCCAGTACACCGAACTTTGAAGTGCAAAAACAGCCCGGTACTCTTCTGGAGTTGATACACTCAAGGAATCTTCCAGGCGCTTTTTGAAATGCGGCTCAAGGGCAGCCACAGCCACCCAGCCGTCAGCACTCTGGTAGATGTTATACTCAGGAATTCCACCCCCCAGATTCGCTCCCGGAGCGGTGCAGCCGTAACGGAGCGGTACGGCAAGAGCAGCGGCAGCTTCTGACAGCGCTACTTCGGCATAAGCGGAAGTACCACTTCTTTCACGGGCCAGAAGCAAGGCCAGTGCCGAGGAAACTGTCATCTCAGCCCCGGCCATATCAGCCAGCAGAGTGCGCGGCATATGTGGAGGTGTCAGAAGCCCCAAGGAGGCCTGATAGGTAAGGTCATGCCCGGCCTCGTTTTCCCGAGGTGGAGGATAACCGATGATTGCAACATGGCAAAGTCTCGGATATTTTTGATGCAGAGTCACCCAGTCCAACCCCAGACGCACCATAGCAGCTGGACGGGTTGCACTGATAAGAAGGTCTGCGGTTCCTAGCAGTCGATCCAGTTCACTGCGACCTTCATCAGACTTCAAGTCAAGCTTTATAAGCGTCTGACCGGCCAGCATATCCTGATACCAGCCGGCATGATAGAGCTCCATCGGATCACCCGACAGAGCTTCCACCTTGACAACCTCGGCACCCATACCACACAACTTCTGTGCAGCGGCCGGGCCCGGCAAATTGGCCGCCAGACTCACAACTTTTATGCCTGCAAGTATTTTCACCCCGCAAGCTTAGCCGTCAGTGCCGGCACAAACTGCATAACATCAGCTACCACCAGAACATCAGCCACCTCACCGATCGGCGCATCCTTGTCCTTGTTGATGGCAACAATGAAGTCGGATTTCTTCATGCCGGCCAGATGCTGAATGGCACCGCTGATACCACAGGCCACATACAGTTTGGGCGACACGGTCTGGCCGGTGGTACCGACCTGATGGCTATGCTCAACCCAGCCGGCATCAACAACCGGGCGGCTGGCACCCAGTTCTCCGCCCAGTGCCTTGGCCAGGGCCTGAATGACAGGAACATTATCTTTCTTACCGATGCCGCGTCCGGCAGAGACGATGATTTCAGCTTTGCCGAGATCGACGTCCTTCTTTTCAGCCGGTTCGTAACCTTCGAATGTAAGGGTTCCTGTTTGTTCCGCAGTGATTTTCTGCAGAGTTGGAGAACCGCCTGGTTGTTCGACCGGGAAGGCGCCGGCCTGAATGGTGAGGACAGCTTTGGCGCTGTTCGGTTTGACGGTGCGACGCATCTTGGCGTTGCAGCAGCCGACTTCAAATCCGCCTTCCACAATGCCGATGACTTCTGATACCTGAGCAATCTTAAGGGAAGCGGCTACACGCGGGGCCAGGTCCCAGCCATAGGAGGAGTGCTGGAATACGATGTAGTCCGGATTTTCCTTCTGCACGGTTTCGAGGATCAGCTTCTTATGCAGGTCGGGGTTGTATTCGCCGCAGCTGGCAGCTTCAGCGAGGTAAAGCACTCCGCCGTAGGCTGGAAGCTGAGCATCGCTTCCAACCAGCAGCATAGCGGTTTCGGCTCCCAGTTGTGTGGCAAAACCAAAGAGTTCGTAGGTTGAGTCAAGCAGCTTTCCTTCGCGGTATTCGCCTATCAGTAATGTTTTCATAGTTATCTCCTATCTCAATACCGCAGTTTTTTCTTTGAGTATCCCAATCAACTGGTCAACCAAAGCGCCTACATCGCCTTCGAGCACGATGCCGCCGCCTTTTTTGGCAGGGGGGTGGAAGCTGGCGGTCGTCGCCAGAGCCGCATCGCTTAACAGGTCGGCAGGAGCCATGACCGTGATCTCTTTTTTCTTGGCTTTCATGATGTTGGGGAGCGTCGGGTAACGCGGCACGTTGAGCCCGAGCTGACAGGTCACCAGAGCCGGGGTTTTAAGTTTTACAACACCTTTAATACCGCCTTCCAGTTCCCGTTTGGAGGTGATGGTGCCGCCGTCATACTCAAAGCCAACAATTGTAGTGGTGCAGGAGTAGCCGAGCTGTTCGGCAACTGTAACACCAACCTGAGCAGAGCCGCGATCCTGGGACTGCATACCGGTGAAGATAATGTCGAAGTTCTTGCCTTTGGCATAGGCGGCGATAATCGAGGCGATCTGCCAGGGATCTTTGCCGGCAGCGGCCGGATCCTGGACGTGAACCGCATTATCAGCTCCCATGGCCAGTGCCTTCTTGATCGCCTCCACAGTACGGTCTGGACCAATGGAGAGCACAGTCAGCTCGGCGGTATCACCAAGTTTTTCACGGAGCTGAACGGCCTGTTCAACGGCGTATTCATCGTATTCGTTCATTCGCCAGGCCAGATCTGTTTCATTGTACCAGACTCCTTCAGCGTTCGGTTTAAAGCGTGATTCCAGGTCCGGGACCTGTTTGATGCAGACCAGCAGTTTCATGTTGTTACCTCCTGTAAATTCTTTATTACGCTATACGTTCGGCCACAATTTCGGCCAGATCTCTAACCTGCAGCTGTCCTTCTGCTCCACCAGTCTTGATGCCGTCTTCAAACATTGTCAGACAGAAGGGGCAGTTGGATACCAGAAGCGGTGTCCCGGTTTCCTGGGCCATCTTAACCCGTACTTCGCTGATTTTACTTCCAAGCTTTTCCTCAGCCAGAATACGACCACCACCGGCACTGCAGCAGAAGCTGTCATAGCCGGATTTGTCCATTTCGGTGATGCGGCCGCCGGCAGCCGCAAGGACACTTCTAGGCGGGTCGAGGATGTCCATGTAGCGACCCAGATAACAGGAGTCGTGGTAGGTAAAATCAAACCGTTCCGGCGTCAGTTTCAATTTTTCGTCATTAAGGAGGCTGCTCAGGAATGTGCTGTAGTGCTCTACCGGCACATCGAGCCCCAGATCTTTATAGTCTCGTGCCAGAGTGTTAAAGCAGTGCGGACAAGTGGTGACGATTTTCTTTACTTCGTAGGCCTTGATGAGTTCGATATTTTCAGCGGCAGTCATCTGGTACAGGTATTCATTGCCCAGTTTTCTGACCGGTTCACCGCAGCATTTTTCTTCCTTGCCAAGGATGCCGACTTTTACTCCGGCAGCGTTGCAGATGGTGATAAAGTTTTTGGCAACCTGTTGGTTTCGTTTATCGAAAGAGGCGTAGCAGCCAACAAAGTAGAGGATGTCGAACTCTTCACCGCTCTCCAGGGTGGTAACGCCAAGACCGTCGGCCCATTCACCACGGGCGGCATAAGCCAGACCGAAGGGATTGCCATTGACTTCGATATTGCTGACCGCTGTGCGGACTTCGTCACCGGGGAAGGCGCCCTCCATAAGTGTCAGGTTCCTTCTCATCTCCAGGATCTTGTTCACGTGCTCGTTGTTGGCCGGGCAGATATCCTGACAGGCACGGCAGGTGGTACAGGACCAGAGGGCATCCTGGCTGACGGTTTCGATCAGATTACCGGACGGGTTGCTTTCAGCCAGCTCTCCAACCTGCTTGATGAGCTTCATAGGGGAGAGCGGCTTGTCTGTCGTGTGAGCAGGGCAGCGATCCTGGCAACGTTTGCAGGAGGTGCAGGCATCAGCGTCGAATATGTCTTTCCAGGTCAGGTCGGCTACTGCTGCGGCGCCGAACTGTTCGACACTTTCATCCTCCATGTTGATTGTGGAAATGGTCCCCTTCGGCTCCAACGGTGCCAGAAAGGCGTTGGCGCTGGTGGTCAGTATATGACGCAGCTTTGTGTAGGGAATTGCGCAGAAGAATCCCAATACCAGAACGAAGTGGAACCACCAGAGGATCTTGTGCATGACCAGCAACGCCTCTGGGCTCATGACTTTCATCGGCTGCGCCGCAAGAAGCCCTCCTGGCGAGAACATCGCCAGACCGGGGTTCTGCCGCAGTTCTGTGGCCGCTATACGTGCGCCTTCCAGGAAAAAGCCTGTTACAAGAATTGCTAACAGCAATTGCAGGACAATGTAGTCGTCCCTGACAATCTCAAGCCCTTTTGGCATGACGATAAAGCGCCGGATAATAAGGCCGGTCAGCATGGCCAGTGATACGAGACCGGCGATATCGAGCACCAGAGAAAATACCTTGTAAAACTCTCCGGTCAGAATGTTGATCTTCAGAAGCGGAGTGAAAAAATCGGCCTGAACCATGACCAGCATGGTGCCGGCAAACAGGATCAGGAAACTCCAGAAAAAGAGGGAGTGAAATATCCCTCCGTCGGTAACCCGGAAAATCTTTTCCTGGCTGAATACTTCTGAAATCAGTCGTTTGACGCGCTGGTCATAGCGGTCGAAGCGATCAAGCTCTTTGCCCTGTTTCCAGATCGGGAGTCGTTTCCAGAATCCCCACCCCATAACGCCGAATGCGGCAAAGGCCAGAATATACATCGGGATGACGACACCATGGCCGATGTTCCAGTAAATTTCACGTGTTGCTTCCATGCATTCTCCATTACATCCGGAATAATTCAGGGCGTTAAGATTTAGTAAGGCCAAGGCGTCGAGAAGGACCGCGAAGGCGCCAGCAGGGTGAAGCCTCCGGCCGAAGTCACAAGCGATCGACGAAGACAACGCCGGCATGGCAGAAATATGAACGGACCTAAGACAACAGCATCTTTGAGATAACTACCCTCTGTACTTCGTTTGTTCCCTCGTATATCTCGGTGATCTTGGCATCACGATACATACGCTCGATCTCATAATCACAGATGAAACCGTATCCGCCGAAAATCTGCATCGCCTCTTTGGTAACGTAGGTGGCTGCCTCGGAGGCCAGCATCTTACACATTGCCGACTCCATGGCATAGCTCTTCTTGTTGTCTTTCAACCAGGCTGCCTTGTGAATCATCAACCTGCTGGTTTCGATACGGGCATGCATATCGGCCAGTTTGAATTGAATCGCCTGAAACTCACTGATGGACTGATCGAACTGTTTACGTTCCTTGGAGTAGGCCAGAGCACGTTCAAAGGCGCCTTCTGCAATGCCGAGCGCCTGTGACGCAATACCGATTCTGCCGCCGTTCAGGGTATCCATGGCGATATTAAAGCCCTTGCCTTCAACACCCAGCAGGTTTTCGGCCGGTACACGCAGATCATCGAAAGCAAAGGCGGTGGTGTAGCTGCCTCTGATTCCCATCTTGTTTTCATTCTTTACGATCGTTACGCCCGGTGATTTCAGATCGACAATAAAGGCGCTGATGCCCTTATGTTTCAGGGACCGGTCAAATGAGGCAAACAGCACGCCAGTTCCGAGGTAACCACCGTTGGTGATGAAAATCTTGCTGCCATTGATGACAAACTCATCACCCTCACGCTTGTACATGGTGGCTGTTCCACCAGCGTCGCTGCCGGCATTCGGCTCAGTCAAAAGGAAACAGCCGATTTTCCTGCCGGTGTTGAGGTCCGGCAGCCATTTCTTTTTCTGCTCCTCAGTACCAAAAGCGTAAATCGGATTATTTGCAAGGGAGGTATGTGCCGAAATCAGAACACCGCTCGAACCGCAGGCCTTGGAAACCTCTTCAACCACGATAGAGTAGGAGAGCATATCAAGCCCGGCTCCCTCGTACTCCTGGGGGAAGTAACTTCCCATCAAACCCATTTCTGACATTTTTTTGACCAGATCATCCGGAATAGCATGATCTTCATCAATCTTGATGGCAATCGGCTTGATCTCTTTTTCGACGAAATCACGTACAGCAGACTGAAGTACCTTGTGATCCTGGCTCAGTTCGAAATTCATTGTTACCCTCCGTAATATATTTTATTTGCCTTTGAATTCTGCTTTACGTTTTTCCAGAAATGCGCCCATACCTTCGCGTTTGTCCTCTGTAGAGCAGAGCACACCGAAAAGTGAGGCTTCATACCGGAAGCCATCCTCTTTAGTCATGTTGAGTCCATTGACAAGTGAGTCTTTACTGTACCTGACTCCCAATGATCCTTTACCTGCGATCTCGCGCGCAGTCTCAAGCGTTTTTGCCATCAGCTCTTCAGGAGCAAACACCTCATTTACGATACCCCAGGCCAGAGCTTTCTGGGCTGTAATAATCCTGCCGGTGAATACGAGCTCTTTAGCTTTGTTAGGACCAATCAGGCGTGCCGTATTTTGAGTACCTCCAAAACCGGGCATGATGCCCAGTCCGACCTCAGGAAAACCGACTTTGGCCTTCTCAGAGGCATAGATAAAATCACAGGCCAGTGCCAGTTCGAGTCCACCACCCAGAGCAAAACCGTTTACGGCAGCGATCACCGGTTTTTTCATATTTTCGATAAACAGCATGACACGCTGGCCTGTACGGGCAAAATTGTGACCTTCAAAGGAAGACATTTCAGACATTTCCTTGATATCCGCCCCGGCAACAAAGGCCTTCTCGCCTGCCCCGGTAATAATGACCACTTTAATAGAGTCATCCAGATCCAACTCATAAAGTGCACACTCCAATTCGGCTAATACCGCACTATTCAGAGAGTTCATCGCTTCACGCCGGTTTATCGAAAGGGTTGCTATCCCGTCAGCTGTTTCAAGCAACAGATTTTTGAATTCCATTTAATCCCCCCTAGTAAGTGTAAAAACCTCTCCCCGATTTGCGACCCATGTATCCCGCATTCACCATCTTTACCAGCAGTGGACAGGGACGATATTTGGGATCCTTGAAACCGTCATACAGGACATTAGCAATTGCCAGCACCGTATCCAGCCCGATGAAATCGGCCAGTGTCAGTGGCCCCATAGGCTGGTTGGTGCCGAGCTTCATCCCCTTGTCGATATCTTCTGCGGTCGCAATCCCCTCATAGAGAGCAAAAGCCGCCTCGTTTATCATCGGGATCAAAATGCGGTTGACGATGAATCCGGGATAATCCTGAGAGACTGCCATCTCCTTTTCAAGCTTGGCAACCAGTTCGGAAGTACAGGCAAAGGTCTCATCACTGGTGGCATGACCACGGATTATCTCGACCAGCTTCATGACAGGAACCGGGTTCATGAAATGCATGCCGATAACCTTGTCCGGTCGTTTTGTTACTGATGCAATCTTGGTAATCGGGATTGAGGAGGTATTGGAGGCCAGGATAGCGCCATCTTTGACAATCCCATCCAGTTTTTTGAATATTTCCAGTTTCAGCGGTTCATATTCGGTGACCGCCTCAACAGCAAAATCGACATGTGCCAGATCGCCCATCTCCTGAGTGGTCTTTATGCGCCCCATGGTTTCACCAACCAGCGCTTCCGGAATGGCCCCTTTTTTGGCCTGCCGCTCCAGATTCTGCTTTATCGTTGCCACCGCCTTATCAAGCTGGGCCTGAGCAATATCAAAGAGTACAACGTCATAACCGAATTGTGAAAATACATGGGCAATGCCGTTGCCCATCTGTCCAGCACCAAGAACACTGATTGTTTTAATCATATTATCCTCCTAAACCCTTTCGAATATCACTGCAACAGCTTCGCCTCCGCCTATGCAGAGCGTGGCCAGACCATAGCGCAAATTGCGTTTATGCAGTTCTCTAATAACAGTTATTGCCAGTCGGGCGCCGCTGGCCCCGATCGGATGACCTATTGCACAGGCACCGCCGTTGACGTTGACCTTGTCCGGATCAAGCTTCAGATTCTTGATCGCGATCAGCGTTACTGATGCAAAGGCCTCGTTGATTTCAAACAGGTCGATATCCTCGACTCTCAGCCCGGCCTTGTCACAGGCGGCCTGAATGGCTGATACCGGTGCTTCGGGGAAATAGTCCGGATGCAGACTGCTGGTGGCAGAGGCAACGATCCGGGCTTTGGGAGTCAGGTTGTATTTCTTGACAGAATCAGCACCGGCCAGGAGCAGCATGGCAGCCCCATCGTTGATGGTGGAAGCGTTACCGGCTGTAATAGTGCCGTCCTTCTTGAAGACCGGCTTCAGTTTGGTCACCTTGTCGAAATCAACCTTGAAAGGTTCTTCATCATCGGCAATTACCGTATCTGTGCCACGCACCGATTTAGTGACAGGCGAAATCTCATCTTTGAAAACGCCACCTTTCACTGCAGCCTGAGCCAACTTATATGAACGAAGTGCAAGGTCATCCTGCTCTTCTCGTGACAGGCTATTGCGCTCGGCACTGGCTTCGCCAATAATCCCCATATGAACACCTGTATACGGGTCGGTCAAACCATCATGGATCATCAGGTCGAATATCTCGCCGTTACCCATACGGAAACCGTTGCGTGCCTTTTTGAGGAAGTAGGGAGCCATGGACATGTTCTCCATGCCGCCTGCCACAACAATGCCGGCCTCTCCGAGGCGAATCGAGTTTGCACCGAGCATGACGGCCTTAAGCCCGCTTCCGCAAACCTTGTTGATGGTCATTGCCGGAGTGGAGTCAGGAATTCCTGCCCCACGCATAGCCTGGCGCGCCGGGGCCTGTCCTACTCCGCCTGAGAGCACCTGACCGACAATCACCTCGCTGACCGCCGAGGGATCAAGGCCGGCTCCTGCCAGGACACCTTTGATGGCGGTCGTACCCAGCACTGTTGAATCGACATCCGACAGTGAGCCACCGAACGAGCCAAATGGAGTTCTCTTCCCTTCGATTACAAATACATCACTCATGTTACGGCCTCCTCTAATTGGTTAACGTAGTTACAGGTATATGATCTGGTCCGGCATATTGGTAATTTTTTCGCCGCCCTCGGCTGCCACGGCAAAAGTATTCTCAATACCAATGCCCCCTT
Organism: uncultured Geobacter sp.; assembly: GCA_964619855.1. Lineage (GTDB taxonomy): Bacteria > Desulfobacterota > Desulfuromonadia > Geobacterales > Pseudopelobacteraceae > JACRCG01. The sequence goes on along the minus strand of CAZUGI010000059.1, from coordinate 2,105 downwards.
TGCCGGGGATGACAAATTTGGGTTCAATGGCAATAGTCTGGCCAGCCTGGAGCGGCGCCTTGAATCCTTGAGCCAGAACCGGCAGTTCATCAAGCTCAAGTCCGACACCATGTCCAACGAATTTAGCCTGCTCTCCGGGCATCCCCATAAAGTTCTTGCCAAAGCCGGCCGATTCAGCCATGGCAGCGGCCATGAAAAAGAGCTCTTCACAGATAGCTCCCGGCTTAAGGGCCTTCTGAAGGGCATCCTGTATTTCCAGAGAAAGATCAAAGGCTCGCCTTAACTCGTCATCCAGCGTTCCGAATACGAACACGCGGGTCATATCGGTAATGTAGCCGTCATGGACGAAGGAATAATCCAGCAGGATCGGCTCATTATCCCGAAGCAGCTCTCGCGATGCCCCGTGCGGTGATGCACTGGACAGCCCGCGGCCGGTGACAGCGCCGTCGAAGAAACCGTAGCTGGCACCGCCGGCCGACACAGCCAGCCCCATGAACAGCTCCTGATTATAGGAGCGCATACGGACGTAGCCTTCGCTGCCGGCCTTACGCAACCTGCACTCGAGCTCTGCGGCGATATCAATCTCGCGCATGCCGCGCTTCAGGAATTCCGGGACAGTGGCAAAAACCGCGCAGCTGGCTGCTCCGGCCAGACGTAACTGCTCCAGCTCAAACCCGGACTTGACTGACTTCAACTCGCGATGAGCTGCAGAAATATCCACGAATTCACGGCCGGGAAGCATCTTACTGTAGAAATTCAGTTGTTGTACCGGTGCAACATCGAAGGTAAAGCCGATTTTTTTGATATGGTCGCCAAACAGAGCCGGGAATTCCTTGCTGGATGGGAAAGGCCTGATGTCAGCAACAGGGCTCTCCTCTTTGGCCCGCGAGTAGCTTTTGCGAACCAGCATCATAGGGTCACCTTCAGCAGGCAACCAGAGGGTAGAGTTCTGACGGGTTCCGGCATAGTAATACACATCAATCGGGAAGATAAACAGCGCTCCGTCAAGCCCCTTTTCCCTGAGAATGCTCTGCATGGCCGAGATACGCCGGCACGATTCGTCACGTGTAATCATTTATTTTCTCCTGCTGCGTTTGATGTTATGTGGGCCACTCATCAAAAAATGCGATTTCTGACAGCTCCTTGCGGGGACGCGGCTTCGGCTCCTGATCGGGATAGCCGAGCGGAGTGACACCGACTATTCTCATATTCTGCGGAATGTTGAGCTTTGACCTCATATCATCCTCATCAAACAGCCCCATCCAGCAGGTGCCAAGCCCCAGTGCATGGGCCGCCAGGCAGACATGCTCAAAGGCGATTGAAACATCGGCCACATAATATTCAATGCCGTGGCTTAAATCAGAATCGGCCGGATCGGCACAGACCACAATCGCGACCGGAGCCTGCATAAAAGCTTTTTTACCGGGATTGTCGTCCGTAAAGGCCGACAGCATGGCTTCTTTCTTCGCCGGATCAGTAAGTACCAGAAAACGCCAGCATTCCAGGTTTTTCCAGGATGGAGCCAGACGAGCCGCATCGAGAACCTGTTCGATTTTATCTCTCTCTACCGGAGTGTCCTTGTATTTACGGATACTGCGGCGATCACGAATTACCTGAAAGATGTCCATAGTCGCTCCTACATGTTGCGGCGGTATTTGCCACCGACTTCGTATAACGCGTGAGAAATCTGACCGAGTGAAGCGACCTTGACCGTTTCCATCAGCTCGGCAAAAATATTGCCGCCATTGATGGCTGTCTCCTGCAGCTTCTTCAATGCCGCAGGAGCCTTGTCCTTGTTGAGCTCCTGGAAGGCGCGCAGATTATTGATCTGCTGTTCCTTCTCCTCTTTGGTAGCACGAGCCAGTTCACCCGGAACGGCGAACCCTTCCTCGTCGGCGCGCGGATGCAGGAAGGTGTTAACCCCGACAATCGGCAGTTCACCGTTGTGCTTCTTGTGCTCATAAAGCATCGATTCATCCTGGATCTTGGAGCGCTGGTACTGAGTCTCCATAGCGCCCAGAACACCGCCGCGCTGGTCGATCCGCTCGAATTCAGCCATTACCGCTTCTTCCACCAGATCAGTCAGCTCCTCGTCGATGAACGAG